>JAGCOF010000037.1 GCA_017645585.1 Bacteroidales bacterium
AACCTGGTCACCGGCGAGCTCGAGCGCTATGCCGCCCATGCCGTCGTGGTGGCTTCGGGTGGCTACGGCAACGTGTACTATCTGAGCACCAACGCCATGAACAGCAACGGCAGCGCCGCCTGGGTGTGCCACCGCCGTGGTGCCGCCTTCGCCAACCCCTGCTATGTGCAGATCCACCCCACCTGCATCCCTGTGCACGGCGACTACCAGTCGAAGCTCACCCTGATGAGCGAGTCGTTGCGCAACGACGGCCGCATCTGGGTGCCCAAGAAGAAAGAGGACGCCGAGGCCATCCGCCGCGGCGAGAAGAACGCCCTCGATATCGCCGAGGAGGACCGCGACTACTACCTCGAGCGCCGCTACCCGGCCTTCGGCAACCTGGTGCCGCGCGACGTCGCCAGCCGCGCCGCCAAGGAGCGCTGCGATGCTGGCTACGGCGTAGGTCCCACCGGCCTGGCCGTCTACCTCGACTTCGCCGACGCCATCAAGCGCCTGGGACGCGACGTGGTGGAGCAGAAGTACGGCAACCTCTTCCAGATGTACCAGAAGATCGTCGACGTGGACCCCTACGAGTACCCGATGATGATCTACCCCGCCGTGCACTACACCATGGGCGGCCTGTGGGTCGACTACGAGCTGCAGACCACCATTCCCGGTCTCTTCGCTGCCGGCGAAGCCAACTTCAGCGACCACGGTGCCAACCGCCTCGGTGCATCGGCCCTCATGCAGGGCTTGGCCGACGGCTACTTCGTGCTACCCTACACGCTCCAGAATTACTTGGCCGACCAAATCTACGTGGGCAAAATCAAACCCGAAGGCCCCGAGTTCGACGAAGCAGAAGCCGCCGTGCGCAAGCGCATGGACGACCTGATGCACATACAGGGTGAGCACTCCGTCGACCACTACCACAAGGCCCTCGGCCGCATCATGTGGGAATACTGCGGCATGGCCCGCAGCAAGGAGAGCCTCGCCACCGCCGAGCAGAAGATTGCCGAGCTGGAGGCCGACTTCCGCCAGCATGTCACCATCCCCGGCAAAGCCATCGAGATGAACCCCGAGCTGGAGAAGGCCTACCGCCTAGAGGACTACTTCGAGCTGGCACGCCTCATCGTGGCCGACGCCACCCAGCGCGAGGAGAGCTGCGGCGGCCACTTCCGTGTGGAGCACCAGACCGAAGACGGCGAGACCATGCGCGATGACGACAACTTCATGTTCGTAGCCGCCTGGGAGTACCAAGGACACGACAAGCCCGAAGTGATGCACAAAGAAGAGCTCAACTACGAGCACATCCAGATTGTCAAACGTAATTATAAGTAAGCCATGAAATTCAAACTACATATCTGGCGTCAGGAGAACGCCCGCGCCAAAGGCCACTTCGAGACCTACGAGATTGACAACATCAGCGCCGACTGTTCGTTCCTCGAGATGCTCGACCAGCTCAACGAGAAGCTCATCAACGACCACATAGCCCACCCCGTCTGCTTCGACAACGATTGCCGCGAAGGCATCTGCGGCATGTGCGGCCTCTACATCAACGGCCGTCCCCACGGCAACGACGACGGTGTCACCACCTGCCAGCTCCACATGCGCCACTTCCACGACGGCGACGAGATCTGGGTCGAACCCTGGCGCGCCAAAGCCTTCCCCATCATCAAGGACCTGGTGGTCGACCGCACCGCCTTCGACAAGATCATCCAGGCTGGCGGCTACATCAGCGCCACCACCGGTGGTGTGCCCGACGCCAACAACATCCTTGTGCCTAAACACATCGCCGACCAGGCCATGGATGCCGCACAGTGCATCGGTTGCGGCGCCTGCGTGGCAGCCTGCAAGAACGCCTCCGCCATGCTCTTCGTGGGCGCCAAAGTGAGCCACCTCAACCTACTGCCACAGGGCTATCCCGAGGCCATGGACCGCGCCCGCAACATGATCATGAAGATGGACGAATTGGGCTTCGGCGGCTGCACCAACACCTACGCCTGCGAGGCCGAGTGCCCAAAGCAAATCAAACGCCAGAACATCGCACGACTCAACCGCGCTTGGATTGGACAGGCTTTCGGCCGCGACCGCGACGAATAATCACCCAGGGGACTTTTCACCATTTTTGGTGAGGTCCCCGTTTCCTGGAATGTTCGTAATTTTGCAAACTGAAAAAACAACTTAAAATTATGTCACACGAACATCACCACGAACACGACCATCACGGTCACCACCACCATCACCACAGCCACAACATCGAGCGCCTCTCTACCATATATATTATAGCGGTAGCGCTCAACCTGCTCTTCGTCATCGTCGAGGCGGTGGCGGGTGTTGTGGGCAACAGCATCGGCCTGCTCAGCGACGCGGGCCACAACCTGAGCGACGTCTTCTCGCTCCTGCTGGCCATGATAGCCCTCAAGCTGGCCTCCAGCCACGCCACCAAGCGCTTCACCTACGGCCACCGCAAGGCTTCTGTGCTCATCTCGCTGCTCAACGCCATCATCCTGCTGGTCGCCGTGGGCGCCATCATCGTCGAGAGCGTCGACAAGTTCTTCCACCCCACCGAGGTCAACGGCACCCTCATCATCTGGACCGCCGCCGTGGGCATCGTCATCAACGGCCTCACCGCCTGGGCCCTCAGCCGTCAGCAGCAACATGACATCAACACGCGCGGTGCCTTCCTCCACATGCTGGCCGACACGCTGGTCAGCGTGGGTGTTGTCGTCAGCGGCGTGGTCATCCACTACACCGGCTGGACGGTCATCGACCCCATCATCGGTCTGGTCATCGCCGTGGTCATCCTCATCAGCACTTGGGACCTGCTGAGCGAGAGCCTGCGCATGAGCACCGACGCCGTGCCCGAAGGCTTCGACGTCGAGGAGATTTGTCAGAAGATTGAAAGCCAGGAGGGCGTGCTCAACGTGCACCATGTCCACATCTGGGCCATCTCGACCACCGAGACAGCACTCACCTGCCACATCGTCATCCCTGAAGCCTCGATGCTCGAAGAAGTCACCGACCGTGTGAAAGAACTGCTGGACACCCTCGGTATCCACCACAGCACCTTAGAGCTGGAAACCAAGAGTTCGCACTGCCACGACCACGACTGCTGCTAAAGACTAATACTGTATCCTCACCTGCACGCCCTCGACCTCCGTCCCTTGCACCGTGCCGGGGGCGGTAACGTCCATCAAAGGCGCAATATTATCAATAATACCGGTGTCAATCAGCGGAACACCTGTGGACTCCAACTTGATAGGCGTCAGAGGCTTATCACTTGGCAACTTGACGGGGAAGGTCTTCTTTTTGTATCCAATACAACTTATCTCGAACTCGTATTCGCCCTCCGGCAATTCGAGACTGAAATTGCCATCGAAGTCCGTAACCGTGCCCACAACCTGCTTGCCGTTCTGCTTGACGACAACAGCCACAAACGGCAGCGGCTCCTGCGTCTTTTCATCCACAATGGTACCCTCCGTCCTAAACACCACCTCCACGAGGCCCGTCATCGAAGTCTCCAGCCGCGCCGTGTCGAGCACGACAGCCGTAGCCTCCAGCGCCGCATCGGGCTGACCGGAGGTGAAGCCTTTGACATCCACCTCACGGCGATATTCTGCATAACCCACACTCTTGGCCACCAAAGTATAATGACCTGCAGGAACGCTGAAACGGTAGCGGCCGTCGAAGTCAGTGCTTACCACCAGAGCCCTCGCAGTGTCCTTGTAGAGCATCACGCTGACAAACGGCACCGCCTCGCGCGTCTTGCCGTCCACCACCACGCCCGTCACCTCGCACATGCCATTCCGCTCCTCCCTTAAGTCAGAGGTGGTGGGCGCCGAAGGAGGGTCAGCACTCTGCGCCTTCACCCCGCTGCTCACCGCCAAGCCCAATGCAAGCCCCGCTACCGTGGCCACTTTGCCACGCCGCAGTTTGTCGGCCAGCGCATTCTCCAGATAGCGCACCTCGGCCTCGCAGCGAGGACAAGTGCCCTTGCACGGCCCCTCGTAGGTGCACTCCTTGATCTCCAGCGGAATATCGTTCTCCTCGGCAATGCGCTTGCGGACAGCCTTAAGCTCCTTGCAAATATCTTTGCCTCTGTTCATGTTCTTTATCTTTCTTTTATTCATTTCACTATCACCTTCACCCCGTCCGCCTTCTTCTGCGGCGTGGGGGCCTTGGGGGCCTTGGGGGACTCGTTTTGTTGGGGGGCATCCTCTATAGGCGCCAGCCCCTCGATTAGACGCGGACGGTCCTCCGGCAACACAAAGTTGACCGGCAGGTTGAACTGCACGCGCACCACCTTCCCTTGTTGCTTTCCAGGCTTCCACTTGGGCATCATCTTCACTACACGGATAGCCTCCTGACCGCAACCGCCACCGATATCGCGCAGCAGACGCGGATTGGTGATGCTGCCGTCTTCCTCCACCACGAAGGTGACATATACCCTGCCCTCGATGCCGTTCTCCAACGCCAACTGCGGATATTGAACGTTATCCTGAAGGAACTTGTAAAGAGCCTCCATGCCACCAGGAAACTCAGGGTCATCCTCTACAACCACACCAAGCAAAGCATCATCATCCTCAATCCCACCAACTTCATAACAGTCAGGGTCCTCTGTCTTCACGCCGGAGGTGTTGCTATCCTTTGGCAACGAAGGCATCTCACATATATCTTCTAATACGCCGGTGACAACCATTTCGCCCACATCGGGCACCTTGATATTTGTTTCGGGGCCTTGGGCACTGTCTGGGGGCATACACTGAGTCCCGACAGTCGAATCCTGTGGGGGAAAACTATCGCATATAACCTCACCCTCCGTCACCTGCCCTCCACACGAAGCCAATCCCAGCGCCAGGCCCGCCACGGTGGCCACCTTGCCCATCCGCAGTTTGCCTGCCAGCGCGTTCTCCAGATAGCGCACCTCGGCCTCGCAGCGCGGACAGGTGCCCTTGCACGGCCCCTCGTAGGTGCACTCCTTTATCTCCAACGGAATATGGTTCTCCTCGGCAATGCGACGCCGCACCTCCTTCAGTTCCTTGCAGATATTCTTTCCGTTCTTTTTCATGCTATTCCTTTGACTCGCCGTTGATGGCGGCAGTCATCTTGTCCCAGCCGTACTTGCGCTTCTCGTCGCGCACTCCGTCGGTCAGGCGCTGGGTCCAATCCTCCTCGAAGTAGCGCACCAGCGCGTCGGCGATGGCCTTCGGCTCGGGCTCCACCACGAAGCCCGCCTTGCCGTCGGGCACTATCTCGGGCAGGCCGCCCACACGGGTCACCACCATAGGCTTTTCGAAGTGGTAGGCTATCTGGCTCACGCCGCTCTGCGTGGCGCTGCGGTAGGGCTGTGCCACAATGTCGGCGGCGCAGAAGTAGCGGTTCACCTCGCTGTCGGGGATGAAATCGGTGTGCAGCACCACCCGCTCGCCGAGCTTCAGGCGCTCGATCTGCTCCATGTAGGGTTTGGGGTCGCCGTAGAACTCGCCCGCCACAATCAGCCTTGCCCCCAACGCCGCCAACCGCTCGTCGGCCATCGCGTCGAGCAGCAGGTCAAGCCCCTTGTAGTCGCGTATAAAGCCGAAGAAGAGCACATAGCGCCTGTCCTCGGGCAGGCCGAGCAGCTGCAATGCCTCGCGGCGCTCCAGGATGGCACCGTAGTGGTCGTAGAGGGGGTGCGGCGAATAGACGCGCGGCCGCTTGCGCTGCGGGTCGAAGCGGTCAATGTCCTCAAGCACCGAGCGGCTGAGGGTGACGAAGGCGTCGTTGGAGCCCACAAACCAGCGCGCGAAGGGCTTGTCGCCAAAGCGGTGCTCGTGCGGGATGAGATTGTGCAGGATGGCCACACGGCGCATCCCCTTGCGTTTGGCCACCCGCAGCGCCGTGCCGAAACAGGGCGCCATGAAGGGCAGCCAGAAAGGACTCACCACCAGGTCGGGCCTCCGCCGGCGGATGTAACAACCCGTGCGCAGCCAGCTCAGCGGGTTCACCGAGCTCATCATGCGCCTGATACTCAACCCCTCGGGGGCGGGGTCGGTGCTGTACTGCGTCTTGCCGGGGAAGAGAAACTTGGGATACTGCAGCGTGAAGGTCACGAGTTCCACCTCGTGCCCCTCCTGCTGGTATTGGCGGGCCAGGCGCTCGCTGAACGCCGCGATGCCGCCACGATAGGGCCATGCAGGCCCCAGAATCATAATTTTCATACTATAGGAGTTCTATTTTGACCGGCAGGTTGAACTGCACACGAACCTTCTTGCCGTGCTGCTTGCCAGGCTTCCACTTGGGCATGTGCTGCAGCATCTCGACCACCGCCTCGCCGTGTCCACAACCAATGTCGCGCAGCAGCTTGATGTTGCTCACCGAGCCGTCTTTCTCGATGATAAAAGTCACATAGACATAGCCAAAAGCGTCGCACTCACGCGCACTCGCCGGCCACTTGTAGTTGGAGCCAATCCACTGATAGAGAGCGTCCATGCCACCCGGAAACTCAGGGTCTTGCTCCACCACCACAAAGATTTCGTTGGTGTCGGCCTCGGGGCCGCCGGTCTTGCCGGTGCGGTCGCTCTGCGCCCACGCGGCACCACCCACCAACAGGGCCAGCCATAGAATAAAAGCCTGCTTCATAGTCATCAATCGTTTTCCCATTTAACGCAACCGCCTAATAAATATTGTATCAATCCTTAAATAAAACAAAATAGGTCGTGCACGACCTATTCGCATCGACACCGTCTGCACACCGTATCAACACCGTGTTTTGTCCGACTGTGGTCGGACAAAACACGGACCTCACTCGGACTTGAGTCGGACAAGAGTCGGACATGGTGCACCTTCACCATTGAATTTCAACACATTAAGTATTATTTACACATACAACACTGACTAACAGTCACTTGCGGCAAATAGCACCAAGCACGGAAAACCGCCTGCAAACCACCCCCGACGGAGCACCGACCACCGGCCACCGGCTGCCAGCCACCCATTTACATCGTGCACGACCTAATTCTCGACAGGCCAAAAAAGAATGAGGCCCGCGCCAATCGGCGCGGGCCTCGTCTGTACCCCGGGAGGGAATAGATCATATACTGGCTATCAGTTTATTGCAAGGTTTTGTGGTAGCAATAGGGTAACACTTTAAGAAATCAACATTGAATATCACACCCCCAACACCACCGCAGGCGATATGTCAAGTTTCGTGCATATTTCGCGCGAGAGGCGGTAGGAGGGTTCCATCTTGCCGTGCATCAGTTCGCTCAATCGTGATGCGCTTATACCCAGCATTTGCGCCACGGCGTTCTGTGTGAGGTTGCGCTCGTACATACGCAACTTGATAACGTCGGGCAGTTCCGGCTTGCTGATGGGGTAGTGTGCGTCCTCGTACTCCTCTACCATATCGCAGAGCATATCCATTTCGAGCATATTGGGGTCGTCTGCTGGCACATCATCGCCAGTCAGCGGCAGGAGCTCGTCAATCCTTTTCATCGCTGCCCTGTAAGCAGCATCGCTTTTTATCTGTGCCATAGGTCAAATATTTTTAATATCAGTAATCTTGTCATATTCTGCGTGAGTGCCAATGAAGCGGATAAACACACGCCCTTTGGCAAAGCGTATCACCACGATAAGGCGGTAGTCATTCCCTTTGATGTTGAACACATAGCGGTCGTTGCCTACATAGTCCACGGTATTGAACATTGCCCTAATGTCGGCAAGGTTTCTCCATTCTGCCCTCTTGGTGGTTTCATACCAATCTTCAAGCGGCTGTTTCGCTTGTGGATGCTCTGTATAGTATTCAACCAGTGCGCTTTTTGCTATTATTCGCATATTGTTCTCTCATTGTTTCACGATGCAAAGATATACATAATTTTCCAAATGACAAAATAAAATTACGTTTTGTGTGTATTTTTTACTCCTTTAACATGGCATGTGTTGTAGACCGTTATGGATGGTGTCTGCTGGCTTCCGGCAGCAAGGGGAGGGGGTGGCGCGGAAGATGGGGGTGGGGATGATAAGACAAATCAAAAAGTCCTTTAGTGGGAGAGATGAAAAAAGAGAAACCGAAAAACAAAAAAAGAACGCGCCAGCGTTCACAAAAAGAGCATCAGGGAGAGGTGGCTCGTCTACACTAAAAGAGCATCACAAAAAGAGAAATCCCGATGTCAAAAAAGATAATCCACCCGATGCTAAAACTTCGACAAAAAGAGCTTCAAAAAAGATGCGTCACCGAAAGAGTGACACGTAAATTTTTAATTTACGCAGACTCTTAATTATTCCCTATTAATATAATCCCTATTAATATAATCCCTATTAAATAATTCCTTTTTAATAAAACACACACCAACACACACCAACAACACACACACCAACACACACTATAACACACAAATGCTATTAATAACACACACATAACACACACATAACACACAACTATTAATAACACACACACTTTCTGCTATTAATAACACACAATCAATTTTCATGTATTTGTAATGCGTTGTTATGTAGCGTATTGTATTGATAATTCAAAAATTTATTCAAAAATATTTTGCCAGTATCAGAAATAGTTGTATCTTTGCATTGTCTAAATAAATCCACAGCGATGCAAGTTGCATTGAGAAATAATAAGTTGAGGTATTCGGGGTGCGGTAACGTCCCGAGCGTGGTCTGTGGCCACGTAGACAATACCTCACTTTTTATTTTCTATACCCATGTGTTGTTTTAACAATTTCCCAAAGACCGTTGCGCTTGATGCGCGTACAACCGAGTGCATCCAAATGTTGATGCTTAACCGTATGCTTCAACTTGGCGTTGAGTACATGGACTTTCACGATGATTGTCTGGCCGAGCCTGACGAGAACGGCAACCACTACAATGCCAACCACGCCGAAACGCTGGCGGCATTAGAGAACATTGGCACGATGCTTCGCATTGAGCTGTCGGTGGCTATTGAGGATGCTGTCAGCGACTTCCTCACGGATGAAGAACACGATTATAGCAACTTCACCATCTGACCGAGCGACCAGGGGGCGGTGCAATGCCGCCCCTCTTTTAATCACCAATCAAACAGACACAGATATGAAACGCAATACGACCGTAACGCGCGAAGAAATGCGCGAACAAATCAAGGTGCAAATGACAAAGCGTGGCTCACGCAACACCGCAGCCATAAAGATGCGCAATGAAATGTTGATTTCAGACTATAACGCGCTGGCAAAGTCCAATGTGTTCGATAGGATGTACCAAATTGTTGAGGTGCTGGCCGTCAAGTATGCAATGAACGCAGGCACTATCAACAGCGTTGTGTATGGCAACTATCACAAGGTGCAACCACTGGCGAGATAGCAACAGAAAAAACGTGATTCATCTTTCTTCGGGGTGTAGTCAGATTGATTGCATCCCATTTTTGTGTCGTTTTTGCGCCCTCTCGGCTCTTTTGTGCCATTCGGGGTACATTGTGCCAGCCCGACAAAGAAAAGCGAAATTAGGGGTGTTTTGTGCGGTTTTGTGAGTTTGTTATGCGTATACACGAATAAAAGCGGCCAGCCTTTACGACTGACCGCCGACAGACGAAACGGAATTGGTTACTATATCACTCCAGCGTAATCAGTTCTATGGTGCAAAACTTGTTGGCGTAGAACTACCGTTCACGGAAACGGTAGTTGCGTAGTGACTGCGGACAAATGCCTATCTTGTTCGGGTGCATCTTGCGGAACATATTAGATAGGGATGCAAAGTAGAAGTCCATCAATCCCTCTTCTGGCCGATGTAGGTGAAGATGCACTATCTTATCGCCGCTACTCACGCCTCATCCTCCTCTCGTCTAACGTCCTCGCGCCGGTCAATGACCTCGACCTTGATTTGCGGTATGGCATTGCCGCCGCTGGTGATGTCCACACTATCCCCGAACCCTTCGTTTCGTCCAAGGGTGCTGATGAAGTACCGCAGCATATTACTGTCCGGCTTCTCCTCCCAGCCGACAATCTTTCCACCCTCTACCTTTGGAATGCCCAGCGCGACAACGCGGGCAGTGGTGAGGCAGCTGTCGAGAAACTTCTTCTTGCTTTCGTCTATGGCTTCGGCAAATTCGGGGTCTTCCTTCGCCCATTTCCACAGTGAACACCGTCCGACCTGGAGGAGTGCCGCCGTGTTCGTGAGGTTGCCCTGCGTCTGCTCAAGTGCTTCTTTCAGTCGTTTTAATGTTGGTCTCTTTCCCATGTCAATAGCGTATTAAATTCCTCAGTGCGTTGTAGTTTCTGCGGCTGATTTCCGATGCGTCGCCCTGCCCCAGTATCTCGCTCAACACCACATAGCGGAATGCGTCGCAGGCATGGTTGTATGCGTCTATAGGCTCGTTAAGCCAATGGCCGTTCTTGTCCTGTCGGAATGTGTAGTTCTTGAGTTCCTTGATGATGTTGGCACTCCGTCGGGTTACTTTCAGCCGGTATTCTTTCACCTTGCTAATGCCAGCCATGACCGAACCGCTGTATTTCTTTACACCGTGAACGTCGAGGCCGACACGGTACAACTCCTCTATCAGTCGGGGGTCTGCGCTGTCGCATATAATCCTCATGCCTTTGTAGGGTCGCAACCGCTCGGCAATGTCTACGGCCAGCAGTTCCCTCTCGTATGCTATCTCGTCCACATACAACTCCTTGCCGCACTCCCTCACCTCGACAATGGCTGTCGGGTCGTTGGTAAAGCCGAAGTCCACCCCTATCCACCTGCGGCGCGACTGTGGCAGCTCGTCCACAATGTCGTATTCGGGATATATAGCCCCCTCGATGACGGCTTGCAAGCCTGCGCCATACACACGCCACAACGATGCGTTGGTGTCCTTGTAGCCCTCTATCTCCTTGATGATGGTCTCTTCGAGAAACGGATTGTCTTTGTAGGTGGTGATGAAGTGATAGGTGCCGTCTTCTTCGTTCAAGGCACACAGCCAATGCTCGTCGCCGAAGGAGGGGTTGTAGTCCACCACGGCAAATTTCGTCGTGCGCATCTTGAGCTGCTTCCACTCGGTGAATGTTATTTCGTTGGCCTCGTTCACAAACAGCACATCACGCTTGCGGCCTCTCAACTTCTGCTCGTTATCGACGGAGAAAAACTCCACCTCGGAGCCGTTCTCGAAGGTGTAGACAAAATCCGACTTGTTCAGTGCCTTGTTATGCCATACACCCATTCTTATCATGATTTCCTTGAAGTCTCTGTACACCGACCCTTTCAACGCTGGCAGCGTGGCACGGACGATTGACAGCCTTGTGCGTGGATGCTGTAGCAGGTAGATGATGAGGAAAATGACCGTGTTGTATGTCTTGGATGAACGCGCCCCACCCTGCTCGCTGATGACGGTGTAGCCCTGCTCCACAGCATCGGCCAAATACTGGTATATCTTTGTTGTCTGTATCTCGCCCATAGTATTACAAATCGAGTTTGCCTAACAGTTCTATTCCGTTCATTGTCATGTTCTCTTCCACGAATATGCCCACCGCCTCGCAGAATGTCTGTAACTCCTCCGCATTGGCAAAGGAAAGCATGATATAGCATTTGGCATCGGCGTTGCGGTTTGAAATCACATCGGCGTTGCGCTGCTTCTTGGCCTTGATGGTGTCGGCTGTGGCGTGGTCTGCTTCCTCGCGCTGCCGTGCAATGTCCTCAAAGGACGCTTCGGGCTTTTCAAGGTCATTGACGGGAGCGGTGATGAAGTCCGCCCCCATATCCACTATTGCCGCATCCGTTGTGGTAGGCACCAGTGACAACAGCTGCGTGCGCTCTTCGTCTGTCATTCCGACAGCGGTTGTGTCGATAAGCTCCGCATATTGGGCTATGAGGTTGTAGTCAGCCTTGCTGTTGCCGACGGCCATATATGTAAGCTGTTCGAGTTCGGTCTTTTCGTCGAAATTCACGGCCTCGACTTTCAGCGTGTAGTCCGTTCCGTCGGTGCCATCGTACTTGTTGATGATGTCGAGGGCTTGCACCCTCCTGTGGCCGTCTATGAGGTTTCCGCTGGCCTCGTTCCATACGATGCCGCCGAGATAGCCGTTTGCCTTGATGTTGGCCACCTGCTGCTTGACCTGCTTGTCGGTGTGCCGCTTCGGGTTGTACGGGTTCAAATGGATCTGGGAGCGTTGTATCTGCCGTGTCTCGCTCTGCCGTATCTGATTCTTATTGTCTGCCTTGCTCATGTTCGCCTATGATGAAACGTGTCCGTGGGTATATGCTGTATATCTTTTCGAGGTCGGAGGGATAGTGTTCCGACAGGTATTTCAAATAGTGGTAGTCGCTGATGTCGCAGCCGCACGACTGGCCACCGCCGCCGTAGGCTTCGGGTGTTTTGAGGTGCTTGCTGCTGATGTATTCCAGCACGTCAATATTCCTGTAGGTAGAGAGTGGGTAGAACTTCTTGCCGCTCCAGCAGATGCTCTCCTTGCCGTCTTTGTATGACCGTAGCATCAACATTCGGTTGAGGCTGTCCGACTGCTTGAAACCGAGACAGCACCATTCCACGCCCACACGCTGGCGCACCTTGTCGATGATGTCCGACAATTTCCACAGCCTTTGCTTCGGGTTGCGCTCACACCCCATATAGCCGTTCTTGATATAGGAGTAGATGCCATAGTGCGGCACTTGTAGCCATTCGGTGTTGCGGTACTTGCTGGCGGCATACTGGTGGTAAGGCTTGATGTGGTCAAGGTCGGCCACGGCATACATATAGACACACACGATGCGCTTGAAGTAGGGCGCGGTGAGGTCTAACAGCGCGATGCTGTCCTTGCCGGAGAGGGAGTGCATTAATATGATGCTGTCCGTCTCGCTGCTGATGTCCTTGATGATTTCCTTTGCTCGTTCTAACATTGTGTCGTTCCGTTTTGAAACAATGGCGGCTGCTACTCTTCTTCACAGCCGCCATTCTCCACCAAGGACTAACGTCCACGCTGACGGGCGCGATAGTTGCGGTCGCGACGGCGTTTCTGTACTTGGCGTTCCTGCCTGTTGGCACGCATGGCCGGATTTCTTGCCGCTCCCTTGCGCCCTGCGTTGGCGGTGGCTTGGTTCAAACCACCTCGGCGCACGGTGTCGCGGATTTCATTCCGGCGCACGTTGTAGTAACCTACATAGTTGCCGTTGGCATCGTGGATTTCGTTTGCCATAACTCTCTCTGTTTTGGCGGTTCATACTCATATATTTTTTCTCTCGATTATGTTTCCAAGTTCAAAGTAGAAGAAGAGCGGCACCTCGTCGGCACCCTCACGCTTGAGCTTGCGGTGTATCTCGTCAAGTTCGTGACAGTCGTATTCTTCGTGTAGCATCGCTATTCCGTCGTCGGTGGGAGCTACAAGGTCGTTAAGGGTGCATTCCACGTCAAGCGACCATGTGTTGTTGTAGTTGTGGAAGTGGATTTTCTCGACCGACCGCAGCGTGTCGCACCAAAACAGAATATCGGGTTCTTCCTTGTGGCGTTCCACAAAGTCCTCGGTCTTGGCATCGTAGAGGCGGTTTACATAGTGCTGGGTGTAGGCTCGGATTTCCACCTTCTTCTCGCCTTTGACAATGGCCTCGGCAAACTCTCTCTTCATTATGAGATTGAGGCACGCGATGGGTTCGGGGATGGGGTAGTCGGGGTGTTCTTCAAGGAACTTGTCGTAACCCTCCTCCGTCCACTCTTGGGTTTGGGTGTTTTTGTCGTTCTTACTCATATTATTTTGTTGTTAATAAGTTATTTGCAAAGATACGAATAATTGTTGATAGTCTGTTCGGTTATGTTATGCTTTTTGTATTTTTCAACGTAACCGCTTGTATTTCTTATAGATTGTTTACTTGTTTATTTCATTGTCGGCTTTATAGGAGCAATACGGCCCGATAGTCTTGTTGTCAGTCTTGGCCGCATTTACAAACACCCCGATATTACTCACACGGTTGAAGCGGCAGTTGGCGCACCTCAAAGATTGCTTTTCATAGCCGGTTACGGAGCAGATGCCCGTGCCGATGCTACTCTTGTATGGTCTGCTTTCAAATGGCATTGCCCTACTGCTTTTCGGTTGATGGTGTCGGATTCTGTTGCTTTTTTAATGCTTCCACCTCTTCGGTGAGGTCTCGGATGGCCTCAACAAGTCGGTAATATACATGCTATTGTGGCGTACGATTCCGCTTTTGCTGTTTCAGCGTTTCATCTATCCGTTCAAGATAGGCATTCCATTGTTTTGATGATTTCATAATCTATTCCTCCGTGATTAATTTGTATAACTTGTAGTGTACTCGTTTGCTGTTCAATTCGGTCATTTTTTCAAACTGATACCCTCTTTCTATCATCGTGCGGATGATGGCGCGAGGGTCAGACACTTTGCAAAGGTCTACCAGCTGACGGACGGAGAACCAACCGCCCGACTTCATCACATCGAATAAAGCTCGCTGCGCATAATGTTCTGTTTTCGGTGCTGTCGTATTCATAGGCTAAACGTATAATGAATGATACACATTGCTGTCAAGCATAATATGTTGTAGGTTGTGGATGTATCTTAATGGCATGACTAATTGCTGGATGCCATATTCGGAGTGTAGACACCACAAATCACCGTATTGCCTCATTTCAATATACTTTGGGAAGAGACACTTGCCGTTACCGTCAAATAGTTCCTCGTCTTTGAACTCCAGCAGATAAGTCAAAAAGCCGTCATTGCGTTTCTGCTCAAAGCCATTCTTCAACAGAAACTTGGCCGTGATAGGTAGCGGTTTAACCTTTCTTCTTGACACCCTACGGCCACAGCCGAACACTATTACCGAGGGTTCAATCCCTACAACTTGCATGGGCTTTCCTTTGACACTCACCCAATCCAATATCATCAACTCCGTGTTGTCAATCATATCTTGTAATCATTTGGTTGTTTCTTCGGCTTCTTGCTCTCAATATATGCTGCCAGTTCTTTCATACACTTTTCCCTATCTTCATAGGCTATCATAAAGAAGAAATGGCGTTTGCCGCGAGTGTGCATAGAGCAATGGAAACTATCGAATTGTAGCATCGTGGCCTCTCTTATTCTCCTGCCGCTCTCTTGCATATTTCTCTCGCTGCTGAACACCCGACCGAGTTTGCCGAGTTCGTTTTTGCTTGCCATTTCAAAATCTTCTTTTCGGCCATATCCACACATACGTCTGAACATCTTGGCGTTCTCTGCGTAGTAGTATCTCTTTTTGCCTTGTATGCTTTTCAACGCAAGATAACACAATAGGCATTTTAACTCAATGTCCGACTTGGCATTCCTGTAGTAGTCCCAAAAAATATTTCGCGGAATAGAGAACTCGACACGCGAATAGGTATTCTTCCTTAACTTGGCTCCTCTCGCGTGGTTGCTTTCCCAATTGCCGAAATTAATTCCGAGTTCGTTTTCCGCATTGTCTCGCTCATTCGATTTATAGCCAGCACTCAAATAATCAAGCACCTCATCGAGACACTTATTTGGATGCTCCAAGAAGTGCCGGTACAGCTCGATAGGCGCGTTATAGTATTTTATTTCGTCTTTCATAACTCATTATACCATTGCACAAAGCCCTTAAACGTGCGGGCGATAAAGTAGAGACCCCCTGCGGCTTCGACCTGCCGTTGGTACTCCCGTTGTGCTTCGCTCTGTCTGTCTCGCCCAACCTTGACCTCTATTTTAACAGACCTGCCGCCGATGGTGGCGGAAATGTCTGCCGTACCGATAGTCATGTGCGATTGCGTCCACTTGACATCTACGATGCGTCCCGCGGAGTTCCGCACCTCATGGGCGCGGCCTGTTATGCTGATGCGCTCGGCCTGCCCTCCGTGCAAGCGTATGAAGTCGATGATGCACCGCGTCAGTCCGTTGGCCGTGGTGTCGTCGCGCTTTGGCTTCACAAAGTACGATCGGGGGAATGCCTCGGCCATAGCGGGATGCTGGCGGATGCTCTCGTCGAGGAGGTCTAACTCCAGTTGCTTGACGGCTGCAGACTTCTTCATTACTTCTTGGTTGTTTTCTTGACTATCTTACGCGCCTCTTCCTCTATCTCGGCTGCTGTGGCCACGGGGTTCTGCGCGAGGAACGCATCCACATCGGCTTTATTGAAATAGAGCCGTCGGCCTGTGGGTTTGTAGTGCTTTAGGAGCCTACGATAACAGTAATTATAAAGCGTGCCTCTCGTCACTCCCAGGTACTCCATTGTCGCCTCGAATGTCATAAAGTTCATTTCCATAGCTGAATGTTATTTGATTTGTTGCTAATTTTTTGTTTCATTTTCGACGGCAAAAATATACAAAATAATAATCCACCCCTCACATGTATGGGGTAATGTGGGGGGTGGATAGGGTATGATAATCAGTTATTAATGTATCTAATTCAGATTATACTTTTTTAAATTTCCTTGCATAATTCTCTGACTTTAGCAATGATTTGGGCGTAACCTTGTGGCATTGCATTTCTCTCGCTTGCATCTTTTTGGGCATTTTTCAATGATTTCCAATCAACTCCACCTAAATATGCCCATTGTCTTATTTCCAAGATTGGCTTCTTATCTTGGAATGTTCTGTTTCCTGTCCATCTGTGTGCCACTTTTTCGTTGAGCTGTGTTGTTATTTCTCTTACAATATAATACCACAGCGAAATATTTGTTGCTACATACCTCCCTCCAAAATCAACAAGCACTTTATTCTGAGTGAGGAAGTTTATTACGCTCTTGCCATCATCTGTTTCAAAATAATCACATACTACATTGTTTTTTGGACTTTTTGCTTTGGTTAAACAATGCAATACCTTTAATACTTCCTCTCTGTGTTTATAATCAGTATCCTCATTTTTTACCCACGGCACAAGTTCGGCAGTTACTTGTTTTATTACCATTTTTTTGTATGCCAACTCTCTTTCATTCGGGGATAGTCGCATATACCAGTCCCTCAATTCAATCAATTCTGAATATTCCATATTTTGTTAGTTTTATTCCTCGATGCTGGGCAGGCTGTTGATGATTTCGCGCTTGCGGTCGTCAAATACCTGTGTGTATATCTGTGTGGTCTTGGTGTCGGCGTGGCCGAGGAGTTCCGAGGTCGCCCGCAGGTCTTTGAGGTTCTTGTATGTGTGAGCGCCGAATGTGTGGCGTGCGCAATGCCATGATATGTGCTTTTGTATTCCGGCTTTGGCTACCCAGTTGCGCAGGGCTTTATTGCAAGCCGTCGGACTGCCGAGGTGGAAGATGAGTTGATTGGGTTCGCCCTCCCCGATCATCGCCAGTAGGTCATCCCTCAATGGTACAACATTTGTTCGCTTGGTCTTTGCTTGCCGATACCTCACGTTGAGGCCTGTGCGGTCGATATTGCCGTACTTCAATACCTTTACATCGCAGAAGCGCAGCCCTGTAAATAGACAGAAGATAAAGGCGCGCCGCACGTCATCGCTCTGCCTGTCGAAATGGCATTGCATCAGTTGTGTAATCTCGTCGGAGGTCAGCACTTCCTTCTTCAGCAGACCGTCGTTGTCAATCTTCGCCGTGATACCGTCGCATGGGTTGTCCTTGAATATGTGTTCTCGTGTGGCGGCTGTTACCACCTTCTTGAACCGCTTGTATAGGGTCTGCGCTCCCTCGCCTTGACAGATGCCCTCAAGATACTCAACAAAGCCTATAACCATGTTAGGTGTGATTTGGTCGGGGTTCACCTTGTCTTTGAAGAGCTGGTACTTCCTGCTGGTGGCGATATACTCCTTGAACTTCTTAAGGCTCAATTCCAGCACGCGCTTGTCGGCCTTGCTGTAGTCCTCGATGTACTCTTCAAACCAAGTGTAGAAATTTATCCGTTCCCTCTCAATGGGGAGGAGATAGCCGCGCGACTTGTTCAAAAACTCTTTCTCGGCAGTCTCTCGCGCCACCTTTGCCTTCTCTCTCGTCTCGCTGTTGTGGTTTCTCTCTACGGAGTTCATGCTTTTTTTTTTCCAAAGCCACAAGTCCATAGCGGCACGGCTGCGGTGCTGCTTGCGGTGTTTCTTGCCGTTCTCGTCCACCTCGAAGGTGTCTTCAAGTTTGTAGACGAGATAGAGCCTTGACTTGTCGCCAGTGGTCTCTCGCTCCTCGACATAGGGGTTGCCTTGATATAGGACTTTGGATTTCTGCGCCATAATTTAAGTTGTTTGTTTCATTTTAATGGTGCAAAGATACACATTATTTCAATTTTGTGGTAACATTTGTTTTTGGATGCTTTGTCAATATTTGTATATCAGTGTGTTATGAGTAGTATTTTGTGGTAACAATGTGGTAACAAATGATGAAATCAACGTGAAAAAACGTGAAAAAACGGCAATTTTGGCATCTTTGAACATTGTGAGTGTTTGCTTATAAGTGCCTGAAATATCAATGTTTGCAAAAGAAAAACGGAGGCTTTTCAGTCTCCGTTTCGTACCCCGGGAGGGACTTGAACCCTCACGTCCTTGCGGACAGCAGATTTTGAGTCTACCGTGTCTACCATTCCACCACCAGGGCGTGCTCCCTTTTTCTTTCGGAAAGCGGGTGCAAAAGTACTAACTTTTTTCAACATGGCAAAAAAAAGTTTTGTCATTCATATAAAAAGATGTATCTTTGCACTCGAAATCAAGGGTCAAGAAAACATCCTAAAACAATATAAAGCACCTAAAATCAGCAGAATAATGAGCAACATGCGTTCTGACAAGGTATTCATTTTTGCTGGCCGCGCCACTGAGGATTTGGCACGCCGCGTGGCGGAAATCTATGGTATTCCGCTGGGCAATTCCACCGTTTTTCAGTACGCCGACGGCGAATTCCAACCATCCTACGAGGACACCATCCGCGGTGGTATCGTGTTCATCATCCAGAGCACCATCCCGCCGACGGACAACCTCTTCGAGCTGCTGATGATGATCGACGCCGCCAAGCGCGCCTCGGCCCAGAAGATTATCGCCGTGATACCCTATTATGGTTTCGCGCGCCAGGACCGCAAGGACAAGCCGCATGTGCCCATCGCCTCGAAGCTGATTGCCGACATGCTCAGCGTGGCGGGCGTGGACCGCGTCATCACCATGGACCTGCACGCCGACCAGATACAGGGTTTCTTCAACATCCCGGTGGACCACCTCTACGGTTCCAGCCTCTTCATGCCCTACATCCGCGAGAAGTTCGACATCGACGAGGTGATGTTCGCCAGCCCCGACATGGGTGGCAGCAAGCGCGCCGGCACCTATGCCAAGACCCTGAACAACAGCTTCGTCATCTGCTATAAGCACCGCAACAAACCCAACGAGATTGGTGAGATGCGCCTCATCGGCAACGTCGAGGGCAAGCACGTCATCCTGCTGGACGACATTATCGACACCGGCTCGACCATCTGTAAGGCCGCCTCGATTATCAAGCAGAGCGGCGCCAAGAGCGTGCGCGCCATGATTACCCACCCCGTGCTCAGCGGCCAGGCCATCGAGAAGGTCGAGGCCTCGGAGCTGGAGGAGCTGGTGGTGGCCGACACTATCCCGCTGAAGCGCGAAAGCAGCAAGATTCACGTCCTGAGCTGCGATTGGCTGCTGGCCGAAGCTATCCGCCGCGTGGTCAACTACGAGAGCCTCAACAACCTCTACGAGACCACCCTGCACCGCAAAGGAGTCATCAAAAAGATGAATGAATAATTATTTTTTATTAACCAACAAAAACAAACAACAATGAGAGTAGTATCAATGAGCGGTTCTCTCCGCGAGAACGTAGGGAAAAAGGATGCTAAGGCTCTGCGTCGCGATGCCAAAGTGCCTTGCGTCATGTATGGCAAAGGCAATCAGATTCTGTTCAGCGTCGACCAGACCGCCTTCCAGCGCGTGCTGTTCAACCCCGAACCCTGCTACGTGAAAATCAACATCAACGGCACCGACCACATGGCCATGCTGAAGGACATCGACTTCCACCCCGTGACCGAGATCGTCTACCACGCCGACTTCTACGAGCTGACCGACGACAAGCCCGTCGTGATGTCCATCCCCGTCCACACCACCGGCACCTCGAAGGGTGTCATGAAGGGCGGTAAGTTGGCCTACAAGCAGAAACGCCTCAATGTGAAGGCTCTGCCCGCCAACATGCCCAGCGAGGTGCTGCTCGACATCACCAACCTGGATGTCAACCAGCGCATCCGCGTGCAGGACATTGCCACCGAGAACTACTGCATCCTCAACCCGAAGAGCAGCGAGGTGGTGAACATCGTCAGCACCCGTGCCAGCGCCACTGCCGGCGAGGGCGAGGGCGAAGCTGCCGCCGAGTAAATCCAGAATCAAGAAAGGAAAAGGCTGCCGTTTGGCAGCCTTTTTTCTTTTATTGTCTACAAAACATCGTGTATGACATTCGAACTGCCCGAGAGACTGCAGCCCGAGGTGGAGGCGTTGCCCGTGTAGTGGATGGTGCTGGCGCCGGAAAGATTGACGGAGATAGTGCCGTCACAGTGGATGTAAGCCGTGCTGGCGCCCGACATATCGCCTTCGCAGTTGTTGCAGGATAGGCCGTACTTGTTGCCAACGATCGTTTGCATGATATTGCTTGCACCCGACAGTTCCAGGTCGAGCGTGCCCACGGTGCCTGTGAGGGTGGCATCGGACGCGCCACTCAAATCAAGGTCCAGCTTCGTAGCGGCCTCGATTTCGCCGTAGAACCTTGAGGCTCCGGAGAGGTCAATGGAGACAGACTGTGCTGTGATGGGATGCTGCGAATGGAACTCGGAGGCACCCGAGAGATCCACATCTTTCAGGTTGGAGTTGTAGGGGATGAGTGCTGTCAGCGAACCATTGGCAACGGTCAGATTCTTGAGGCGGATGGTGAGCTTGCCATTCTTCTCCTCCACAATCACCTTAGGCATGATGCGGTCGCCGGCGGTGACGGTCACCTGAGTAACCTCGTCGCTGACAGTGACGTTGAAGGCATGGGAGACGTTGAGCTCCGTGTAGGTGTTGTTGATGCTGAACTCCTTGGTGATGGGGTCGCCGTCGGTTTTGGAACAGCCGCACAGGACTGTCAACACGACGGTGGTGATGCAAATCATTATCTTTTTCATAGTGATTGAGATTTATTGTTGTTTCGATCAGTCCTCGACGGCGTAGCCGAAACTCTTAAGGGCGCGGTCGCTGTTGCGCCAATCCTTCAGCACCTTGATGTGCAGGCTGAGGAAGCAACGCTTGCCTGTGAACTCCTCGATGTCCTTGCGGGCCTCGATACCCAATTTCTTGATGGCTTTACCCTGGTGACCGATAAGGATGGCCTTCTGGCTCTCGCGCTCCACATAGATGAGACAACTGATGTTGTCGATGCCGTCGCGTTCTTCGTAGCTCTCCACCGCCACCTCGCAGCTGTAGGGTATCTCTTTCTGGTAGTAGAGGAGTATCTTCTCGCGCACTATCTCGCTGACGAAGAAGCGCATGGTGCGGTCGGTGAGCTCGTCAGTGGGGAAATAGGCGGGGTGCTCGGGCAGGCGCTCGAGGATGAGGTCGAAGATTTTATCCACATTGAAGCCCTCGGTGGCCGAACAGGGAACCACCACAGCGCGCGGTATCTGCTCCTGCCAATAGGCAATCTTCTCGCTGATGGTAGCCTGGTCGCTGAGGTCAATCTTGTTGATGACCAGCACCACCGGCACATCGCTGCTGACCACACGCTCCAGCACGTGGCGGTTCTTGAAGGTCTCCCCCACCTCGGTGACGAGGAGGAAGAGGTCGGCGTCCTGCAGGGCGGTACCTACAAAGCCCATCATCTGCTCGTGCAGCTTGTTGGCGGGGTTGACGATGCCGGGGGTATCGGTGTAGACAATCTGGAAATCATCGCCGTTGACGATACCCATAATGCGCTTGCGGGTGGTCTGCGCCTTGGAGGTGATGATGCTTAAACGCTCTCCTACGAGAGCGTTCATAAGGGTCGACTTACCCACGTTGGGGTTGCCGATAATGTTTACGAAACCACTTTTCATTATTAGAAATACTCAATATTTCTAATCGTGGTGTAGGTGGGGATCATGCGGTCGCCGAGCATGTCGTACTCGGTGCAGCGAATCCAATTGCCGTGCGAGTCGTATTCACGCTTGTAGAGGGTGACAAACATCTCAACCTCCTCCTCGGTGTAGTCGTAGAGGGTATAGCTGGTGGCGTAGCCCTGCTCGTCATACTCCCAGCGCTTCTCCTGCACCTTCTGCTTCGAGCGGTCGTAGACGACGGCCTTGTTGATGGAACCATCGGGGTTGTAGGTATAGACCTCGCGCTTGTAGACGTCGTTCACGTGGTCGTTGAAGCTGCGCTGGCTGATGCGTCCCTCGGCGTCGTGCTTAAGCAGCATGCGGCTCTCCACCTGACGCTCTGCGTCTTCCACATAGACCTCAGTCAGCGTGTGCTCGGCATCGTAGACATAGTAGGTGCGGCCGATGACGCGCTCCTGGTTGTCAATGACATGCTCCAACGTCGTGAGGCCGAAGCCGTCGTGCTTGTAACGGGTGCGGAAGATGATGTCCTCGGCCACCGAGAGATAGGTCTGCGTGCGGCGCTGGCCGTCCTGCTTGTACTCGGTGACAAGGTGCTCCAGCTGGTCGCCGGCCTCGAGGTTGTCGTTCAGATCGTAGCGGGCCTCATACATGACGGCATCGACGCGCTTCACGCTGCCGTGCAGCTCATCGTCCTGCAGGTCGCGGCCGGTCTGAGCCATCGCGCCAGCGGCGAGGGCCATGCACAAAAAGGCGGCAAAAATATGTTTCACGTTCATACTATTATCATATTTTAGCATCATTAACGAACGTTTAATGTTATTATTGTATAAAACATAAAAAAGTTTTTCCTACGGATGAAATGCGTACCCGCGACGTGGCATGTCCGAGTGATGTCCGACCGTGGTCGGACATCACTCGGAGTTCAGTCGGACTTGAGTCGGACATGGTACGGACAAGGTATTGTGTTTGTAGGCGTTGCAAAAGTGTTAAAAAATATTAAAAATCACCCCTCAAGACAACAAAATGGCCACTTTTCGTATTTATATACGTAGATGTTTTGCAACCGAAAATATCTGCTGACGGTCCTGGCGGTCCTGCTAACGGCTCTCCCTCTGAGGGGGCAGGTGAGCATTTGCTATGACTTCGAGGACGCAATACCCGACACCCGTCCAATGGGATGGGGTGCCCTGCCCAACCTCGACTTCCACTATGTGGGTGTCTCTTCAGCCATTGCACATACGGGTGGCAAGTCTCTGGGCAACAATGGCACCACCTGCTACACCATCATGCCCGACGAGGGACTGAACTATGGCGCCGACAGCATCTGGCTGACCTTCTGGTACTACCTGCACAACAACACCGACTATTTCGACGTGGGCTACCTGACCAACCCCTCCGACAGCACCACCTTCCACCGGCTGGCCACCTTGCACGACTGGAGCCGGGAGTGGCACTTCGCTGCCGTCGACCTCTCGTCGGTGCCCACCGGCGCCCGCATCGCCTTCTTCGGGCACGATATCTTCGCCGGCGACGGCACCTTCTGGCTCGACGACCTGCACCTCACCTCGCAGCCTTGCGCGGCCTGGGGGCTGCGCGTGGCCGAGAACCGCGCCGACTCGGCGCGCCTGGAGTGGCAGACGGTGGGCAACCCCACGGTGACCATCGGCATGACCACCGGCACCTACCGTGTCAGCGGCAACAACAGCCTCACCGTACCGCGCACCCGCACCTCCTCATACATAGTGTCCATGCGCGACACTTTCCCCGCCAGCGCCTGTATGCCCGCGCATCCGCATTGGGAGCAGTGTCAGATATACGCCTACAAAGAAGGCCCCTGCGTTGATGCGGCCGACTACCTGTCTTCATGTGGCATACCCTACTACGGCACGCCGGTGGACCCCTACCTCCGCATGGGTACCTACACCACCAACGCCCCCGGGGTATCGGGCATCTATGCCGGTTCGCACCACATCAATTACACCCCGGGCTCCGACGGCGGCGGCTTGATGGTGTTCCCGCAGACCATACCGCCCGGCGACACCTACAGCATGCGCCTGGGCAACCGCCTGGGCGATTGGGAGGCCGACGCGGTGCTCTACACTATCGACGTCGACACCAACCGGAACGACCTGCTGGTGATGAAGTACACGGTGGCAATGGCTTTCGGCACCTTTCAGGGCCCAGAACTTGCACATCACAACGACACCCTGCACCCCGCCTGGTTCCGCATCGAGCTGCTGGAGGACACCTTGTCACCCTGCCACCAATTCTACATCGACATGTGGGACACCGTGGGTTGGGACGAGATGAACAACATGTACAAGCGGCGCAACTTCAGCGGCATGGTCTTCGACCTGAGCGCCTACCACGGGCGGCGGATACACCTGCGCGTCACCACCTGCGACGGGGCCGTCAACAACCGCTGGTGCTATGCCTACTACACCTTCGAGTGCCTGAAACGCGAGGCCTCGAAGACCTCCTGCAACGATGGTGAGAACATCACCTTCGAGGCCCCCTACGGCTTCCGTTACCAATGGTACAAAGACGACTTCTCATTAGCCTTCAGTACCGCACAGAGCATCACCGTGCCGGCCGACTCGACGCTGTACTACTGCACGCTGACCAGCCTCCACTCCGACAGTTGCAGCTTCACCATCATCCGCTGGGCGCTGCCGCGACCGCAGCTCGACGTGCGCGACACGGTGGTAGAGAACGACCTGCCGCACACCTGGCGCGACATGACCTTCACCGACGATGCCGACACCACGTTCATTGTCGACGGCGGCATCTTCTGCGACACCACCATCCACTACCGCCTGCATGTGTGGCACAACCAGCAAGTCAGGCTGGAGCAGGCTGTCTGCCCTGGCGATTGGCCGCTGGTGTGGGACGGCCACACCTTCGGTGGGCCCGACAGCGTCAGCTTCACCCTCACCGACAGCCACGGCGCCGACAGCACGGTGACGCTGGTGGCGGTCAACGCAACGACTTACGAGGCAAGCGACACGCTGGTCATCTGTCCGCGGCAGCCCTTCACCTATATGGGCGTGGACTACGGCGGTCCCTGCACCTTCGACACCCTGCTACACTCGATGCAGGGCTGCGACAGCCTGGTGCACGTCAGCCTCATGCCGCGCGACAGCACCTTCCACCTGCTGGCCACCTACAGCACCGACAGCCTGACCTGGACCGACACCCTGCCCATCCTTCTCTGCTCTAATCAGACGCTCTACCTGCGCGACACCACCCCTCAGGCCACCTCTTGGCTGTGGAGCATGGACACCGCTCTACCCTTCTCTGACCAGCAACACACGTACTGCCAACCGCAGACCTCCGGCGATATCACCCTCGTAGTGACGAGTGGGCAGGGGTGCCTCGACACGCTGACGTGGCCCGTGGTGCTCTTCCCCACCCCCGAGGCGGCTTTCAGCTGGTGGTATCGCCACCCGATAGACCTGCAACCCACAGTGCACTTCCTCAACCAGAGTAGCCCCGAAGGATGCAGCTACGAGTGGCTGGTGCCGCAGGAAGCCGGCGGCAATGTCTACGACACGCTGCACGAATATGAACCCACCTACACCTGGCAGGGTGAGTTGCCGCAAGGCGACTTCGATGTGCGGCTCATCGCCACATTGACCACAGCCCTCGACACCGTCATCCACACTTGCCGCGACACGGCCACGCAGACCGTCGAGGTGGTCACCGCCTTGCTGCAGTTCCCCAACGTGGTCAGCCCCAACGGCGACGGCATCAACGACCGCTGGGAGGTGGTCAACCTGGTGGAGCTGGGCATCTACCCGATGAACGAGGTGTGGATCTACGACGCCTGGGGATTGCTCATCTACCATGCGCGCAACATACACGACGCCAGCCAATGGTGGGACCCCAACGCCACCCACAGCCCCGACGGCACCTACTACTTCCGCTTCGCCGCCGAGGGACGCGACAACCTCATGGTGAAGCGCAACGGCGTTATCGAAGTGGTCAGATAAAGTTTTTTTCGTATCTTTGCAGACACAAAGACACCCCTTGTATTCATGGAACTGACTATACTATTGTGCTTTGCAATCTATACAGCCCTGTTGTTTTTCATCATGTGGCTCACAGGGCGGCGCGGGGCCAAAGGCAACGAGGCCTTCTTCCGTGCCGGCCGCCGGTCGCCGTGGTTCGTGGTGGCCTACGGCATGATAGGGGCGTCGCTCTCGGGCGTCACCTTCATGTCGGTGCCCGGGGGCGTCTATGGCGGGCAGTGGACCTATATGCCGCTGGTGTTCGGCTATGTGCTGGGCTACGCGGTGATAGCGCTGGTGCTGCTGCCGCTCTACTATAAGCTCAACCTCACCAGCATCTACACCTACCTGGAGCAACGCTTCGGCGTGCGCAGCGAGAAGACGGGCGCCCTCTTCTTCATCCTCAGCCGCCTGCTGGGGTCGGCGCTGCGCATGTATCTGGTGGTCTTCGTGCTCTACGAGTTCGTCTTCCGCGCCTGGGGCATCCCCTTCTGGGTGCCGGCGGTGGTGTTCATCGCCATCATCCTGCTCTACACCTTCCGCGGCGGCATCAAGACGGTGGTGTGGACCGACACACTGCAGACCACCTTCCTGCTGGCGGCAGCCATCGCCACGGTGGTGGCCATACTGAACAACCTCGACCTCTCGGTCGGCGACCTGCTGAAGGCCTCGTCCGAAAAAGGCTACACGCGCATGTTCGAGACCGACCCCACGGCCCCGAAATACTATTGGAAGCAGATACTGAGCGGCATGTTCATCACCATCACCATGACGGGCCTCGACCAGGACATGATGCAGAAGAACCTAACCTGCAAGAGTCTGCGCGATGCACAGAAGAACGTCATGACCAGCTCGATGCTCTTCATCGTGGTGAACATCCTCTTCCTGATGCTGGGCGCGGCCCTGCTGACCTATGCCGAACAGACGGGCTTTGCGCTGCCCGTGAACGAGGCCGGCGCCGTGGTGCCCGACAAGATATTCCCCTCCATCGCCTTCAGCCTGAGCGGCTTCACCGCCGTGGTATTCGTCCTCGGCATGGTGGCGGCAGGCTACAGCAGCGCCGACGGCACCCTCACGGCCCTCACCACCACCTTCTGCTACGACTTCCTGGGATTTGAGAAAGGTGAAAGGTTAAAGGTGAACGGTGAAAGGTCAATAGTGAACTCTCCTGTAGCCATCCGACGTTGGGTGCATGTGGGGTTCGCGTTGCTCTACCTGCTGGTCATCATCGCCTTCCGGCCGTTCCATCAGCAGTCG
>JAGCOF010000005.1 GCA_017645585.1 Bacteroidales bacterium
CGACGAGCAGAACCAACCCATTCGCGACGACGAGGGTCGCCTCGTCGTCCGCCCGGGTGGTCACGGCGCTCTCATTGAGAACCTCAACGAGCAGCACGCCGACCTCATCTTTATCAAGAACATCGACAACGTGGTGCCCGATTGGATGAAGCACACCACCGTGATTTACAAGCAGGTAATTGCCGGCATGCTCCTCGAACTGCGACAGAGGACCGCCGATGCCCTGCGCACCCTCGACAGCCATCCCGACGAGAAGACAATCCGCCGCATTGCACGCTTCGCCAAAGAGGAGCTTAATATCATGGTACCAGAAGATTGCAATGCTCGCACGCTCCACAATCTCCTCAACCGCCCCATGCGCATCTGCGGCATGGTGAAGAACCTCGGCGAACCTGGTGGCGGTCCCTTCTATACCATTGATTCCATGGGTCGTAGGAGCTTACAGATTGTCGAGTCGGCCCAGGTCAACCACAACGACCCGCAGCAGGAAGCCCTCTTCCAGGCCTCGACCCACTTCAACCCCGTTGACCTCGTCTGCTGCACCAAGAACTATCGCGGCCGCTACTTCGACCTGCGGCAGTATGTCGACCCCATGACCGGTTTCATCAGCAAGAAGACCAAAGGGGCCGTGACACTCAAATCACAGGAACTCCCGGGATTGTGGAACGGCGCTATGGCCGATTGGATTACCCTCTTCGTAGAGGTGCCCGTAGCCACCTTCAACCCCGTGAAGACTGTCAACGATTTGCTCCGGAAAGAGCACCTCGAAGGATAGGTCGCACACGACCTATTTGGTACTTTTAGCCATCTTTTTCTATCAAATTACGGCACCGGCCCTTCCGAAAGGGCCGGTGCCGCTTCTTTTCCACACCCCATTAGAATATACCGTAATCTACTGATTACCAATACCATCACAAGCAATAACACTTAACCTATTATAAGACAGCCCATTACCCCACCATCTCCGACTCTTGTCCGACTCAAGTCCGAGTAAAGTCCGACCCATGTCCGACTTTTATCGGAGAAAAGGCGGTGTTGACACGTAGTTGAATCGGTGTTAAGTCGAATTACATCGTGCACGATATAAATATGTCTTTTACGTCACACCTTACCGCATCCGATTCCTCGGACGGAACACCAAGACAAGGGGTATGGACGCCACCAAAAGAGTCAGCACGACGGCCCACCAATTAACCACCGACGAACTGAAGTTGAAGGTGTAGTCGTCCAAAATGAGGCGGTCGGCACAAACCATATATTCGGCGTTACGGCCACCAGGCAATTCAACACGCCACAACACCTTGGTGTTGAGGTCCCAATGTTCATAGGCCCAATCAAATCCGGTATAGGAAAGATGATGATTATCCCCTGCGATGTCACCGACAAAGGAGAGTTCGGGAAACTGCTGGCAAACATGTGCGAACGACTTGCGGTTGTCAGGCAAATCAGCCAAGATGATGGCCAGCAGGGTGTCGTGATAGCTGTAGAGCAGCGCGCGCTGGGCGCTGTTGCATCGAGCGGCATAGGCCTCCATCTCTTTCTCGAAGAGACAGTGGTCCCACCAACGCACATACTTGGTATTCAGTTTATCTAGTAATCCATAAAGGTCGGTGCCGGTCCAATCTTCAGGCAGTTCGTTGGGGGTGAACAGCAGGCGCTGTTCATCGGGGGTGAGGTAGTCACCGATGGGCACCGGCAGGCTATCGAGCTGCGAAAAGTGGGCGGTATAGGTGTAACGTGTTGTGAACCAAAGAAATCTATTCTTAACACTCACCTCGGGCTGCAGCCAAGGCGACAGGCTGTCCTGCCAGATTGTCCAACCATCACGCGACAAGTCTATACTGTAGGCATAGCGCATAGTATCTTTCTCATTGCGGAAGTCTACTATCTGAGGCTCAGCCAATGTATCAAGGCACCAACCCTTGAACTCGATGTTATCGCTGGCGGAAAGGACTTGGCGCGAGCCGTCAAGATTGCGATCCACGCTGTCGATGGCCACGTAATGGGCCGCGCAGGAGGCAAGCATCAGCGATGCCACTGCGACAATTAAGATATTATGTTTCATATCAATGTGTATATTTGACGGTTACGGATAGAATTGCGGTAGCCGGCCAGCGGGGCGGGCGTATTGTTGCGCGGCGTGTCGAGTTGGCGGCTGACGCGCTCGACGAGGGTCAATTGCCGCGGTGCGGGTGCAGCGGGCAGCAACAGCGCTACCGAGCCCCCCACAAACAACACAAATACCATAGATACAATCCATTGACGGCGTTGTTGACGGTGCTTCAATGTATGCCGCATGCCCTGCAGAAGGGTATCAGTGTCGGGGACTTCCACAGAAGCCCGCCTTACTCTTGTTATCAGTTCATTATATTCCATATTGCTTCAGTTTTTCTTTCACGGTGGCGCGAGCGGCCCAGAGGTTGGCCTTCACTTGCTCGGGGGTCATGCGAGCGATGGTGGCCGTCTCCTCGGCACCGAATCCCTCAACCTCGCGCAATTGGTAGACAATGCGTTGCTTGGGAGGTAAAGTAGCGGTGACTTGACTTAGCAGGACGAGCAACTCGTCGGCCTCCATCGAAGAGACTTCCGTCATGTTTTCAGGCAGCTGCATCAGTGCCTCATGGTGACGACGACGGCGGCGCAACTCGTCGTAACAACGGCGGCAGCATAGGGTATAAAGCCAAGTGGCGAGGCTGTGACGCGGATTGTAGCGGCGCGCACGGGTCCATAGGCGGATGAACGTCTCTTGCACGGCATCTTCGGCGGCGCTGTCGCCCAGCAGGCTGTAAGCCAGACGATAAAGACGCTCACGGTAGCGCTCAATGAGTGTGCTTAAGGCCGTTTCGTCGCCTTTGACCACCAGCTGCATCAACTCTATGTCCGTCGTGTTGTTCACGCTAATAATACGCTTGGAGTTGTCGGAAGTAAAATCCGCGGTGCAAAATTAGCAAAAATAATCGACATAGCCATACTATGGGGATGCAAACGCCGTTATTAGCACCAAATATTAATACATTATCAAAATGAAGAAAACCGGAATCATTATCGGCATTGTGGCCGTGTTAGCAATCATCGTCCTGTGGGGCATCGGAGTGAACAACAAACTTGTCACTGCCGACGAGAATGTGCAGAAAGCTTGGAGCCAAGTAGAAAACGTCTACAAACGCCGCATGGACCTCATACCGCAGCTGGTAGCCACCGTGCAAGGTGCTGCCGACTTCGAAAAGAGCACCCTCACCGAGGTGACCAACGCCCGCGCCGGCGTGGAGAACACCAAAGTGGACCCCTCGCAGCTCACCGAAGAGCAGATCAAGGCTTATCAGAAGGCCCAAGACAACCTCAGCAAGGCCGTGGCCAACACCATCAAGGTAACCGTGGAGCGCTACCCCGAACTCACTGCTACCCAGGGCTTCCGCGACCTGCAGACGCAGCTTGAGGGCACCGAGAACCGCATCACCGTGGAGCGTGGCAAGTTCAACGAAGCCGTGCAGGGCTACAACACCATGCTGCGCCGCTTCCCCAACAGCATTATCGCCTCCATCGCCGGCTTCGAGAAGAAGGGCTACTTCACCGCCCCCGAAGAGGCCAGCGAGCCCGTGAAAGTGGAATTCAACTTCTAAACGCAAGTGAAGCATAGACTGCTCATAGTCTTGTTGTTGCTAACCGTATGGCCGTTGCGGGCAGAATGGTTGCCCGAGCGCACCAACCGTTTGGTGAACGACTACTCGCAGATACTCACCGAGAGCCAGCGCAACACGCTGGAAAAACGCTTGGTAGCCTTCAACGACAGCACTTCCAACCAGATACTCGTCATCATCACACCCACCCTTGAAGGCGACGATGAGAATGCCGTCGCGCAACGCATCGGCCAGGCTTGGGGGGTGGGACAGAAGGAGTTCAGTAACGGCGTAGTCATCCTTATCAAAAGCAAGACACCTGACGAAAATTGGGGTGCTGTGGCCATTAGCACCGGCTATGGCGTCGAAGGGGCGCTGCCCGATGTGTTCTGCAAGCGCATCATCGACGACCACATGCTCGATGCACTCGGCAATGGCGACTACTACCGTGCTTTAACCAAAGCCCTCGACATCATCGAACCTGTGCTGGCTGGCGAATACAGCTACGCACAGTACCGCAAGGACGAGCGCCGCGAAGGATTCATTGCTCTGGGCGTCTTCGCCTTGTTCATCATTTTCGTCATTGTAGTGGTGGGTGTTTACGCCAAGAAACACCCCGAGTCGTGGCACGACAACGGTGGCAAAGGCGGCGGCATCTACTTTGGTGGCTTCGGAGGTGGCGGTTCCAACCATGGAGGCGGCTTTGGAGGCTTCGGAGGAGGTGGCGGCTTCGGTGGATTCGGAGGCGGCAGTTTTGGTGGTGGCGGAGCCTCGGGACGCTTCTAAAATTGATAGTTAAAAGTTGAAAAATAAAAAATAATTTGGTCGGTTCAAAAAATGTTAGTATCTTTGCCGAGCGTTTGCAGTGGGGTGTGCATCCTATTACAAACTGACAGTCAGTGATATAAACAATAAAAAAGTATACATCATGGGTATCAATGCTAACAAAAAAGTGAAGAGAAGAAAGGTCCGCATCAACGGCAACAAGAACTCCACCAACAACTGGGGTATCACCGCCGCCGGCTGGAACGCTGTGCACAAAGCCATCATCAACGCCGAGGACTAATTCCTTTCAAACACAGTTAAGGCCGCATCCTGCGGCCTTTTTTATTATATGAAACAGACCACTTTATGCTATATTGACGACGGCAGCCGCTACCTGATGCTGCACCGCGTCAAGAAAGAGAACGACGCCAGCCACGGCAAATGGATTGGCGTGGGCGGCAAGTGCGAGGCCGACGAAAGCCCTGACGAGTGCATGCTGCGCGAGGTCAAAGAGGAGACGGGGTTGGAAATCACAAAGTGGCAATACCGTGGCATTGTGACTTTTATCTCCGACACATGGCCCAACGAATATATGCATCTCTTCACCGCCACCGAGTGGCGCGACGAACCCGACATGAGTATCGACGACGAGGGCAACTTAGCATGGATAGAGAAGTCTGATCTAATGAATTTAAACCTTTGGGAAGGCGACCGCATCTTCCTCCGCCTCCTCCTCGATGAACGCCAACCCTTCTTTTCCCTGAAACTCATCTACGTGCAAGACGAGATGACAAAAGCCACACTGAATGGAGCGGCGATTTGACTCATGGCAGCAAGAGGCCATTGAAATCAGCGGCGGACGGCACCTGGTGCTGGCACCGCCGGGATGCGGCAAAACCGACATTCTGACGGAACGCATCGTGCATGCACACGAGGCAGGCCTGGAATATCGGAATATGCTATGCCTCACCTTCACCAACCGCGCTGCTAAAGGCATGGCTCAGCGCATCGCCGACCGCACGGGCAACCCCGTACCCGATGACCTCTTTGTGGGCAACATTCACCGCTTCTGTTCGCAACTGCTTTTCAACGAAGGCATTGTCAACCATAACAGCGCCATCATTGACGAGGGCGACGTGGAGAACATCATCCAAGAAGAACTTTGCAAACGCTTTGACATACAACATCGCACCACGGAACTGATGCGCTACCAGCATGCCCTATGGCAACTGACGCTGGGCATGCGCGGCGATGTGATACTGCACAACGAATTGCTGCAGGTAGGCGCCATGAGCAAACTGTGCGACGTAATGGGCATGCCTGCCAACGAGGAGAGCCTGGCGCACCTCTACCGCAATATCGAGCCTCTCATGGAACGCCACTCCGTGCTGCACGAGTTGCCCGCCGCCAATACCTTGCGGCTGGCACATGCCTATCAGCAATATAAAGAGGAGAACGACCTGCTGGATTACGACGACCTGTTAGTGCTGGCATACAGGTATTTGACTGAAAAACAGCGTAGAGAGAGAAGAAAATACAGCTGGATAGAGATTGACGAGGTACAGGACCTCAACGCCTTACAGTTCGCCTTAGTGGACCTCTTCGCCACCGACGATGCCACCATCGTGTATCTCGGCGACGAACAGCAGGCCATTTTCTCGTTCATCGGCGCCAAATTGGAAACCCTCGAAGCATTGAAACAGCGCTGCGAAGGACACATCCACCACCTGCACACCAACTACCGTTCACCTCGCTATCTACTTGACTTGCAGAACGACTACGCCGTACGTAACCTGCATCTTCGACACGAATTGCTGCCCACCACCGACAATAACATCGTAGCGCGTCCCGAAAACCTCTGCCTTCTTGACGTGGGTGACGCCAGCCTGGAAAGCTACTACACCGCACGTTTCGCCAAACGTTATGGCGACCTCGAACCCGAGGGCCGCGTAGCCGTGTTGGTCAGCACCAACCGCGAGGCCGACGAAGTGGGCGAGGTGATGACCTCTATGAGCATCCCTCACTTCAAAATCAGCGGCACCGACCTCTTCTCACTACCAGCCGTTCGACTGATGCTGGCTCACCTCAGTGTGCTAACCGACGAAATGGTTTTCATCGCCTGGGCTCGCCTTTTATGGGGCCTCAAAGTGATGCCCACCTACACCGCTGCTCGCAACCTGATGCGCGACATGCGACGCGTGGCGCTGTTACCCACCGACTTCCTGATATACCCAGAAAGCTCATACATACAAGAGTTTATCAAAGCTTATGAGCAAGAGGAGTTAATCATATTCGATACCGAGACCACCGGTCTTGACCCTCGCGAAGACGACATTGTGCAGATTGCCGCCATACGTGTACGACAAGGCAAAGTGATTGGCAAACCCTTCAATATCATCCTGGAAACCGACAAGGAGTTGCCCGCATTAGTAGGAGGCAATCCAAACCCCATGCTGGAAGTCTACCGCAACAGCAAGCGGTATTCACGTGCCGAGGGGCTGCGCAAGTTCATGGACTACTGCAGCGGCAAGGTGCTTGTAGGCCACAATGTGGAATACGATTATCAGATACTGAAATACAACTTAATGCGCGACTGTAAACTGCTATCCTTGGGGGCGCTCTGCCCGCGCTATTTCGATACACTGAAATACATACGTCTTGTACGGCCGCGCTTGCGACACTACAAGCTGGGCCACCTACTCGAGGTGCTGCACCTCGAAGGGCAGAACAGCCACCAGGCCGACGACGACATCCTGGCCACCAAGTCGCTCCTTGACTTCTGCCATATCGCAGCAATGCAACTCACCGAGGCTCAGCGTGCTTTCCTCGATGAACACCGAAAAATGATTGACAAGTTCCGTGAGCACTACGTTGACCTCTACCGCCACGCCGTCGACAGCATGCACACCGATGGCAGCGGCATCGTAAAGGAGTTGGAATATCTCTATTCCAAGGGGTTCACCGAGCCGGTGGACAAGTGGCAGCATCTGCTGCACTACCTCGAAGCCGATGTCATACGCACCGACATCTACCCCACCCTGCACACTCAGCTGGAACGTTACATCACTGACCTCTGCACTTGCAAAGAAGCTGACATGTGCGGTGGTTCGTTACAAGAGCACTACATCATCTCCACCGTACACAAAGCAAAAGGATTAGAATTCGACACAGTAATCATCTACCGCGCCATTGACGGCAGCTATCCGGGCAGCCACAGCTGGACCGAAAAACAGATACAAGAGGACGCACGCCGCCTCTTCGTGGCACTCTCGCGCTCACGCAAACACCTGTGCGTCATCACCGACAGCTATTACGGCCGTAGTCCTCACACCCTCAGTCCCTTCCTGGAGCGCGTCAAAGAGCATTTCACCCTCTACCACCGCACGCCTGACGGCAAGATACGGGAAGACTAAAACGGACGGTAAGTAGCCAGACGCTGGGCGGCCAACGCCTCATAGCTGGTACCCGGACGGCCATAGTTGGCATAGGGGTGTATGCTAATGCCGCCACGCGGAACGAACAAGCCCAACACCTCGATATAGCGCGGGTCCATCAACTTGATCAGGTCATCCATGATGGTATTGACGCAATCCTCATGGAAGTCACCGTGGTTGCGGAACGAGAAGAGATAGAGCTTCAGGCTCTTGCTCTCCACCATCCGCTTGTCGGGAATGTACATAATCTTGATTTCGGCAAAGTCGGGCTGACCCGTAATGGGGCACATGGCCGTGAACTCGGGGCAGTTGAACAACACCCAATAGTCACGCTCGGGATGTTGGTTCTCAAAGGCTTCCAGCACCTCAGGAGCATAGTCCTCGGGAATTTGGCGTTTATGGCCCAAAGCCTGCAGGTTATCTTGTTTTCTATCCATAGTCATCTAATGTTTAATATCTTGTGTATCTGTAGCGACAAGCGCCATTGCGGATGCTGTCTAATGTATTCCACTGTGGCAGCCACGATGCGGGCGTTGCGCACCTCGTCACCGGTGTCCATCGGTTGCAAGAAACGGTGTCCAGCCTTCACATCCTCATACCCTCGCGGCTCATGCTCACCATCATAAACCACCTTCAGCTCGTCGACCTCGGTCAGCACTACAGCAGCCTCCGCACCCAGCCAGGCATCCTTGGGCGACAAAGTTACCCAGTCGACATTGGGTGGCAATGCACAGGTGCCGTTGGTCTCCACCGCCACATACTTCTGCACCTTGTGCAACGCGTCGACCAGCGAGGCGGTAAGTTGCAGCGATGGCTCACCGCCGGTCACCACCACCAGCCGTGCCGGATAGCGCCTCACGGCCTCCACAATCGCAGCCTCATCCATCTCCACCCTACTCTCATGCTGCGTGTCGCAGAAAGGGCAACACAGATTGCAGCCGCTCAAACGCACAAACACCGCAGCTGTGCCGCTATGGTAACCCTCGCCTTGAAGCGAGTTGAATATCTCGTTAATCTTCATCAATCTCGTAGGTTGCCACATTGCCAGAGGTCTCCTGCACGTCGACACGGTAGCAGTTGGGTATCTGCTCGCAGCACCAGCGTGCCATATTCTCGGCCGTGGGGTTGCAGCCGATGATATCGTTGACCATCTGATGGTCCAGCCGGTCAGCGATACGGTGCTTGATATCGGCAAAGTCCACCACCATGCCGTTGGAGTTCAGTTCGCGGGCCTTGCAGTAGATGGTAATCTGCCAATTATGTCCGTGCAGCTGAGTGCACTTGCTGGGGTAGTTCAGTTCCAGCCGATGAGCTCCCGCCACTTCAAAAGTCTTCTTTACGTAGTACATGTTATTCCTCGTATTGTGTAGGATCATTAATACCGGCCTCGCGGAAGGCCTCGCGGCGCTCGGTGCAGGTACCGCAGGTGCCGCAGTGATGCTCACCGCCACGGTAGCAAGAATAAGTCTGCCCATAGTCGATGCCCAGCGTCGCACCGCGCCGCACTATTTCACTCTTCGTCAGGTGCGTATAGGGAGCAGCAAGCTGAACATCGGCATAGGTGCCAGCCTGCATGGCAGCGCCCATCGCGGCCACGAACTCGGGACGACAATCGGGATAGATGGCATGGTCGCCGCCATGGTTGGCAATGAGCACACGCTTCAGTCTTCGGTCCTCAGCCAGCCCGCAGGCTACGCTGAGCATGATGCCGTTACGGAACGGCACCACCGTCGAGCGCATATTCTCATCGTCATAACTGCCGTCGGGGATAGCCTCAGCTCCACTAAGGAGCGACGAGTTAAAGTAGCGTTTCATAAACGCCAGGTCAATGAGCAAGTGCTCGATGCCTAACAGCGCACAATGATGCCGCGCGCAGGCAATCTCGCGCGCGGCATGGTTACTGCCATAATCGAATGTAACGGCCAGCGCCACACGCTCGCGCTCCTCATAGAGTAGCGTGGTCGAGTCGAGCCCGCCGGAGTAGATAATCACAGAATCTTTCTCTGCCATATTTCTTGTTTTGTTAAAGGGGGTTGCCAAGAAGACCCCTGGTTATTAGCTGTAAGTCTCAAGCTGTAAGTTTTAAGCCGCTTAAAACTCAAATACAAAAACTTATTTCAAGTAGTATTCCACCGTGGTGACCACACGCACCTTCTTGATTTGAGGCGTATTCTCGTCGAGGTCCTCCACCTCGAAATAACCTTGCGAGGCTGTGCGCATCTTGCCAATCTTGCTGTGGCTGTTCTTGGCAAATTCGTCGGCAGCCGTGCGGGCGTTCTCCAGACTCTCGGCAATCATCGAGGGTTTGATGTCGTTCAGTCCGTTGTACTCATAGCTGGCGTAGGTGTTGCTGATAATGTTGTGTTTCAGCAGCTCAGCGTCAATCTTGTTCTGTATTTCGCTAACTTCCTCCATCTTCGAGGTGAAGACATTAATGGTTTGATTGGCGCTGTAACGGAAGCGGATATTGCTGGTGTAGTAGCTGTCGTAACGGTCGTTGAAGTGGGCCGAGGTATACTTGATTTCCTCATCACTGAAACCAGCCTTCTTCAACAGGGCGATGATGGTCTGGTCACTCTGCTCCATGCGAGCGCGAAGGTCTACGAGCTCATTGTCCTGGTCGCTGTAGTTGATGCGCAGCACCACACGGTCAGCAGGCACTTCTTTCTCGCAGAGGCCACGCACTTTAACGGTATCGTCGTAGGACTTGAGGGTGCGGACTGTGCATACAAGCATCAGGCCCAGCACAAAGGCTGCCAACACAATGCTGACGCCAAGGATATAGTTCTTCTTGAACGGAATCTGACTTGTTTTCATTGTTGTTTGCTGTTTTTATGGTTTTATCACTTTCCTATGCCTACTGCAGGGTGAGCAGCACCCCGTCGACAAAGCGGAATGTGCCGGCAGGCTGGAGCACATGGTTGGTGTCGCGTACCATCTGGACTATCTCCATCTCGCCGTCACCGTCAATATCCGAAATCTCGGTAAGGTCAAACGGAAGCTGGCAGAGCGCCCATGGGCCTTCGGGGGCCATCTCGCGGTAGCAGGGATATACCACGAACCAACTTTCGGCACCATAGGTAGAGCTGATGTCTGCAACATAAACTATGTAGCAATCCACGCCAGCCATCTTCACTGTGTCAAGGTAGATAGCGCCAGCGCTGTCGCGTACCAAGGCCGAATTGCCGATGCCGATGAAATCCTGCATCTCGTCGCCATACTTGATAGCCACCATCGCCGTTCCCTCGCCCTCGTACAAGTGCAGGGTGGAAGCTTCGGTGAGTGGGAATTCCGCCAACTCTTCCATCGGACCGAGTGGGTTGTCGTTCTGCGGGGTGTCTTTTTTGGCGGGGCTGCAAGCCGCCAACATCACTGCCAATGAAATATAGAGTATCTTTTTCATAACTATATGATTTTAAAACAGACCTTCAAGGACCTCGTCAGCAACGAGGTTGGGCATGGTAACCTTCAGCTCGGGGCAAATGTCCATAGCACGCTTGATGGCGAACATGGCACCTTCATTGCGGGCCCAGGAACGACGGCTGATGCCGTTGTTGACATCCCAATGCAGCATCATGCGCAAGCGACGGTCGCAAGCCTCACTGCCGTCGAGCACCATGCCGAAGCCTCCGTTCATCACCTCACCCCAGCCAACGCCGCCACCGTTGTGGATACTGACCCACGTAGCACCGCGGAAGCTGTCACCGATGACATTCTGCACAGCCATATCAGCACAACGGTTCGAACCGTCGTAGATATTGCTGGTCTCACGGAAGGGGCTGTCGGTACCGCTCACATCGTGGTGGTCGCGGCCGAGCACGATGGGTGCGCTGATTTCACCCTTCTTGATAGCCTCATTGAAGCGTGCGGCAATCTTGGTGCGGCCTTCGCAGTCGGCATAGAGGATACGGGCCTGGCTACCCACAACGAGGTGGTTCTCCTTGGCACCTCTGATCCATTGGATATTGTCGTGCATCTGCTGCTGAATTTCAGCGGGAGCCGTAGCGGCAATCTCGCCCAGCACCTCCATGGCGATATGGTCGCTCTTGTCGAGGTCCTCGGGCTTGCCGCTGGTGCAGACCCAACGGAAGGGACCGAAGCCGTAGTCGAAGCACATCGGGCCCATGATGTCCTGCACATAGGAGGGATAGCGGAAGGCTGTGTGGTCGGCATTCCAGATGTCGGCACCGGCGCGCGAGCTCTCCAGCAGGAAGGCATTGCCATAGTCGAAGAAATACATACCCTTGGCGGTGAGCTTATTGACGGCAGCCACATGGCGGCGCAGACTCTCCTGTACCTTCTCCTTGAAGAGTTCGGGCTTCTCGGCCATCATCACCTTGGCATCCTCAAAGTTGACACCCACGGGATAGTAGCCACCAGCCCAGGGGTTATGCAGCGACGTCTGGTCGCTGCCAAGATCCACCTGGATGCCCTTCTCGGCGCAGTACTCCCAGAGGTCGACCACGTTGCCCTGATAGGCAAAGCTCTTGGCGAGCTTCTTCTCGCGGGCATCATTGACGGCCACGAAGAGCTCGTCGAGGTTGTCGTGCACCTCGTCGACCCAGCCTTGCGTGTAGCGCTTCTGCGTGGCGGCGGGGTTGATTTCGGCGGTGATGGAGACCACACCGGCGATGTCGCCAGCCTTGGGCTGAGCGCCGCTCATACCACCGAGACCGGCGGTGATGAACAACTTGCCAGCGGTGCCACCTCCGAGCTTACGGGCAGCATTGAGGACGGTAATGGTGGTGCCGTGCACGATGCCTTGCGGGCCAATATACATGTAGCTGCCAGCGGTCATCTGACCATATTGTGTTACGCCGAGGGCATTGTAGCGCTCCCAATCGTCGGGCTTGCTGTAGTTGGGAATCATCATACCGTTGGTGACCACCACGCGCGGTGCGTCTTTGTGGCTGGGATAGAGTCCCATGGGGTGACCACTGTACATCACGAGGGTCTGCTCATCGGTCATCTCACTGAGATACTTCATCACGAGGCGATACTGCGCCCAATTCTGGAAAACAGCGCCATTGCCACCGTAGGTGATGAGCTCGTGGGGATGTTGAGCCACCGCGGGGTCGAGGTTGTTCTGAATCATCAGCATGATAGCGGCAGCCTGACGGCACTTGGCGGGATACTCCTCAATGGGACGGGCATACATCTTGTAGGTGGGACGCAAACGATACATGTAGATGCGTCCGTACTGCTGCAACTCCTCGGCAAACTCTTTGGCCAGCATCTTGTGGTGCTTGGCGGGGAAATAACGGAGGGCGTTACGGATAGCTAGCTTCTTCTCGGCAGGCGTCAGGATATCCTTGCGCTTGGGGGCATGGTTCACCGTGGGGTCATAAGGTTGGAGGTCGGGCAGCGGGTCGGGGATACCGAGTCGCAACTCGTTCTGGAATTCTTCGAGAGTGTATTCTTTCATGGTTTATGCTGTTTTATTTTGTTATCTAACTACAACTTTTTCAGTTTTGACACCGGCAGATGTTGTGACACGCACAGTATAGAGTCCGGCAGGCAGCGGGCTGATGTTGAGCACCTCGGCATGGCCGTCGCACTGATGCGAGTAGACCTGTGCGCCGCGCACATCATAGACCTGCACCAGGATAATTCCTCCAGCTTCCACATTGAACATGCCGGTGCTGGGATTGGGGTAGACGCGGAAGCCCTCGTCTGCCGAAAGCTCCTCCACGCCCTGCGGTGGCGTCTCACGCACCTCAACGGTCACGTTGGCCGTGTCGACATGGCCACGCCCGTCGGCCGCCGCCACACGGTAGTTGCGGCTCTCGGTAATGACGGCCGAGCTGTACTGCTGGCGCGGGAAGTCGATGCCGTCTTCGGGTAACCAATGGAAGGTGGTGGGCTCACCCAACACCACCTCGACGCCCACCTGGCGGCAGGTATCGTAGGCCACAATGGTGGTATCGCGCAGACGCAACACATCGTCCTCGACAAGGACATAGCGGATGGTGTCGTAGGTCTTCAGCTCGGGACGCGTGGGGCAGAGCGAAGTCGCCAGATAGAGTTCGATGGTCTTGGGATTGCGGAGATTGGCGGTGGACAGACCGCTAAAGATAAGCGAATTGTAGCCGTCATCGATGTAGAAGAAGGGGCGCTGCTGGCTGACGGTCTGATTGCTGTCGGTAACGATGCTGTAGTCTTCGCCCACCACGGCAGTGCCGCCGAAGCCGACCACTACGCGACCGAAACTATAGTAGGTATTGGCCAGGGTGAGGGGGAACTCAACGGACTGACTACGCTCAATGGTATCGGCCACACGCTGCGACAGATTGACATCGGCCGAAGGGCTGTTGAACGACCCCTCCTCAAGAAACACGCCGCTGTCTAAATTCTTGTCCTGCACATTGCAGATAGAGATATGCATGTGGTACTGCTCACAAGGCAATAGTGTAGCATTGGCCGAAAGCTTTTGCGTAAAAGCGTCATACTGTACGCCGGTGGAATAATCATTATGGACATAGAAGTCGCTGTAATGGTAGTGTCCTGCCGACGGGTTCTCTGCCTCAGTCTTGCCATTGACTGTATTGATAGCCACGGCGATGCCATTAGGGTGGGCAGTGCTGATGGTGTGAGGGATGATGGCGATGTTCTTTGTCACATTACTATGTGTCACAGGGTCAGGGCCGGTGACAAAGAAAGCGAACACATCATTAAACGAAGACCATACATACTCATCGTACTCCTCGGAGCCAAAACAATAATTCAGTGTTACAAACGGAGATATACTAACAAAGTCAAAATCGATTGTGGCACACGAGGTAAGTGGGTTGGACACCAATGCCGCCATCTGTGTCATAGGATCCGTATAATGGCTCGTGACCGTGGCCGTCGCACCCCCACTATTGTTGGGGCCTGGTGCCAAACTGACATTGCCGGTGGTCAGCACCACTCCTTGGTCCATCTGCAGATGAGGAAAGCCGTTGCTGTTGAAGGTGCCAATCTGCGGATAAGTGATATTACCTTGCACATTGTTGAACTTTACATTGGTGATATACACGCCGTTTCCTTTCAGGTGTTGTTCCACAAAGGTGGTAATGCTCTGTCCCTGCGCCGAGTTGACAGTAATATTCTGCGCCGACAGCATCAGCGGGGACAAAAGCACCAATAGAAGCAATATTCGTTTCATTGCCATCATTCTTTAATATTTAATAATCAACCGTCTGCACAAAAATCCACACCACTTGCAAATGCAAAGATACGAATATTTTATAAAATACAACAAAAAAACTCCAACGCCCAAGGCAAAGTCCCTCTAAATGACGGAGGTACTTCCCACCCTTCAGCGCTCACTCAACAATAGTTTAACGGTACTTCAACGCTTTTTTCCGTTGAAATACCGTTAAACTGCCGTAGAACAACCGACGAACGGCGGTAGTGATCAGAACTGCAGCTGGATGCCAACCTCGAGGCGGGGCAGGCTGATATGGCCTTCGGCAGGTGTCTGTCCGATGCCGTCAAGGCGGTAGCGGGCATAGAGGCCCACGAAGTCGTAGGAGAGGCGGGTGGTGAGGCCGTACATCCAACCGTAGTCGGCCAGGGGGGCGAGGCGGTTATACTGCAGGCTGCGCGAGTCGGCCACGCCGTCGTCGAAGCGGCGGTAGGTGAGTTCATAGTTGTTGCCGGTCACACGGGTCAGGTAGGCGCCAAGGTCCCAATGGATGCCATTGTGGAACATGCCACCCGGAACGAAGCGCACACGCTGGAAGAGCTCGACGCTCCACTCGCCGGTATTCAGCTGGCGGACGTCGATGCGGTTGGCGTTATTGATGAGGTCGCCCACCTCGATGCTCTGCTCCAGCGGGTTGACGCGGAAGCCGTTGTAGCGATAGGCAATGTGGCCATACTCCAGGGCGAGGCCGAGGCTGTAGGCCTTGTTGATGCAGTAGCGCCAGCGGACGCCGAAGCGCCAGGCCGGCGACCATATAGCGGAGGGCAGTTCGGCATTGACCGTGGCGGCCACAAGGCCCAGCATAGCGTAGCCACCCCAAACAGTGTGGCTTTCATCGGGGATGTCGAGGGTGGGGGTGCGGCTGAGTCCATCGGTGATGCGGGGCCGTTTGCCCTGCTCGGTGCTGCGCACAGAGACCCATTTGTCCCTGTCTGCCACCTCGGTGGGCTGCTCGAAACGATAGTCGGCGGTGTAGCCGTTGCAGAAGACCACCAGATGACAGCCACCCTCAACGTCGAGGCTTACCGAAGTGTCCACATAGGAGAGGGTGCGCTTGCCGTAGCTGATAATGCTGCCGTCGTCGGCAACATCCTTGAAGAAAACATTCACATTGGTGTCGAAACTGTTGAAAATGACGCTGACCGCCGTGGACGACAGGCGCTCGAAGCGGAAGGTAGGCTGGTCTGTTTTGCCCGATTTGCCGGAAACAAAATAGCTGGCCTGCGGCACACCGTAGCCGAAGGCATAGTCGCAGTAGGGGTAGAGGTCGGCGCTGCGCTGGATAAGGTCGAAGAGTTCCATATTGGTCTTGCCCTTGCTGGCCTGCCAGGCACAGGCGGCGAAACCAGCTACCAGCGGGCAGGAGAAAGAGGTGCCGTAGACCTTCTCATAGGCCTTGTTGCTCTTGGGCGAGGCGGCCCAGGCGTGGCCGAAGGCGCAGACGTTGGGCTTCTGGCGTCCGTCGGCGGTGGGGCCGTAGGAAGCGAAGTTGATGTGCTCGTAGTCGGTGAGGCTGTTGATGATGCCGCCCACGCAGAGCACGCTGTCGGCATCGCTGGGAGTGATGATGTATTGCCACTTGTTGTCGTCGCCCTCGTTGCCAGCGCTGTTGACCACCAGAATACCCTTGCGGGCAGCCATATTGGCGGCCTTAGCCACATAGGATTTGCCGTCCATGTCCTTGGTGTAGTAGCGGTCCTTGCCATAGCCAAGGCTCGACGAGATAATATTTGCGCCGTTCTTGTCGGCCCATTCGACGGCCTGCATCCACCACACCTCCTCCTGGAAGGGCTCGGGTTCAACTTCGGTGCGTGCCAGCAGGAACTCGGCGCCGGTGGCCAGGCCAAGGTCCTTGCCGTTCATGCGGCCGGCAATGCAGCTGAGAGTCATGGTGCCGTGGCTGTTCCAGCCATAGACATTCTCTTTGTGGTTACAGAAATTCCAGGTCTTGATAATGCGGCCCGACTCGCGCAGGTGGCGGAAGGCCTCATGGGTGTTGACCTTGGGGAAGCCTCCGTCGAACACAGCGATACGCACACCGCTGCCGTCAATGCCCGCCTGACGGAAAAGCTGGCCCTGCATGCGCAGCAGCTGGTCGCTGAGGGTAGTATCAGCAATCTCGAAATACTCCGAGTTGTCTGTATACCCAGTCATTCTTGCCAACTGCATGTCGCCGCCAATGCGCTGCACACGCAGCACATAGGGCAGAGCGGCGATGGCTGTGGCCTGGTCGGGCGTGGCCGTCACACCTACAGCGTTCATCCATCGGCTGGTGCCCACTTCCTCGGTGGCCAGGGCGTTGACGCCGTCGACATAGGTCTGCGTCAAGGGGTAATTGCTGACGTCGTAGAGGTTGGCGCCACATTGATGGTAGCGTTCGATGGCCTTGGCATCGAAATAGGTGTAGGGGTCGAAGGTGGTGCCCGCCTTGTCGGCGAGGAAGACCCAATAGACATCCTGTGCCGACACTGCGGTGAGGGCCAGCACGAAAGCGAGAAATGCAATGGTACGTTTCATGTTTATTTCAGTATTGTGTGTAATATTTCGTGACTATGGAACTGCCGGAAGCCGCTGAGGTGCAACTGGTAGTAGGCAATGAGCGCGTCAATCAGCGCGCGACGGTCTGTCAAGGAGGCCACTCGCCGCTCATCGGTCGCCAGCAGATACTCGTGGAGCAGGTAAGATAGAGCGGATGTAAGGGTGGTCTCGGTGGATGAGGAGACAAAGCGACCCTCCTGCAGGTCGAACAGCGGCTCGCGAACACTGTAGTTGTCCAACGGTTCAATGCCCAGGTAATGGGCCACCCTCAGCAAGAAAAGCACCGGCAACTCGGGGCTGCTGGGCACACTCTCCACATAGTCCCACAACTCGGGCATGGGTTCCTCCTCGCGCAGCGACTTGTAGAGCACCTCGGTCATGAAAAAACGCAGGGCGTTGCCGACGGGGTCTGAAGCGCTGTCCGGATGGCGCGGCGCAAGCTCCTTGACGTGGTTCAGCTCACTCTTGTGGCTGTCGTAAACCACCATATCCAGGCTGCTGAGCGGTGCAAAGAGGTTCTGTTTCATGCCGCCACCGTGCCGGCGCACTCCCTTGACGATATAGGAACGCACTCCCAGCTGCCGCGTGAAGACCTTGGCGATGACCGAGGACTCGCCGTAGGGGGTCGTGTGAAGCACCAGGCCTGGGGTGGAGAGCATCATAAGTGATAAGTTAGCGGACTATCAGTATTTTGGCTACGCTGTGGTTGCCGCCTTCGGCATCGGAGGCAAAGACATAATAGACACCCGACGCCACACGCTCGCCGTTCTGTGTACGTCCGTTCCAAATGGCCTGGCCACCGAGGGCCTGGGTGCTGTAGACGGTGTGGCCGGCGGCATCGGTGATATGCACCAGGGCATCGCGTGTGAAGCCCTTGATGGCGATGGGACCCTCATAGTTGGGGCGCACCGGATTGGGGAAGGCATAGACCTCCTCCTGCGGCTTGGTCTCGGCATAGGTGGCCGTGGAACGGTAGACCTGCAGGCCCTGGTCGGTGCCAATATACACCTCGCCTGTACGAGGCTGGATGCCGAGGGTGATAATCTTGTTGGAAAAGAGGGGGCTGTTCTCGGCGGTGAAATGCTCGAGCTGCTCCAATCCGTTGGCCGAGATAAGATAGAGGCCACCCGACGAGGTGCCCACCCACTTGCGGTTGGCGCCGTCGACGGCAATGGCGGTGATGCCCTCGTAGGCCATCAGATACTCATAGAACTCGCCGTTGGTGATGGTGATGTTGCTGCAGGTGACGGGCGACACCTCCCCTGCCCCGCCGTTGCGGAAAGCGCTGTAGCCGTCATAGATGACCTTGATGCCCTTGTTGGTGCCAATCCAGATATTGCCCAAGCGGTCCTGCACCAAGGCATTAACGGCATCGGTATTGAGTTTGCTGCCGTTATTGGGGTTGACTTTCGCCATGCGGCTGGCACCATCGTGCACGTAAATCACATTGCTGCGGCCACAGAACCAGAGGCAGTTGTTGACGCTGTCATAGATGAGCTTGTCCACCTGCGGCTGGTCGGCCATCTCGGCAGTGGAGTAGTGGCTCCACACCCCGTCCTGTGTGCGGCGGGCCAAGGCATGGGAACAATGCGAGTTGAGCACCCACAGGTTACCGCTGGCGTCAAAGGTCACAGCGCCGGTAACCAATGAGCTGTAATTGCCCGAGGTATAGTTCATCAACGCCCCGTCGGTGTTGTCGGCGTTGTAAAGTATCTGGGCGACATTGTCCCTGACGGAGACCACGCCCGACCCCCACAGGGCCGCCACTATCTCGGTGGTGTCGTTGGGGTTGACTGCCGCATCGACAAGGTCTGAGGTGCCGTCGAGCACCCCATTGTCACGCACCAGGCCCGTCCATTGACGACCCGTGGCCGTCAGCAGATTGGGAGAAATATAGGACCTGGCATAGGTGGAGGTGTGGCCACCCGGACAGAGCATCATGCGGCGGTTGAAGGGCACCAAGCGATAGACATTGTCCTCCGAGAAAGGACCATCGGGCTGCAGGTAGGTGTTGCCCGAAGGGTGTATACAGAAGAGGCTGGCCCACTCGTGTCCCACCCAGAGGGTCACGCTGTCGGTATAGACGGCGTCGAAGCACGACAAAGCGCCCCAGGTATATTCGGTGAGGCTGTCCACCAACTGCAGCTGGCTGTCGTAGCGCACTACGCTCTCCTCGTGCGTGAGCGTCACATAGCCGCCACCCACATGCACCGAACGCACCGTGCCGCCGTTCCAGGCCGTCACCGAGACGCCGTTGAGGTCGTAGAGCGTCGTCTGCTCGGGGTCGTAGGTGTAGCCACCCGCCAGCAGATGGCCGGCGAAGTATTCAAGTAACGTGACACTTAGTCCCGCCAAGCGGCCGTCGGCCTCCCAGCGGTCGCTGATGGTGAGGTGCTGCTCATCGACCGAAATACGCTTCAGCCCTTCGCCGGTGGCGGCATAGAGGCTGTCGGGCGTAACGACCAGGTCGCTGACCGCCGTGTAGGTGCCTCCGGTGCCGATGTAACAGGTCTCTTTGATTTCATGGCGCGCCAGGTCCACCACCACAATGCCGAAGCCCGTGGCCAGGTAGGCCTTGCCGTCGCGGAAGCGCACACGGTAGATGCTCTTGTCGCCGCTGATCTCGCTGCGTTTGATATCGGAAAGGTTGTATACTTTATCGTCCTGCAGCAGGTCCACGTTGGCGTTGTTGTAGGCCACCACCAGCGTGCGGCTCGCGCTGTCGTAGGCCATCGTGGCCACGCCCACGTCGCTGAGGCCGGTGGTCTTGTTGAGGCGGCTTACGCTGCCCTCCTGCCTGTCGTAGCATATCACGCCTCCACGGGCGGCGGCATAGACATAGCGTCCGGCCGGCTGCACATGCCGCACCATCGAATAGTCGAGGCAGTCGCGCCAATGGCCAATGGCCGTCTGCGCTACGGCACCAGCCGCAGCCAACAGGCCTATAGTCAATAGCACAAGTTTCCTCATTGCTCCTCTTTCTTAATGAATATCAGTTGGTAGAGCACCGCCAGCAACGTAGTGACCAGCGTGCTGCACACCGTGGCCAGCAACACTCCGTCGAGGCCGCGGAAGCTGAATATCTCCAGCAGGTAGAACATCAGGTAGAACGCCCCCAGCATAAGCATCAGGTAGCTGATGAAATACTGCGGCGTGACGCTGTGGATGCTCGGCACAGCAATCACCACATTCTCGCCGCGCGTCAGTATGCGGTCGGCAAAGAGCACACGCATCATGGCCACCACCGTGCAGGCCAAGGCGTGGAAGCCCAAGGCACCCGCCATGATGTCCATCAGCAACCCTGTGCCGAAGGCAATCAGCAGCATCGGGATGCGGCCCGTCGAGGTGGGCAGCATCAGGATAAACAGCACATACAGCATCGGCATCACATAGCCGCCGAGGTAGACATTGTTGAGTATCAGCAACTGCACCAGTGCCAGCAGCACAAACCGTCCTATATTTCTCCAAACCAGGTTGCTCATCTTCCGTCCTCCATCAGTTCTTGCTGCTCCTTGCGGAACTTGTTGTTAATCACATATACGTGGTCCAGCTTGTTGAAGTCGGTGGCCAGCCGTATGCGCACCTTGTAGAAGCCGCTGCCCTTGAGGGTCTCGGCGCTCTCCACATAGCCCACGGGGATGCCCTCGGGGAAGTCGTTGGCCAGGCCCGAGGTGACGATGGTGTCGCCACCGTCGAATTGGTGCGTGGTGGGCACGTCGAGCACCTGCGCATAGCGGTAGTCCTTGCCGTCCCACACCAGCGAGCCGCTGATGCCCGTGCGCTTCACCTTCACGCTGTTGCGGCTGTCGCTGTGCAGCACCGGCATCACCTTGGCAAAGTTCTTGGTGGTGGAGACCACCACGCCCACGATGCCGTCGGGCGAGATGACCGCCATGTCGGGTTCGATGCCGTGCAGGCGGCCCTTGCCGATGATGATATAGTTGTTCTGCTGGCTCCACGAGTTCTTGATGACGCGCGCCTCGGTGTAGTCGTAGCGCTGCCGGTAGACGGTGTCGTTGACCGTGAAGACGCTGTCTGTATAGTCGATATACGACTCCGCCAGACGTGCACGCAACTCGGCGTTCTCGGCCGCCAGACGGTCGTTCTCGCCCTTGAGGCCAAAGTAGCCCCCGATGCTGTTCACCCCCTCGTACCAACCGCCGGCAATGCTGCCCGTCCAAGCCGTGATGCGCGAGCGCTGGTAGTAGGTCGTGCGGGCCATCAGCACCACCGACAGCACCACCAGCAGCACAAAGACCACCACGTAGTCGTACTTCTTCAGTATGTCGAACAGCTTATTCACTCAAAAAACGTTCTATGGTTGTTCTCGTTTCCTGCACGGCGCGCTGCAGGTCGTCGTTCACAATGGTCACGTCGAACTGCGGCGCCTGCTTCAGCTCCTCGGCGCTGCGGGCCAAGCGCTTGACGATAGCCTCCTCGCTGTCGGTGCCACGACTGCGCAGGCGCTGCTCCAGCACCTCCACGCTGGGCGGCAGCACAAAGATGCTTAGCGCCTCGTCGCCGAAGTATTTCTTGATATTGCGTCCTCCGTTGACGTCCACGTCGAACACAATCACCCGTCCCTTGGCCCAGATGCGCTCCACCTCGCTCTTCAGCGTGCCGTAGCAGGTGCCTTGGTAGACCTCCTCCCACTCCAGGAACTCGTCGCGCTCCACGCGCCGCATGAACTCCTCGCGGCTGAGGAAGTAGTAGTCCTTGCCGTCCACCTCCTCGCCACGCGGCGCACGCGAAGTGGCCGAGATACTGAACTCGAAGCAGTCGAAATACTGCATCAGCTCCTTGATGATGGTGGTCTTGCCGCAGCCCGAAGGGGCCGAGAAAAGGATTGCCTTGCCCATAATCTTTTTAGTTTTAAGCTTTAAGTTTTGAGTTTCAAGTGGGCTACCGCCACTTAAAACTTACAGCTCACAGCTTACAGCTTTTTAGAACTTCTTGTCGAATATCTTGTAGAACGTCTTCACGGCCGTAGACTCCTCGTCCCACTTGTACTGCGCGGCCACCTCGGCCACATGCGCCAGCGCCTCGTCGCGCAGCGTTGTGGCATTGAGGTGCATGATGAAGTCGTTGTAGGCCTTCATGTTGCCCTTGAAGAGCTCGCTCATAAAGCTGAACTTGTCGTTGATGTTGATCACCGTGCGCAGGTCGTCCACCTTCTTCTCCAGCGACGACTGAACAGGCTTGGCGGCGGCCAGGCTCTCGCCCAGCGTGCGTGCGGAGGGTTGCTGCAAGTAATCCAACAGCGACGGCTGCTCTGCCTTGACCTCGGGGGCCGGCTGCTTCGGCTCTTCCTTCATCTCCGGTGCCTCGGGGATTACCGGCGCCTGCGGTGCCTCGGGCTCAGGAGCCGGCTCAATCACCACCTCGTCAAACAGCAACGCATTGCCGTTGTCCTCCAACTCCTCCATCGGAGGCTGGGGCACAGGCTCGGGTTCCGGCTCAGGTTCAAGCATGGGTTCCGGCTCGGGAGTGGGCTCGGGTTCTGGTTCTGGCACACTTACCGGTTCGGGGGCAGGCTCCGGTTCGGGGGCCGGCGCCATGGCGGCCAGAGTCGACATCATGGCCATCATCTTCTCCTCGGCTTGCGGCTCTACCTCCTCCTCCACCTTCGTGGGGGCCGGCGCCGGCTCGGGCAGCGCGTCGCCACCCAACCGCAGCGCCACATCATACAGCCCGCGCAGGTCCTCCAGTAACAGGTCAGCCTCGATGCGGCTCACATGGCCCTGCTGCGCCACGATACGGTTGGCCACAGCACAAAGCCGCTGCATGCCCTCGGTCAGTTCTTTGACAGTGTCTTTCATCGTTTATGCTTGCTTTATTATTTTGACATACAATAGGATAAACGCACCCCACGGGGCGTTTTTCCGAGTGTAAAATTACATTATATTTTACATATAACCTCCCCGACCGCCAAAAAGTTATTAAACCGCCCCCGTTGATAACTCCTCCCAAGCCTTCAAAAAATAGGTCGTGCACGACATAAATGGTGGTCGCTGGCAGGTTGTTTTTCTTTTTTTCACCTTTCACCTCTCACCTTTCACCTCCGCTCTAACGCCGCCCTAACACTCACTGTTGTCCCATTGTTGTCCCATTATTGTCCCATTGTTGTCCCATTTAAAATGGGACAACAATGGGACAACAAGCGTACAACAAATGGACATCAGTCGGAGTCACCTCGGAGTCATCTTGGCTTTATACGGCACTTATAACCAACCTATTGCGTACCAAATCCCATCTTTCCCATTTGGTTGTCAGCGCCATTGCGTATGGCACCGGCCAGGTTTTCATAGTCGTCTTCGGTTTCGTCCCCAATCACCGGCCCCCGACCACCGGTTACCGACCGACCAAAAATACATCGTGCACGACATAAATCCATTTTACTCCTCCCCTAAGTTAGGAAGAGAAATGCCTGTGGCATTTCGGGCAAAGCCCTGTGTGGTGGCTGGGGACCGCCGCAAAGCGGTGGTGGAGGAGTGTGTTTTCCTCCCCGCCTGCGGCGGTAATCCAACAATCCAAA
>JAGCOF010000038.1 GCA_017645585.1 Bacteroidales bacterium
AGGGTATCAAGATACTGGAGGAGGCCGTCGCCAAGGGCCACAAGTTCGAGTTCCCCGTCAGCTGGGGCGTCGACCTGGCCTCCGAGCACGAGCGCTACCTGGTGGAGCAGCACTTCAAGAAGCCCGTCATCATGATTGACTACCCGAAGGAAATCAAGGCTTTCTATATGAAGCAAAACGACGACGGCAAGACCGTGCAGGGCACCGACGTGCTCTTCCCGCAGATTGGCGAGATTATCGGTGGCTCCGTGCGTGAGGAAAGCTACGACAAACTGATGACCCGCATCAACGAGCTGAACATCCCGATGAAGGACATGTGGTGGTACCTCGACACACGCCGCTACGGCAGTTGCCCGCACGCCGGCTTCGGCCTTGGCTTCGAGCGCTTGATGCTCTTCGTCACCGGCATGGCCAACATCCGCGACGTCATCCCCTTCCCGAGGACCCCCAAGACCGCCGAGTTCTAAACGTCTATCGGCAAAGCATAGCAAAAGCGCGCTCCGAACGGAGCGCGCTTTTTTTGTTTTAGTGACAGGCTACCGCACGACGACCATCACACCTTCTTTCTCGAAGACTTGGAACGGAGGGTTGCCCAGACAGGGATCGGGCCACGAAAGAGGGTCGCTATTAGAGCCTATGCCTCCACACATGATGATGGGCACTTTTTCGCTCTCCAGGCCCTCCCTCGACGCGTTAGAAACCATAGTTACATCCAGCACCGTGAATCCTGACGCTTTTACACGGATGCCTTCTCGCTCGAAACGCCGATAGCCATAAGCAGTGACTTCCACCGTATACACCCCCATCGGTAGATGCCTGATGATGTATATGCCGTCGAAATCGGTGGCGCCGATCTCTACCTGCTTGCCGTCCTGTTTCACGACAACGTTGCAGAATGGGAGAGGCTCATTGGTCTTGGCGTCAAGTATCCACCCTTTCAGCACACCTTTGGCTACCACCTGATGGGCTGTATCGGTGTCCTGCGGAGTTGTCGGGGGAGTGGTGGCGGGCGTCTGCGCCTGCGCCGTGGTGGTAGCCAAACCGAGGGCGAGGCCGGCGATGGTGACCACCTTGCCCAGCCGCAGGCGGTCGGCCAAGGCGTTCTCCAAGTAGCGCACCTCGGCCTCGCAACGGGGGCAGGTGCCACGACACTCGCCATTATAGGTGCACTCCTCCACTTTCAGCGGAATGTCGTTCTCCTCCGCAATGCGCTTGCGGACGGTCTTCAGCTGATTACATATATTCTTCCCGTGGGTCATGACAGAAATGTTTTTCGGCTGCAAAAATACAACATTTTCTCCATGTGGCAAAATAATTTTGTCACCTCGATGAAAAGTCGTATCTTTGCAGTCGGAAAAACAATTATTATGACCAAGGACAACAAAGGAATAAATCATACATCTTCCGGCGAGCACCAGTCGCTGGTGGATGCAATGATTGGCTTTATGGACAATGGTAAGCCCAAGGTTGGTATCTTTTGGTATGACGTGGCCAACGGATCGCTCTTCGGTGTGGAAAAAATCGATGCCGAACAGGCTGTCTTCATTAACGGCAAGGCCACCATCGGAAAACTACACAAGACCTATTGGCAGAAACAACACCACCGCGCCGAGGCCAAGGGTGATACGTCGTCCATCTTCTATGCCGAACACAATTACACCATGATACCACGTGGCCGCATCTTCCTCGATGAAGCCACCGAACACTTCTATGTCTGTGTCGGCCATTGGCTCAACGACATCGACCAAGAGCACTTCCGCGAAGTGCTGGAAGATGAGTTCAACCTGCCCGACGACTTCGAGTTGGTCATTGACCATCACTGGGACCTGGGACACGGCTGGTCCGAGGAGATACTATGACTTCTGACGAACTATACATGCGGCGGTGCCTGCAACTGGCTGCCAACGGACTTGGGCGTGTGAGACCCAATCCGTTGGTGGGATGTGTTATTGTAAAAGACGGCCGTATCATCAGCGAAGGCTTTCACCAAGAGTACGGCTATAACCACGCCGAGCGTAACGCGCTGCTAAAAGGGGGAGATTACTGTGGCGCCACACTATATGTTAACCTGGAACCGTGTTCTCATTATGGCAAGACGCCGCCCTGCGCCGACCTCATCATCGAGAAGGGCATCCGCCGCGTGGTCTGCTGCAACGACGACCCCAACCCCTTGGTGGCTGGCAACGGCTTCCGCAAACTCGAGGCCGCTGGCATCAAGGTGGTGCGCCACGTGCTGGAGGAGGAAGGCCGCGAGTTGAACCGCCGCTTCTTCACCTTCATGGAGCAGAAACGTCCCTACGTCATCCTTAAATGGGCCGAGAGTGCCGACGGCTTCATGGCCCCTGCCACATCAGGCACCTACTGGCTCAGCACACAGGAGCAGAACCGATTGAACCACCGCTGGCGCACCGAGGAGGCCGCCATCCTGGTGGGCAGCGAAACTTACCTACAGGACTCCCCCACCCTCACTCCGCGCCATTACCTCGGTCCCGCACCGCAGCCCGTTGTCCTCGACCGGCGCAACCGCCTGACCACCGTTCCCTCCCATTGGCTCCACCTGCAATGCCAAACCATCCCCGAGGTGCTACACGAACTCTACGAAGCTAAACTGCAAAGTGTTATTGTCGAAGGCGGACGAAAGATATTGGATGCCTTCATCACCAGCGGCCTTTACGATGAGGTGCGCATCCTCCGCAGTCCCCAGACCCTCGGCAACGGCCTCAAAGCCCCTGAGATTCCACCCATCGCCCCGAACCGCTTGATTATCGTTGAGCCATGAAGAGACTGCTGATAACCCTCCTCTTCATGCTGCCTTTGTGCATTTCTGCACAAACGGTAGAGCCCACGTGGGAGAGCCTCAACCAGCGGGGCTATCCACAGTGGTTTAGCGATGCGAAGCTGGGTATATTTGTCCATTGGGGGCTATACTCGGTGCCAGCCTACGCCAGCGAGGAAGGCTACGGCGAGTGGTTCTATCGTGGTCTGATGACCGGCGACACCGACCGAAAACGCATCATGAGCCTCTACTCCGACACCACACTACCGGTCTTCGAGCAATACAAGGCGCTGACCAACCATTGGCACGGCGAATTGTGGAACCCGCAGGAATGGGCACGGATGTTCAAGGATGCCGGCGCAAGATATGTAGTGCTGGTGACCAAGCACCATGACGGCTACAGCCTCTGGGACGACCCCTACCAGCCCGAGTGGAACAGCGTCGTCAGCGGCCCAAAGCGCAACATCGTGGAGGAACTGACCGCGGCCGTCCGCGCCAAGGGGCTCCGCATGGGCTTCTACTACTCGCTGCCCGAGTGGACCAACCCACGCCACATCTGGATGCAGGACCCCGACAGCGCCATCGGCGACTATGTGGACAACTACATGGTACCGCAGTTCAAGTCTTTGGTGAAACGATACAAGCCCTCGCTCATCTTTGCTGACGGCGATTGGCAGAACAGCGCCGAGCAATTCCGCTCGCAGGAGCTCATCGCCTGGTACTACAACCTCGTGGGTCCCGATGCAATAGTCAATGACAGGTGGGGCAACGGCACGCAGCACGGCTTCAAGACACCGGAATACAGTTCCGGCATCAGCGTAACTGACCGCCCCTGGGCGGAGTGTAGAGGCATAGGACGCAGCTTCGGCTATAACCGCAACGAGGACCTTGACAACTTCCTCACCGACCGCGAGCTCATCCAGCACTTCTGCGAGCTGGTGGCCCACGGCGGCGGACTCACCCTCAACGTAGGCCCCATGGCCGACGGCACCATCCCCTACCTCCAGCAGGAACGCCTCCGCGCCCTCGGCCATTGGCTGCAGGTCAACGGCGAAGCCATCTATGGAACGCACCCGTGGACTCGCATGAGTGGCGACCATGGAGAAATGAAGATTGTAACCTCCATGGTGGCCCAACGTACTAAAGCCAGGCTGCCCTTATACACCACCATCGACTTTGACTGGGTGCGCAACGCCCCGCTGAAAGGTATGCCGGTGGACAACTTCGAGATTTGTTGGCTGGGTATCGTTGGCCCAACACCGCCTAAGGCGGGCGACTATATTATCCGCGTCGAGGGCGACGACGAGGTGTGGTTGACCATTGGGGACGACACACTATATTACAACCATGCATGGGCAGAAAACGACCGCTGCCAGACTACCGTACACCTCGACGGCAACTCGGTACTTTACCTTGAAGTACGTTATCTGGAGAAAGACCTTGAGGCAACTGTGCGCGTCACTTGGAGCCGCGACGGCGGTAAAACCTTTACCCCTCTCTATGCCGATTGGGAAGGTATTGCATCCTGGAAGCGCATCGTGCGCTGCTTCACGCAGAAGGGCGATAACCTTTATGTGATAGAGTTTGAACGGCCCGGACAGACTCTGGTACTCTTCGACATGCCCGAGCTGAAGAAAGACACCAAGATTACCCTGCTCGGCACCACAGGCATCATCAAGTGGAAGCAGAAGAAGGATGGCACTCTCACCCTCGACCTTAGCAACATAGACCCCAAGGAACTCAACGCCCTCGACCACGCCTGGGTGTTTAAAATTAAAAATTAAGAATTAAAAAATAAAAATTTTGTTTGACGACACCTATCGCACCATAGCGGCACCCAGCGAGGGCCTCTACAAGGAGAAAGGCAGCAAGTTTCTGGCTTTCGCCTACCCCGTGCATAATCTGGACGAAATCAAAGCGCATCTGGAGCAGCTAAGGAAGGATTATTTCGACGCCCGTCACCACTGCTATGCCTATATCCTCGGCCCGCGCAAGGACGCCTGGCGCGCCAACGACGACGGCGAGCCCAGCGGCACCGGCGGCCGCCCCATCCACGGGCAGCTGCTCTCCGCCGACCTGACAGACACACTGATAGTGGTCGTCCGCTACTTCGGCGGCATCCTGCTCGGTGCCAGCGGCCTGGCCAACGCCTACAAGACCGCCGCCCGCGACGCCATCGACCACGCCACCATCATCGAAAAGACCATCAATGTGCGCTACCGCCTGCTGTTCCAATACGAGACCATGAACGACGTGATGCGCATACTAAAAGAATTCGACCTCAAGCCCGAGAACCAGCATTTCGAGCTGGATTGCACGCTTGAGGTCGAAGTGCGACAGTCGGAAAGCGTCCGTTTCTACGACCGCATCGCCGAACTGCGCACTGTCAAGATTGAAGTTGTCAGTTATTAGTTGTCCGTTGTTTAGAATACTGCTGACAACTGATAACTGACAACTAATTACTTCTCCAGAATCACATCGCCGTGGTCGCGCACAATCATGCGCTGCCACTCCTCGCGGTAGTGGGGTTGGCTGGGGAAGACGGCGTTGCCGGTGGCGGTACGCTCAAACTTGCCGTCTTTCTCCTTCTTGATGTTGCCATCCATATATTTGACGAGCAAATATTTGTCGAGGTCGCTCCACTCCTTGAACATCTTGGCGGCGGCGCGGTTGCTGAAGTCGTTGAGCTGACGCTCAAGGGCCTCGCCTTCGCTCTTGGCGGCGCGCTGGTCAAACTTCTGCACATCGTGGATGTAGGTCTCTTCCAACTTGTTCTGCACACGCTGCACGTCCTTGATCATGTCGCTGTAGCGGCTGTAGACAAAATTGGTAACGCGGTTGAAGAGCCAGAAGGCAGAGGTCTCGCTGTAGGTCACCATGTCGCCGTTGCCCTGACGGAAGCAGAGAGGAATCTCGGTGATGCCGCAGTACATGGGGCAGTAGACGGTGCTGTAGGTGTCGTCGACGCCGAACCAGAGGATGCCGCCCACCTTGGCAGGCAGCCAGCCGCGGCATTGGGCCACAAAGCTGAAGCCCGTCTGCTGGGTCGAGGTGGCGCGCTCGTGCACATACTTGTGACCGTCGACCTCGAAGCCCATGGGACGCCAACGGTAGGGGCAGTTGAAGGGGCCGCCGCCGAGGTCCTTGCTCATGTCCATGGCGGTGCCTTCGTAGTGGTCGCGCATCAGGTTCATCACCTCATGCACGTCGACCTGGTGGTCGGGCTTGATCCACAGGGGCAGGCGCTCGGCAGAGGCGTCGCCCATGGCGTATTTCTCATAGCGCTGCATGCCGCTGGCCACGCGGTTGAACATAGCATACACGCGGGCGTCGCAGCCGCGCAGGCCGCTGAAGGTCAGCGGAGCATAGGTGTCGGCGAAGGAGAAGTCGGCGTCGGTGCCGTCGTACCAGCCGCAGGCGCGGGCATAGGTAATCACCTCGCTGCTGTAGACGCACTCCACTTCGGGCTCGAAGATATAGTCGAGATGGGCGCTGCTGATGACAGTGTGCAGCCCTTTGCCCTTGGCCTTCTGGAACTTCTTGGGCTCCTGGGGGAACTGCGTGATGCGGGCCTGGTTGGCGTGGCCGCAGACATAGCCGTCGGGGATGCGGCGGGCCACCCACACGGCGCCGTCGGTATAGTTGTATTTCAGCTTCTTGGCCAGGTCAGCCTTCACCGTGCCGGGGCGCTTGCCGATGAGCTCGAGGATCCACACCTCGTTGGGATCGCAGATGCTGAAGCTCTCGCCCTCGCTGTGGTAGGGGTAATCCTTCATGAAACCGGCCAGCACCTTGATGGCCTCGCGGGCGTTCTTGGCGCGCTGGAGGGTGAGGTAGATATAGCTGCCGTAGTCGATGCCGCCCTCGATCTCCGAGGCCAGCTCCTCGCGGCCGCCGTAAGTGGTCTCGCCGATGGCCAGCTGGTGCTCGTTCATGTTGCCCACCACGCTATAGGTGTGGGCCACTTGCGGGATTTTGATGAGCGGCGTGCCGCTATCCCAATCCACCACCTGGAACATGGTGCCCTCGGCATAGTCGGCCACCTTGCGGTAGTAGAGCTCGCCGTAGAGCGTGTGGCTGTCGGCGGCATAGGTGATCATCGTCGAGCCGTCCTTGGTGGCTCCCTTGGTGAACAGGAAATTGGTGCAGGCGTCGGCGGTCGAAGCGACGAGCATCGCGGCGCCCAGCAGTCCTGCAGCTAAAATACGGTTAAATTTACGCATAATTTATTGTTGTTTTTGTTCTATTGTTTCGCGGTGCAAAGATACAAATTATTTCTCACATACAACAAAAATAATCACTACTCGTCGTTGGAGAGGTTGAAACTGATTGGCAAATTGAAATTCATTGCCACAGGTTTGTTTTTGTATTTCCCCGGCTCCCATCTCGGCATGAGTTTCACCACACGGACGGCCTCTTGGCCACAACCGCCACCAATGATTGTCTTCTTCATTGTGATGTATTGTTTACAAATATATTAACGCCGCAACACCTATTTTATTGCACATGTGACAGAAAGGGATTAGGTCGCACACGACCTAATTCGGACACACCCCGCAGGTGCACCGTAGATGGACCGTGTTTTGTCCGACTGTGGTCGGACATCAGTCGGACCATACTCGGACTTGAGTCGGAGTTGAGTCGGACATGGTGTGGTTTAAATGCCTAAAAACATGATATTTATCACACTTCTCACGAATCCTTATGGCGCATAGTATTGATTTATAGTAAGTTGTCGTATTATAGAACATCTTGGACTATGGCAGTCCAAGAGGGCGAAGGGGGGGATGGATTGAGGGGAGCAAGAAGAAAAAAAATAGGTCGTGGCGCCAATTTATGTCGTGCACGACCTATTTTTATGCTGGGAGATATACCCTTTCGATTACTCGGCGGAGTGGGCGTTGGCGTCGAGGTTGACGCGCTTGACCATGCCCTGCAGGGCGGTGCCGGGACCCACCTCGATGAACTCGTCGGCACCGTCGGCCAGCATGTGCTGCACGGTGGCCGTCCAACGCACGGGCGAGGTGAGCTGCATGAGCAGGTTCTGCTTGATTTCGGCGGGGTCGCTGTGCGGCTGCGCGTCGACGTTCTGGTAGCAGGGGCAGACGGGGCGGCGGAACTCGGTGCGCTCGATGGCTTCAGCCAGCTCGACGCGGGCGGGCTCCATCAAGGGGCTGTGGAAGGCACCACCCACGGCCAACGGCAGGGCTTTGCCCTTGACCTCTTTGACCTTCTCGCAGGCACGGGCCACGCCCTCGTTGGTGCCGCTGATGACCAGCTGGCCCGGGCAATTGTAGTTGGCTGGCACCACCACCTCGCCTTCGACCGAGGCGCAGATGTCTTCGACGGTCTTGTCGTCGAGCTTCAGCACGGCGGCCATGGTCGACGGGGTGCGCTCGCAGCACTTCTGCATGGCGTTGGCGCGGGCGATGACCAGCTTGAGGCCGTCCTCGAAGCTCATGGCGCCGGCGGCGACCAAAGCCGAGAACTCGCCCAGCGAGTGGCCACCCACCATGTCGGGCTTGAACTGCTCGCCCATGTACTTGGCCAGGATGACGCTGTGGAGGAAGATGGCAGGCTGCGTCACGCGGGTCTGCTTGAGGTCCTCCGGTGTGCCGGCGAACATCAGGTCGGTGATGCGGAAGCCGATGATGTCGTTGGCTTTCTCAAACATGGCACGACACTCTTCGTTGCCGTCATATAGATTTTTACCCATGCCCACAAATTGGGCCCCCTGTCCGGGGAATACGTATGCTTTCATATTTGTTCTTATCTTAATTTATATTAATAACGTGAAGTATATTCCTTTTATTGTACCGTTAACGGACTTTCACCTGCACTCCCTCCACCTCGGTGTTCATGCCGCCGTCGGGGCCTATTTCTATGACGGGGTGTTCGTCTCCGATAATAACCATGCCTAATACCATTGCCGACGTTTCCAGCTTGACGGTCGGCAAAGTGCGGTCCTTGACGTAGTGGTCCTCCAGCAGCACGTACTTGTAATAGCCTACCGTCTTGAATTCGAGGGTGTAGTCGCCCTTGGGCACCTCAATATGGTAAAGGCCGTCAAAATCGGTATACGTTACCATCACTGTGTCTTTATTGCTGTCAATGACGGTGATATAGACAAACGGTATCGGCTCGGCAGTCTTGGCGTCCACGACTTCGCCTTTGATTTTGACGCGGTCGTCCTTGTGCACTGCCTCCCTGACCGCTGTCGGCACCTCGGGCAACACGGCGGGGCTTGCTTCGGCGGCATTGGTGGCGGCCAACCCCAGCGCGAGGCCGGCAACGGTGGCCACCTTGCCCACGCGCAGGCGGTCGGCGAGGGCGTTCTCCAGGTAGCGCACCTCGGCCTCGCACCGCGGACAGGTGCCTCGGCACTCGCCTTTGTAGGTGCACTCCTCAATCTTCATCGGTATATGGTTCTCCTCCGCAATGCGCTTGCGGACCTCCTTGAGTTGGTTGCAGATGTTCTTCCCGTTTGTCATGCTTGTATAACGCTGTTATTCATTGTTTATTGTCCGGTAGGCGAAGCGGTCGATGTGAGTAACGCCCATATCGGCGAGGCGCGCGGCGGTGCGGTCGGTGGCGGCCTCGTCGTTGTAATGCTCGATGAGGGGCACGCGGACGGTGACATGCTTCGGCCCGACGAGGGCAAGCAGTCGCTCGAGGTTGCTCCAGGCGACCTCGGCATCGCCGCCGGTGTAGGCGCGATACACCTCGGGGTCGCTCTCCTTGATGTCCACGATGAAGTCGCCCACCACCCGGGCGGCGGCCTCGACCGCGGACGGCGACACCTGCAGCGACGTCTCGGCCGTCAGATTCCAGCTCTTGCCGCAGAGGCTCTTGAACTCCTCGATGAAGTCCACTCGCAGCAGCGGCTCACCGCCGCCGAAGCAGACGCCGCCGCCTGTGGCGATGAAGTAGAGGTTGTCCACACCCACGTAGTCATACAATTGTTGCGGGGTGTAGCACCTCAGCCCTTCGGGGCTCTCCAAGCAACGATGGTTCAGGCAGTAGCGGCACCGCAGCGGACAGCCGTGAAAGGCTGCCAACGTGGTCACTCCCACGCCGTCGCCGCCCAACCGGTGCCGGTCGATGCCTATGAACGGTACTGCCTCCACAATTCAGCGGGGTTAAGACTCGACAGGCGCGGCAGACGGAAAGTGCTCCACGGCAAGTGGAAGAGGCGGATGGCCAAGATGAACTGAGCCAGGGCCATGAAGGTCTGGGCCGTCAGCGAGGCCCATGCAGAGCCCACGGCACCGAGGCGGGGGATGAGCAGCAGATTGACCACCACGTTGAGCGCCAACGTAATCAAGGCAAAGAGGTTGAGTTGCCGCAGGTAGCCGCCAGCAGTGAGCAGGGTACCGAAAATATAGGTGAAGCTGATGGGGATAAAGCCGAAGATAACCACACGGAACACCGGTGCATACAGCATGCCACGACCCGGGAAAAGCAAGTCCATCAGCGGCAGTGCCAGCAAAGAGCAGCCCACGGCGCAAACGGTGGCAAAGAGTATCAAGGGCCAGAAAACCAGGCGGATGGAGTCCGATAGCTGACGGCTTGTGTTTTCGCGGCAGAGGCGCGAAAACACAGGCAGCAGGACGACGCTGACGAGATAGGCAATCATGGTGAGAGCGTCGAGGATGCGGAAGGCACCGGCATAAATGCCTGCATCGGCATCCGACGCCAGACGACGCAACAGAATGGGGTCGATGCGGTTGTAGGAGGCCATCAGCAGCACCAGCAGGGCGAAGGGGGCGCTCTGCTTGAGGATGACAAGGAAGAAACGCCAATTCCAGCGCAGGTGGCGTAACTTCGTCTTGCGGGCGATAACCGCAAAAGCCAATGCAGCGGTGATGCCATAGGCAATCACCTGCGCGTAAACAAACCAATAGATGTTAAACCGTTCTCGCACGGGACTCCAAAGCAGGCAGCTGCAGATGAGGATCATTAGCAGGCGGTCGAGCACAGAGAAGAGGCTGTCCCAACGGAAGAGCAACAGTCCTTCGAAGTTGCTACGCAGGTAAAGAATCAGCGAGTTGAGAAACTGCGCCAGGGTGAGCCACGCCAACATGCTGAACTCGCGGCTGCCGTAGCCCATAAGCAGTCCCACACTGAAGGTCACCACCAGATAGAGCCCCAGCAGGCACAGCTTGATGCCAAGGACGCCGCTGAGATGCTTCTGTATCAGTTGGGGGTGCTGCGCAATGTTGCGCGTATTGAAGTTGGTGATGCCCAGGTCGAGGAGGATATTGAAGATGTAGCTGAAACTGAAGATGGCATAGTAGAAGCCGTAAGCCTCGTTGCCCACGGCGTTCTGCACACCCACCTCGACACCCAACAGCCACAAAGGCTTGACGATGAGGTTGGCCAGCAGTATCCAGAACAGGCCCCAGAGTAGCTTCTTCTGCATCAGTCGTTCTTTTTCTGTTCAATGGCGCCCATTGGCATCGCACCCATCTTGCCGCCTTCAATGGTGTGGAGTTTGCGCTTCGCAGCGGGCTTCTCTTTAGGGGCACCCACGCTCCAACGTTCCTCCAGCTCCCATTTCTCGCGCAATTTAAGGGTTTTCTCATAGAGAAGACACTCCTCGGGCTGACGGTTCAGCAGGTAGTCGCCGGGGGTCCATTGCCCGTCGGCATTGCGGTCTATCACGGCGCGCAAGCGGTATTCGGCTGCCGGCAGGTGGCTGAAGCGCAGTGTAGCGCCATTGAAGGGCTGCTGCGCCACCACAGTGTCCTTGCTGTCGAGCACCTCGATGACCAGCGCATGGCCTGTCTGGTTGTCGACATGCAGCGTCAATGTGCCGTAGTCTCTGGGGGTGAGGGTGAAAGTGAGGCTGTCGGTGGCATGGCCATAGAGGTCGGCGAAGAGGCTGTCGGCGAGGCGCACGCGGTAGTTCTCCTCGGAGTGCAGCGAGGTGGCCAGACGGGCCTGGAGACCACTGCTGTCGAGCACAATGTCGCAGTATTTGACCGTGCTGTCCTTGAGGCTCATAATCTCTGCCCGCAGACTGTCCTTGGCGGCATGCACTGGGGCCGAGAAGGCCAGACGCAGGTCGTCATAGAAGGCGGCGTTGCCGGCACAGAGGCTCCGCATCAGTGGTTCGGCGGTGGGCTGCTGCTGCATGTGACCACGGCGCTGCTTCGGCGCACGGTAGCGCAGGCGCAGCGTGTCATTGAGGCCCTCGTCGGTAAGTATGAGCACGGTGGAGTCGCACAACTCGTTGCGGCACCAGATATTCAGCGTGTCGCCCTTGGTGTTGAGGCGCCATTCGACGGGTTCGCCCTCAAGCACAGGATGTTGCATGGGCAATAATGTGCTCACCACAATGCGGCCTTTACTCTTGAACTCAGCCTTGAGCACGCGCTGTGCACGGCGGTCGGGAGCCGAGATATGGAGCTGTGCCATGCGGCTGCTATCCACACTGTCGGCGGCGGCATAGCGGAGCGTATCCCAGGCCACGGCTTCGTCGTCGCCCACACGCAGGTCGCGGTTCTTGTCGACCAAAGCCACAAGGCGATAGGAACCCTCGGGGATATAGTGGAAGGCGAAGTTGCCTTGCTTGTCGGTGCGTGTAACCAGGTCGGGCAGTGTATCGTTGCCGCGATAGCCCATCACGGTCAACACCTCGTCCCAGGGCTTGCCGTTGCGGGGGTTGAGCACCCGGCCCGCCAGCATCAACGTGTCCATGGCGTCGCCGGTGCTGAAGACATACTCGTAGCTCGGCAGTACATTGCCCTCGGTGAAGTCGGCGATGGCCTCCTTGAATTGGAAGAGGTAGGTGGTGTTCTCGCGCAGGGTGTCGCGCAACTTGACCACCACACCCATACCGCGGGTGCTGTACTCGGGCTTCTGCTTCATAGGCGGCGAGACAAGCACATTGTTGTCGGCGTCCTTGAGCACCACATATTCGTCGAACTCAATATAGAACTGTCGCGCCTTGAAGTTGCGCGTCTCGTTCTGCGGCTTGCTGAGCACTGTCTTGGGCGCCTTCGTGTCGCGCGGACCGCCCGAGGGGTAGCCCTGCTTGGCGCAACCCGAAACCGCCAATAGCAACACTAAAAAAACTACTAGTAGGGATACTGTGCGCTTCATCAACCAAAGAGTTCTTTCAGTTCCTTGTGCAGGGCGGCGAGGGCTTCGTCGGTGGGTATGCGGTCGGCCGACGAGGCGAAGATGGTTGCCGCCAGACGCGTGGGGTCGTCGGTGTCGGTCAGGCTGACGGCCGACGAGTTGACGAGATTCACCATCTCGTCCTTGGCCTCGCGCACATGGGCCCACAGCTCCTCGCTGACATAGACCTGCTGCGAGAGGTTATGCTCCCACTCGTCGCGTATGTTCTTGGTCATCACTCCCTGCAGCAGCTTGAGGTCCATGCCGGGCTGGTAGCAGCGCAGCACAAGGCTGTTGGGGCTGATGCGCTCAAGGAAGAGGGCCACACGCTCATAGGCCTGGAGGCGGATGGGTGTCACCACCTTGAGGGCTTCGCGGCGCTCGTCGAGCTTCATCTGCAGCAAACGCTCCTTCTGCCGGTTGTCGAAGTAGTGCTTCAGCAACAGGCTCAATATCCATCCCGTGATGACGACCAGCACCGCGAGGATTATAGTCAATAACACTATCGTATTCATTGCATCAGTTTGTTTACAAGTTCAGTCACTCCCTTGGTAGCCACCTCCTTGATGAAAGTTACCTGACGGCTGACGGGCACCTCCTTGGGGTCCACCACATAGCAGTCGGCCGTGCGCGGCACATAGTGTATCAGCCCAGCGGCAGGATAGACGGCCATCGACGTGCCGACCACGATAAAGATGTCGGCCTCCTGGCACAACTCGGCGGCAGGCTCGATATTGGGCACCGCCTCGCCGAACCACACGATGTGGGGGCGCAGCTGTGTGCCGTCGGGAGCCTTGTCGCCCAGCACAATGTCCTTGTCGCCCACCTCGACGATGAGGTTGGGGTTACGGTCCGAGCGTCCCTTGGTCAGCTCGCCGTGCAGGTGCAGCACATTCGTACTGCCGGCGCGCTCGTGCAGGTCGTCTATATTCTGCGTGACAATCTGCACATCATACTTCTCCTCCAGCCGCACCAGCTGACGGTGTGCCTCGTTGGGCTGCGCCTTGAACAGCTGGCGACGACGCTCATTATAGAAGTTGAGCACCAACTCAGGATTGCGCTCATAGGCCTCATGGGTGGCCACGTCCTCCACACGGTAGTGCTCCCACAGGCCATCCGAGTCGCGGAAGGTCGAAATACCGCTCTCCGCCGAGATGCCGGCACCGGTCAATACCACTATCTTTTTCATAATAATCATGTAACGCCGCAGCAACAAAAATATTGTATAGCGGCTTTTTATTTGAGGGGGGTGAGGGTGGTGCGGCGATTGGCAGCGCGACCTTCGGGGGTGTCGTTGGTAGCCACGGGGCGGCTCTCGCCATAGCCTCGGTAGGTGAGGCGCGAGGGGTCTACACCGCAGAGAATAAGGTAGTCGTAGACGGCCTTGGCGCGTCGCTCGCTGAGGGCGAGGTTGTCCTCGTCGCTGCCCACGGCGTCGGTATGGCCGCCCACCTCGAGGCGCAGGCTCGGATGGCGCTTGAGGGCCTGAGCCAGACGGTCAAGCTCAGCCAGCGAGGTCTCCACAAGGGTGGCGCTGGCGGTATGGAAAAATATGTTTTTCAATGTCACCGTGTCGCCCAGGGTGAGCAGGTTCTCGGCCTGACGCACAGGGTCTATAAAGGTGATGGCCTCGGGGCGCACGGGGGACGGCATAACAAAGCTGTAGAGGTCCTGCTTGCCGTAGCCGCCGTAGCGGTCGCTGGCGAAGAGCGCCGTGCGGCCGTCGGGCGCCACGATGAGGCTGGCCTCGTCGCCAGGGGTGTTGATGGGGTAGCCGAGGTTCTGGGGGGCTCCCCATGTGCTGTCGTTCAGCCGCTTGACCATATAGAGGTCACTGCCGCCCATGCCCAGGTGACCGTTGGAGGCGAAGTAGAGCGTCTGGTCGTCGAAGTGGATGTAGGGCGAGGTCTCGTCGGCCTTGGTGTTTACCAATGGTCCCATGTTCCGGGGCTCGCTCCAGCGACCCTCCACTAGGGTACAGTACCAGATGTCGGTGCCGCCGTAGCCGCCACGACGGTTACTGGCGAAGTAGAGCGTGCGACCGTCGATGCTGAGCGAGGGAAACGACTCCCAATAGGTCGAGTTGACCGGCGCGCCGAGGTTGCGCGGACGGCTCCAGCCCTTGGGGGTGCGCACACTGAGGTAGAGGTCGCAGCCGGTGGGCTCGTTGTTACGGCCACAGGCAGTGAAGATGACCACGCGGCCGTCGTGCGACAGGGTCTGGGCGCCCTCGTTGGCGTTGCTGTTCAACGGCTCTGGCATGCGTTCGGCGGGGCCCCAATCAAGCTCCATCGTATCGTAGAGCGAGATATAGAAGTCCTCTTCCTGCGGCAGATCGCGTCGGGTGGTGGCACGCCGCGATACGCGGCGCGTAAAGACCAGCGTACGGTAGTCGGCCGTCAAGGCCGGCATATACTCATCGGCCTCGCTGTTCACATTGGGCCCCAGATTGATTGGGGTGAACGGCACGGGGTGCTCCACAGCATGCTGCCGGAAGTCGGCGGTGCGTATGCCGTCGCGGGCCTCCTGCTGCCACCGCGTGCTCGCAGGGTTGAGGTCGAGACAGTGCTGATACTGCTCGCGCGCCAAAGCATACTGCTCCAGCGCCATGTGCTGGTTGCCCAACAGCAGATAGGCCTCAGCGTATGTGGGGTCGATGTCGATGGCCTTGTTCAACAGCTTGATAGCCTCCTCATACTGTCCCACGACGCTCTTCTCCACCGCCTGCTCGAACAGCGGCTCGCTCTTCTTGTTCTGCCCCATCGCCACCAGCGGCAACAGAAACAATAGGATTGTCAAATATTGTTTCATAACAAAATAATAACGAAACAATATTGTTTTTATTGTTCTGTAAGCAAGTATGCAAAAGTGCCCCACACGTGGTGTGATTTTTGTTTTTTTCGACAGTCTTCACCCTCAAAAATACGCAAAATCTCCTTGAGTAGAGTATCTCTATTTATCTAAATAACAAGCCATTAAAAATATTTTTCAAATTTTATTTGGTTTATTTTATAAACTTATTTATCTTTGCATCGTCAATTTGGAACAAAAAGTGCACTTGTTATCAAAATGGACAGCAACATGAAAAACATAAAAAAGTAACAACAATGGAAGAAAATGCAAATCTCACTGCAGAACGCAGTCTGGAAATTATCACTGAACAAATAGAGCGTAGCAGGAACGTTGTAGCAAAGGACACAGGGCAATTGCTCTACATGTCGGGACTTGCAACAATGGGAACAGCCGTCATAGTGGCTCTCGTCAACGGCTTGTCAGCCTCGCCTCTGGGACATCTGTTATGGCTTGTCCTTCCCATCATCATCTGGTTGATTATGCGTATCCGCGACAAAAAGCAGGTACAGGCACCCGTCTCTCTTGTAGGCACACTTGTTGGCAGGACTTGGTGGAGTTTCGGCTGTATCGTCATCGGTTTCTACCTCTTTGCACTGATTTGGAATTTCTTGGTTATGAGATTGTACGACAACATCGCCACCGCAACCCAAGCAATGGTGGCAATCACACCTGTCATCATTCTGCTGATGGGTATGGCAGTTGCCATTACGGGACATATATTGAAAAGACGTTGGCTGGTATTGTTCGGTATTCTCGGCGGCCTGCTTGTGGCCTTTTGTGAGTATTCGGGAATAATCAGAGCAATAATCGTTTATAGTGTCGCATCAGTCAAGACAATAATCGTTTTTAGCTTAATCACACCCTGTTTGTCAATATTTCTCTTCTCACTCATCGGCCTCGTGATTCCAGGCTGGATGCTAAAAAAGCAAAATACATGATGTTCCCTGCATTAGACCCATTGCTGCACTCCGAGTTGCGGCTGGCAGTCATCTCCTTGCTTATGAGTGTCGACGAAGCCGACTTCACTTATATCAAGGAACAGACGGGTGCCACTTCGGGCAACCTCAGTGTGCAGATTGACAAACTCACCGCCGCAGGCTATATCACAGTGGAAAAAGGATTCAAAGGCAAGATGCCACGCACCACCTGTCGTATCACTCCCACAGGGACAGAAGCATTCAAAAACTATGTCAAGGCATTGAAAAAATACATCTCAGCTAGGAAATAGCCTATGTTAATTATTTCTTCAGCCACTCCTCCATGGCGGGCAGACTGTCGATGTTGAGTTCCGGGTTGAGGTATTGCTTTATTGTCCTTGATACATTTTTCATTTTGGCAACGGCTTCGTTGTCTTCGACAAACTTCATCAACTCCTTTTCGCTCACATCCATCATCTCCATGCTTACGCGGTTGTGATCCCGCATTTTGTCGGCAAGATACCGATAATAGGCAGCCTTGTCGTGTATTCCTTTGAGTAGCTCGCGATACTTTTTGTTGAGTAGGAATTTGGTTTTCATCGAGTTGCCGGGGTGGAGTTCGGGGTGGTCCCATATTTCGTCAAATGCCGCCTCGAATTCCGCGATATAGGAGTTGTGCTTGTCCTCTATCGACTTCATGTTGTAGAAGCACACTCCTGCCCAGTTGATGAAGTCGAAGTATTTGGTGCTGCTCCAGGAGGCCGTGTTGTTGATGAAAACCGATTCGGCGGTTTTGTCGTAGGCTATACCCAAGGGAATGCCTATCAGCTTGATATTGCGCTGGTAATCGGAGCTTTCGAGCGAATCGACCGGGATGTTCAACAGATAGGTGGCCATGGTATCGCTCCGTTCCAGGTTCTCGGCTCTCTCATCCAGTTTCTGGGCAAACTTCTCGACGCTGCCCATCACCATCAGGACCGTCATCTTGCGGTCATGCATACGGCGATGCTGCTGAACGAGGGCCGAGGTTCCGAACGTGAGAATGATTGAGAGCGTGGTGCCTAGGAAGGTGAGCAAGAGGTACTTCCAAAGGTTTGGCTTTTTCTCCAAGGGCATGTCCGGCACGTTCACATCGGGGATGTCATTCATATTACCGTTATGTTTTTATGTGCAAAGGGTTTCCCTCTGGATATGGGAAACCCTTTGTCGTTTGATTGTCTGTTTTATTTTGTGACCAGGGCGTATGTGTCGCTGGCGATGACGTACTCCTCATCGGTGGTGACCACCACGACGGCCATCTTAGAGTCGGGGGTGCTGAGGATGATGTCCTCGCCCATCACGTTGTCGTTCTTCGAGAAGTCGACCTTGATACCGAGGCACTCCATGTTCTCCAGGATGGGACGACGCATAAACCAGGCGTTCTCGCCGATGCCGCCGGTGAAGAGCAGCAGGTCGCAGCCACCCATCTCGGCCATGTAACCGCCGATGTAGCGTTTCACACGCTGGGCAAACATGTCGAAAGCATAGGTGCAGCGCTCATCGCCGGCATCGCGGCCCGCGCGGATGTCGCGCATATCCTGCTTGCCACCGCTGATGCCCAGCAGACCACTCTGCTTGTTGAGTATCTTGGTGATGTCCTTCCAATCCTTGCCGTTCTCGACAATCTCTTTCTTGATGATGAACTCGATGACACCGGCGTCCACGTCGCCCGGACGCGAACCCATCAGCAGACCCTCCAGCGGGGTCATGCCCATCGTGGTGTCGAAGCTCTTGCCGTGGTCGATGGCGCAGATGGAGGCGCCGCTGCCGAGGTGGCAGGAGATAATCTTCAGGTCGTTCCAATCGCGGCCAATCATCTTGGCGGCCTTCTCGGCGACGAACTTGTGGCTGGTGCCGTGGAAGCCGTAGCGGCGCACGCCGTACTTCTCGTAGTACTCGTAAGGCACACCGTAGAGGTAGCTCTTCGGCGGCAGGGTGCTGTGGAAGGCGGTGTCGAACACCACAGCCTGCGGCACGTTGGGCAGCACCTCGCGCATGGCATAGATGCCGGCCAGGTTGCCGGGGGTGTGCAGCGGGGCCAGCGGCGTGAGGGCCTTGATCTTCTCAATCACCTCGTCGGTCACCAGCACGCTGTGGTCGAACGACTCGCCACCGTGGGCCACACGGTTGCCGACGGCGCCAATCTCGTTGAAGTCTTTGATGACGCCCATCTGGGGGTCGATCAGCGCGTTGAGCACAATCTTGATGCCCGCCGTATGGTCGGGGATGGGCACCTGCTCATAGTGCTTCTGACCGTTCCACTTGTGGGTGAACTCACCCATGTCCAAACCGATGCGCTCCAGCAGGCCCTTGGCCATCACCTGGGCGTTGTTCGCCATGTCGACCAGCTGATACTTGATCGACGAACTTCCGCAGTTTAAAACTAATATCTTCATATAGTATGTATTATTATTTTTGAAGTGCAAAGATACAAAAAAAAACGGAATTACAAAACATGTTTTTTAACAGACTATTCGTTACACCTGAAAACCATTGTCATTTTCTCGGATTGGAGCGTAAGGTCCCTCCCTTTTATCTTATAATTGAAGTCATCTGACCCATAACAATTTATTGTATCCTCAACCCATATTTCACTCCCAATATACCCGACTTCTGTTGTGGTGTTTCCCAATAAGTTTATTGTTCCGTTTTGAGTTAATTGATAGTGAGCAGACCAATTATTGGCAATAAGAAACATTTGCGCAGTAGCGGACTCCTTATTAAAACGGAGCAAGTACCGGTCGTCTCTTTCTGGCCGATCAATGACAGGCACTTTGGAGGAGAAACCATTTACAGTTTCAATATTTGTGAGTCTCCATGTGTGTTCATCAATATCATTGTTGTCTTTAGCGCATCCAGCGAAAAGTATCGCAATGATAGTTGCCATAGCGGCAGAAGCAACTGATTTCATTGAATTATGATTTTTTTTGTAACTAACTTCGTTCCCGATTGTATTGTTTTTTATAGTTTCACGTTTATAGGTTTGACGAGAACGGCATACCTTTCATGTACCGTTCCATGTATTTCCAATCGGGATTCCCGTTAGCATCAACAGGCAAACGGATGCTTGAACGCTCCATGAGGTCCTTGTGCCATTTGCGGCCGTAACTGAAACGGTACTTTTCGTTCTGAATGACCGCACAAAGAAACAGACCCACATATTTATTCAGCCGAAACTTCTTGGGGTATAGTATATTGACATCATCAGATGCCACAAATGGCCTTGGTTGATAAAACGCCTCTCCGATGGAGCCATTGTAGTTGACAGTAATCAGATTGCCGGGGTGCAGGTTTTTATCGTTGCCTATCAAGGCAGTCTGTCCATTGTTGCTATCACTTGCGCCAATAAACGGGATGTCCCCCTCGGCCATGTTGGCTTTCGTCAAACGTTTGCCTTTCTTGATTGTAAAGAGCTGTCCAATAAGGAACAACTGCCACTGTGTCGTATCAAGAGTCTGACGATGGAAAGCCGATTTAGAGGAGAAAAAACCTGCCGTGTCCTTGCCAAGATATTGGTCCGGTATCTCATCCCTTGAAGGGACTATGAGCGAATCAAAGGAGGCATTTGCCTCACGCCCAAAGGTTGAAAATCGGAACCGGTTGGCCTCGATGCAGGCACAATAGTACAACTTCTCCGACAGAGCCATGTCACCTTTTGGGATAAGCACTTTCACATTTTGTCCAGTAACAAACGGCTCTTGCTGAACAAAGGAAGAGAGAACGCTACCCCCCATAGCCGAAGTGATGCAGCCAGCCGGGTAGCAGGTGGCTTTTGTGGGAGGCATCACACGCGCCGAAACTCCACAATTGACCGAACTACGATTGACAAAGTTACAGCCCGCAGGAGCTTCACATGTCTTGCATTTGTTCAGGTCCAGCTGGTTGCCGTAGGTGATATTGAATATTTCATCAAGCCTTTGCATCGGTCACATTGTTTAGCAACTTGAACGCAATATACTCTTTCATCTTGCGCTCGAAATCGGCCTCCGTAAGTTGGCTGTAGTCAGTCTCCATATAAGCCTCTGCAACCCATTCGTCTTTGTGGCTCACAGCCCGCATTACCGACAGCCCAGGCTTCTCGGTTTTAGAGCGGTACAAATCCAGCCATTCTGATTTGATGTCCTTCCAACGGTCAAAGGCATCAATACGTCCTAATGGTTTACGTTTGACAAAGCCGTCATCACGGTAGTATCCAAAGAATGTTTTGTGTCCTTGGGGGTGCGGCACATGGGCAGTCCACACCATCACACACGGCGGCACCGACGCTGCTGGATTGAACAGCTCAGGTGGCATGCTGAATACAGCTTCCAACGTATGGTTTTTGAACAATCGTTCACGTTCCTCCTTGCAGGTGTTGCCTAATGCACAGTTGACGGGGACCACCGCCACCGCCACGCCGCGAGTGGAAAGGATGGAAAGCAGCTGCTCAACAAACTGCAACTCGTTGTGGTCCAGCTGGGAATAGGGCGGGTTGATAAGTCCAATATCAATATGTTCTTTGCGCAGCGAGTCGGCAATTTTCTCGTTGAAGCAACTGCCATAGAAGATATTGCTCTTGCCGTCGCGGCGCACAATCATATTGGCAATGCACAAGGTGTATATATGCGGGTCGGCCTCAATGCCGAACAGTCCATTGCGTCTTATCTCTTTTATTTCGTCGGGATTGGCTTCCTTGAACATCTTGCTCATGGCCGTAACCAAGAAGCTGCCCGATCCGGCGCAGATGTCCACCACCCTGCTGTTCTTGTTCACACCTGCCACATCGGCCATAAAATCGGTCAAATGCTGTGGAGTGAGCACAATACCGAGGGCCTTTCCATCGTCGCCATTGGAGAATTTGATAAACTCGCTGTAGAACTCGCCCAGAGCGTCGACCGACGAGTCGGAGTGTGCCATCATGGGCTTAATCTTCATATCCAGCTCGTTGATAAACCACCGCAGCGAACCGTCTTCATCCATCGACGTGGTCTTGAAATGGTCAAGGCTGGCCACATTCTCAAAGGTATTCAAGATGTTCTTGATACGGTCATCTTTAATGTCGGCGTCACTGAGCACGTCATTGATAGCGTCGTGCAACCGACGGGTAAGGGAATGGAGCGATGTGGCACTGATATATTCCTTTTCAAACTCCTTGTTCTGCAATGCAATCAGGATGCCTGCAATAAAGATGGGCTTGTCGTTGGCCGTCACTTTGGCCACACGAAGCATGTCTGACATCATCACGGCGGTATTCCTGATCTCCTCAATCGAATAGGCTATGGTAATCTGCTCCCCGCGCAGGTATTTCTGATAATTCTCCGGCTCCAGCAGAATGTTGAGCCGTGTGAGGGACTCGGGCTGGTCGGCACCGCGCCTCCAATAGAACGTCGACACCTTGGCATTTCCTTTCCGTTCGCCACTGACTGCCAATGCAATCACATTGTACTTCTTCTTCAGAAACTTGGCATAATACAACACCCCGTCAACGGCATAGGCTTTAGGGTGGTCGAACTTCTCGGAGCAGTGCCACTTGGCCGTCTTTTTACATTCGACCACAATTATTGTATCGGGATCATTGTCAAAGGTAATGATAAATTCAGGGCGAGCCTTCCCTTTTCCTCCTTGCTCATAATCTTCCAATGTACAAACAGTCGGCTTGCCACCCGCCTCCTGCAGCAGTTGACCAATAGTTGAGTGCTTTGGAGTGTCGCCTTGGGGAAGTACCTGTCCAAAACCATTTTTACCCAAGCAGCAATCCATTTCACTTAACACAAAGCTCTCACTATATTTCTCATTTGCCATAATAGGAGGATGTATTTTATAAATAACTACATTTTTTCAAAGTGCAAAGATACGAAAAAAAACCAAACCGGCGGCAACTTATTTCAAAAAAAACACCTTTCTGGTCCGACTGTGGTCCGACCGAAGTCCGTGTTTGGTCCGACTGAAGTCCGACTGAGGGCGGAGGAAAGTGGGCGGAGAAACGGTGCAATGGCGGGGCGGATGTGTAAAGCGGGAAGTGTAACATTTCGTACCATTGGGCACTTTGTTGTACCACGAGGTAACGATTTTCGCCTTTTGGCGAAAACACCCTTATTTTAGAGGGCGTCAAATCTTAATCAAATACAACAGTTATGGCAAGATGCAACAATGGTTTTCTGGGGGCCTTCAGCGGACGACTGGGGCCGGCAGTGGGTTATCTGTGGATGGGGCGGCAGTGTGTGCGCAGCCTGCCCTCGGCGGTGCACAATCCGCGCACGCCGCGCCAGCAGGCGGGGCGGGCGGTGTTCGGTGCCGCGTCAAGCCTGGCGGCCTCCATGTCGCAGGCCCTGACGGTGGGGCTGCGCGGCGTGGCGCAGGCGATGCACATGTCGGCGAGGAATGTGTTTATCAGCCTCAACCGGCAGTGTGTCAGCCTTGTGGAGGGCGAGCCGGTGGTGAACTACGGCGCCCTGCGGCTGTCCGAAGGCGAGCTGGAAAGGGTGGTGTTCGGCGAGGTGGCGACGGGAGAGCAGATAGATGTGGCGTTCACGTCGGAGGGCGGCATGGGTGCCGACTACGTGTATCTCTACGCCTATGCGCCCGAGGCTGAGTTGGGGGTGCTGTCGGTGCCGGCGCTGCGCTGCGCGGGGCACGTCGCGCTGCGGCTACCCACGGTGTTCAGCGGCCACGCGGTGCACCTTTACGGCTTCGCGTGGGACCGCGGCCTGCAGGCCTCGCCGTCGACGTACCTGGGCTGCTTAGAATTGGAAGTAGATGAAAGGCTGGAGGTCGGCAGTGATGAACTGATAGAGCACGAAAACGGCAATCACGACAACCAAGACCATGAGCCAGAGGGGTATACGGGCGAACCAGAGGCGGTAGCGGCGCTTGAAGCGGACGGGGAGCCAATGGACAACCATGCCGAGGGCGAAAAGAAGGAAGGGAGCCCAATAGTGACCCACGATGTCGGGCACCTGGGCGAGGTTCCACTGAGAGCCAATCTGGTGCACCATCTGGCTGGCGGTGCGCCAAGCCACCTCGTTGGCCTCGGCGGGGTCGAGATTGGAGCCGCTGCGGAAGAAGAGTCGCGTGAAGCTGATGAAGACAAAGGTGAGGAGGGTGGACCAGACGGTGGAGAGGTGAGAGGTGAAAGGTGTGAGATGAGTGGTCGAGGCGATGAGGATGTAGCCGATGAGCATCACGGTGGTGATGAAGCTGAGCATGTTGAAGAGGGGCGCATGGGTGAGCAGGCGGAGGAGCCAGAGGGCGGCGGTGACGCTGCCGAGGGCCACGAAACGGGTGTGCCAGGTGCGCTTGCTCCACCACTTGTGCACCAAGATGCCCAGGCCGTTGAGGCCGCCCCAGGTGATGAAGTTGAACGAGGCACCGTGCCAGAGGCCGCCGAGGAGCATGGTGTCCATGTTGTTGACGTTGGTGCCGAGGGTGCGGCGATGGGCAGGCCGCAGCCACCAGAGCAGGCCGATGACCACGAGCACGGCCACCACAGCCAGCGCGAACCACAGGTTGTGCAGACGGAAGGCGGCAATGGCGAGGATGAGGGCCAGGAGGCTGTAGCTGAGCCAGCCGGCGGTGCGGTTGCCACCAAGGGGTATGTAGAGGTAGTCGCGCAGCCAACGCGAGAGCGACATGTGCCAACGGCGCCAGAAGTCGGTGGGGTTCTGCGCCTTGTAAGGCGAGTTGAAGTTGACGGGCAGATAGAAGCCCATAAGCATGGCCACGCCGATGGCGATGTCGGTGTAGCCCGAGAAGTCGGCATAGACCTGCAGCGAGTAGAGCATCAGGGCCGAGAAGTTCTCAAAGGGAGTGTAGAGGAGGGGATTCTCGAAGACGCGGTCGACGAAGTTGACAGCCAAATAGTCGCTGAGGACCAGCTTCTTGACAAGACCGTTGAGTATCCAGAACACGGCGATGCCGAACTGCCGGCGACCGAGGAAGAAGGGCTTATAGAGCTGCGGCACGAATTGGTCGGCGCGGAGGATGGGGCCCGCCACCAACTGAGGGAAGAAGGAGGTATAGAAACCAAAGTCGAGGATGTTGGCGACGTGGGGTATCTTGCGCTTGTAGACATCAACAATGTAGCTGATGTTCTGGAAGGTGAAGAAGCTGATGCCCACCGGCAGCAGTATCTTGATGGCGATGCTGTACTCGGTGCCGAAGGTGGCGTTGAAGATGTCGGTGAAGAAGTAGGCATACTTGAAGAAGCCGAGCATTAGCAGGTTGAGGGTGACGCCGACGGCCATCATGGCCTTGCGGCGCGGCTGCGATAGGCTGCAGTCCATGCCAATGCCGAGCATCCAGCCCAGCAGGGTGGAGAAGACCAACAGAAGAACGAAGAGGCCCGAGGTCTTGTAGTAGAAAAAGAGGCTGACGAAGAAGAGGTAGGCGTTGCGGGCGGTGAGGCGCCAGCTGCGGGTGGCGATGAAAGAGAAGCCGGCATAGACCAACAGGAAGAACACCCAGAAGTGTATCTGGGTGAAGAGCAGCGGATGCTGGCTGTCGAAGCTCAGCAGCTGGAGCAGGTATGTCGGCAGGTCGGACACTATTGCTTGGTTGCTTGATTGCTTGATTGTTTGAGTGTCTCGGAGTACTCAGCAAAGGCTTTCATCAAGGCGTCAGCGAAGAGGTTGCCCACGAGACGGTAGCCGGCGACGGTAAAGTGCACACGGTCTTTCTGTGCCAGCTTGGCCTGCCGCCAGAGGTCCATGGACTTGAGGCCACCCATGACCTCGAATTGGTCCCACACGGCGCCGCCCGTCTCTTCGGCCAAGCGGTAGAAGACCTCGCGCACCAGGGGGCCGTTGGTGTTGACGTTATACTTGCGGCGCGACACCTTGCGGAAGGAGTCGTTGTTGGTGACGAAGATAAAGGCGCAATCGGGATTGACGGTGCGGATAGAGTCGATGAGCTGCAGATAGTTGCGGCGGAAGACGGCGGTGTCGAAATTGGGTCCCGAGGCGTCGTTGATGCCGATGCCGAAGACCACCAGGTCGGGGTGCAACAGGCGCAGGTCGCGCACGAAGTCGCGGCACCGCAAGTAGTCGGGCACCGCAGCGCCGTTGACGCCGATAGAGCTGTAGGTGATGCCGGCGCGGCGGTTGCCGAGGTAGATGCCCGTGAGGGTGAACTGCTCACCTTCCTTGCAGGGCAACATGACGGCGAAGGAGTCGACGGCGCGGCTGAGGTTGAAGACAAAGCGGTCGGTGCGGGGGTCGACATAGGAGGGGTAGATGTCGCGGTCGTCGACGCGGAGCAGGGGCACCACCTCCTGGTCGGAGTGGCCGAGAACCACCACGCGGTTGCTAGCATAGTCGACGCTGGGCTCATTCATCACTATCTGCACTTCGGCCAGGCTATCGCTGGCGGTGACGGCGATGCCGCAAAGGCCGAGGGGCCAGGCATGCTCCTTGTGCACACAGCGTGTGAGGTCCATGTGCTCGAAGCAGTGCACACGGTAGTCGGCGGGGTTGTTGCACTTGGCGGCGGCGGAATAGGGAAAAACCATGCCGCGCGAGCCCACAAGGTTGGAATAGGCCTGCAATAGGCGGCAGCGGATGGTGTTGGGCAGAGTGCCTGCCTGCACATGCGAACCGCCGATGTGCATGATGTTGAGGTTGCCGGTGCCGGTCTCGGTCAGGCGCTGCCAACGGTCGAAGAAGGCGGTCATGGGGGCGGCGTTACTGTCGTAGTGCAGCACATTGGCATCGTAGCGGATGAACTTGTAGGTCTCATCTTCTTGCGCCCGGGCGTTGTAGACAATGGCCACAAGCCCCATCAGACCTATCAACCCTATGATTATTCTCTTCATTTCTTCTTTTTCATTTTGCGTTCAAGCAGATAGAGGCGGTAGCTGTTGTCCAGCGCCTGGCTGAGACGGTCGCCCATGAGGTCGGCGCCGCGCTGCGAGAAGTGGATATAGTCCTGACCGGCCAAGCCCTGACGTGTCCACTCGGGCATGCTGTTGTAGCCACCCATGGCGTGGTAGATGCTCCAGAAGGCAGCGCCATGGGTGGTGGCGGTGGAGGCCAGGCTGTCGATGAGTTCGGGAATGATGGGGTAGGTCTGCAGCTGGCCACGCAGGCGCGTGCTCATGTCGCTGGGACCCACAAAGAGTATCTTGGCCTGCGGGCAGCATTGGTGCAGATGGTCAATCTGCCGACCGAGGCTTTGGCAGTAGGTGCTGATCTGCTTGGAGGTCTTGAGGTAGGGCACCGAGTTGCCGCCAAACTGCAGGATGATGAGGCCCACATCCATGTGTTCGTAGGCGGCGCGGAGCTTCTCCTGCGGCACAAGGGTGAACTGCTGGCCCGAGCAGCCACGCATGGGTATGTTGTCCACCGCCACGCCGGGGCCATCGTCGAGGAGCACACAGTAGAGGTCGGCACTGCCGCTGACATTGATTCGCACGGCGTTGGTGGAGGAGTCGAGCTGCCAGGTGACGCTGCCGATGCCGCCATCATCACTACCGGACTCATAGCTGGCCTTGTGCTGGCGGTCGGTAAGGGTGGCCTTCAGGTGGTTGCCACGGTTGTTGTGGACGAGGGTGAAGCGCGAGAAGTGCTTGACACGGTCATCCACACTGTTGCTGCGCGAAGCGCGCAGGGAGGTGCTGGCACTGCCGCCATGCAAACGAAAACACTGCATCATGGGGCCATAGTCGCCACGGCTACGCACCACGGTGCTATCGCCGAAGGAGGAGAGGTGGGTTAGCTCGCCATCGGAGCTTTGGCTGATGGAGAAAGAAGGGGTGATGGTGCGGAACGGCACCATGCCGGGGCCACCGCCACCGAAGCGCTGCTGCATGTGGACACGCAGGCGCGAGGAGATGTGGTCCATCTCTATCTGCGAATCGCCGTAATGGAGGATACGCACGGTGCGGCCGCTACGACGGGCGTTCTCGGCTGCACGCCAGAAGGCGTCAAGGTAATGCGGCTCGGGCAACCAAAAGCGTAGGTCGCCCTGCTGCACAAGAGAACGGTAGTAACTGATGGAGTCGCGAGCCTGCACCATCTCGGGCGGCTCGGCAGGGCTTTCCGCCACCGCCTTCGGCTGGCGCGCCTCCACGAGGGTGTGCAGCGAGGCAAAGCCTATGTGGGTGTCGCCCAGCATAACGCCATCGCGTGGAAAGAACTCGCCGACAAGCGCCAGCAGGGCTATCACGCAGGCAAAGAACGTCAGTATGCGGCCTGGCTTCATTTGCCTTCCAGCTTCTCTACGCGGCGTACCAGCTGTTCAATATTGCGCAGGATGACCTCCACCTTGCGGCGCTTGGAGGCATCCAATGCAGGGCTGCCAAAGATGGTGGAGTTGGAGGGCACGGAGTGCGTCACACCGCTCTGGGCACCGATGGTGACGTGGTCGCCCACGGTGATGTGGCCCACAAGGCCGGCCTGACCGGCGATAATGCACTGCTCACCCACATTGCAGCTACCGGCGATGCCTACCTGTGAGGCCATGGCAGTGTTGCGCCCGATGACGACGCTGTGGGCCACCTGACACAGATTGTCGACCTTGACACCCTGGCGCAGGATGGTGCTGCCGATGGAGGCGCGGTCAATGCAAGTGTTGGCACCCACCTCGACGTTGTCCTCAAGTATCACATTGCCTATCTGGTCAATCTTGTTCCAAGTGCCGTCCTCAGCGGGAGCGAAGCCGAAGCCGTCGCTGCCCAGCACGGCGCCGGCATGGATGGTGCAGTTGCGACCTATCTCCACACCCTCATAGACCTTCACGCCGGCATAAAGAGTGGTGCCGTCGCCGATGGTGACATTGTCGCCAATCACCACATTGGGATAGATATTCACGTTGTTGCCGATGCGGCAGTGGCGACCCACCACGGCATAGTGGCCAAGATAGCAACCCTTGCCCAACTTGGAACCACGACCCACACGGCTGCTGCAGGAGCGTCCGCGCGGCGGTTTGCTGCGCTCGTTGAAAGCATGCAGCAACACAGCCACGGCCAAGTAAGGGTTGTCAACACGGATAAGGGTGGAGTCGACAGGCTGCTCGGGCACAAAGTCCTTGCGCACAATCACTATCGAGGCACGCTGCTCATAGATGTAGTGCGTGTACTTAGGGTTGCCGAGGAACGTGATGCCGCCCTCGCAGCCCTCCTCTATCTTGCAGGGTTTCCAAACCCGTGTGTTCTCGTCGCCCTCCACGGTGCCTTTCACCAGACGGGCAAGTTCTTTGGCGGTATATTGCATGTGTTCTTATTCTTCAAATTCAATGACTCCGCGCTGACGGCTGATGCGGAGGTTGGTCATCTGCTCATCGCTGACAAATCCGTCACCATAGGTGACTCGGTTGCCGTTGACGGCACGGACAGGATGATTGGAGAAGATGACGTCCTCGTCGTCGCGCCAGATAAGGTCGTCGAGGTAGATGGTGTCTCCCGAAGCATAGTCGATGACCACCACGCTATCGGTAGCCTTCATGATGTTGCGGTCATCATAGGAGATGGCCTTGTCGGCACGGATGGAGGACTTGATGTTGCGGTTCTCGTCATAGAAGCGCAACTCCACCCCGTTGGGGTAGACTGTGCGCGGCGCGGGCTCCTTGTATTGCCTGATGAGGGGTGCGTCGACCTCTATCTGCAATCGGGCCTGCTCGCTGCGCCGTATATGGGCTTGCTTCACCTCCTGGTCGGGCGGGGTCTGCCGCTCAAAGCGGATAATCTCGTTCATGTCGCCCGTGCAGGAAGCAAGAGAAGCTAAAAGCGAAAAGGGAAAAGCGAGAAGGAATAGTCTCGCTTTTCGCCTCATAAGGATGTTCCGCTTTTCGCCTTTCACTTTTCCGCTGTCGTTATCGTGTTCTGACTTTGGTGACCACACCGAGGCCAGGCACCGTGAATGACTGACCGTTCATCAGGCCGGCGGCGAAGGCATCTTCCATCTTGGGGAAGTGGGCCGAGTAGACGCTGATGAGCTTGTCGCAGGCGCTGACATTCTCCTCCGAGGGGTCCACGCGCTTGGCCTGGGCCAAGGCGTCGACGGCCACCCAATAGACGCTGCGGCCATTCATGTTGTCCTCCGAGGCCACGCTGGGATTGGCGGCGTAGCAGGCGGCAATCATGCGGTAGGGCTCACCCTTCGAGGGGTCGGCTGAGGCGGCGTTGTTGAAGGCCGTGCGGGCGGCGGCGTAGCTCTTGAGGTTGTAGTAGGCTATACCCATCTGCATGTAGGCGTTGTACTTATCCTTCTCGGGAATCTGGTCGATGGCGTTGCGCAGGTATTCGATAGCCTTGTTGTACTCTTTCTTCTTGTCCGAATTGCACATCTGGGCCATACGCATGGCCGTGGTGGGCGTGGGCTCCAGGCGGTAGAGGTTCTCCGTGGCCTGGAAGAAGAGATCCTGGTCGGTGCAGCGCTTGCGCATCATGATGCCCGTAATCTTCTTCAGCAGCTCCACATTGTTGGGGTCGCTCTCGAACTTCTTGCCGTAGATCTCCACCAATTGGTCGCAGCTGGCATAGGGCGAGAAGGCAGCCTCGACGCCGGCGATGTAGCCACGGATAGTGGCGGCTTTCACACTGTCCTCGGCGTTCTTGCGCAGCTCTTCGTCGAGCAGGTCGCTGGCAATGTCATAGTTGTCAACCACCAGCGTGGGCTCGGCATAGCCGGCACGCACATAGTTGATGGTGGCCTCCATGAACTTGACCAGGTAACCGGCCTCCAGGTCGCCCTCGAAGCGGACCGCCTGCGAATAGAGGTCATAGTACTGCTGCAGACCCTCGGCACCCTTGATTTCCTCCACAGCCATAGCCTTCATGGCGGTGTACTTGGAGGCCTCGCCATAGTTGGCGATACGCACGTCATACATGTGGAGCATCTGGTCCAGCAGGGCGTCGCGCTCCTCGGTGGTCTTGGCCTCGGCAATCTTGGCCTTCAGGATGTTGGCACCGTTGATGTAGAGGTTCTTGCTCTGCTTGGGGCAGTTCTCGAGGATCACCGTCCAATATTGGTAGGCGTCGAAGAGGTAGCGGTTGTCCTTGGGGTTCGAGGCCTTGTACTGGTTCATGTCCTGCTGATAGAGCGATACGGGCTCCACCATCACCTGTGCCAGCGAGTCGTTCTTGCATCCTTTCACGGTGGGCTGGGCCACGGCAGGCATCACAGCGGCGCCAAGGAGCATTGCAATCATCAGTTTCTTGATCGTTTTCATCGTTTATTGTTGTTTTTGTTTGTTTCCTTTATGCTTTAGTACCCCGAAGGGGCGGTTTCTTGCTTAGTTGTACTTGCGCTTGAAGAACCAGCGCTCGCAGCTGCTCACGGCGATGCCGAAGGTCAACATGTCGAGTTGCAGCACATCGGTGCTACCCATGCTGGTGTAGCCGGCGCTGACGGTCAGCAGCGAGCGGCCCTTGCGCATGGGCAGGGTGATGCCGGCACCGGCACCCCACGCGTCGAGGCGATGCTCCGCACCGTCGAGGGTCAGCCGCAGGGCGCCCTGCTCCAGGTGCGCGCCGAGGCTCCAGCTGATACGGCCCCAATAGGTGGCGGCGTCCATGTCGCCCATCTTCTCAAAGCCCGCCGCGTAGCGGTTGTAGGGGCCATAGGCGATGTTGCTGGTGCCGAAGATCGATGGCTCCTTGCCTTCGGTATACTTCATGCCCTGCCAATCGGCAAAGGTGGCGTCCACCGCCAGCTGCCAGCGACGGTTGCGCTCCAAGCTGAGACCCACGCCTACCGTCTGGCCCTGCATGAAGCTGCTCGTAAACTCGGCATCGTCGCCCCGCAGGGGAAAGATGGTGTCCATCAGCGACTCGTCGGTGGCCGAGACATAGGTGTATATCAAAGCCACCTCCTTCACCTGCAGGTCGAGCCGTGGCTTGTACACCACACCGAGGCCGAGCGTATACTTCTCGCCCAGCGGCTGGCGCAGCTGCAGGCCCAGGTCGAAGGTGAGGTTGCCCATATTGGTCTCCTTGTAGCGGCGCGAATGGGCGAAATAGGTGGTGTCGGCACCGAGAAACTGATAGGAGATGGCCCTCTGGATACGGCCCGTGAGGTAGTTCACATTGAAACCCACCTGCAGCGAGGGGCACTTGGCGCCGCCCTTCAGGATGTTGAAGGCCGAGCCGAAGAACACCTGGTTCACACCGCCCACTCCGTCATAGATGGTCTTCATGCTGCCGTAGTCGTCACCCGACTGCATCGCCACCGACTCATAGTCCACCGTGCTGTAGGGCATCAGGCCCACAGCCACCTTCCACCACTTGGTGACAGGCATGGCCGCCAGCAGGAAGCCCAGGTTGCCGTCGGCATCCTTGACGCTGGTGTTGGCGTCGCGCAGGGTGTTCAATTGCAGGTTCACCCCCATGTCGAACACGAAGCTCTCAGGCTCGATGGAGGCATAGGAGGCGGGGTTGAAGGGGTTGACGAAGTTGTTGCCGGCACGCGTATAGGCAACGCCGCCCATGCGGACCACCAACGGCATGTTGTATGGCAACTCGCTGCTGCCCAAGCCAAACTGCGAGAACGGCACATTGAAGCCGTTCTGCGCCGCCGCACCGTTCAGCAGCCCCAGCAAACCGATTAACCCTATTAACAGTCTCTTATTTCTCATTTTTCATTTCTCGTTTTTCATTTCCATAATCTCGTTGAGCCCGATGAGCGACAGCAGCGGCACCTGCTCCCAACCCGCCTCGGCGCCCTGCGCCAGCAGCGGCGCGTCGCCACCCGTCAGCAACACCCGCAGCGAGGGGCACTTCTGGCGGTAGAGGGCCACATAGCCCGCCAGCGCCAACAGCGTGGCGCCCAGCGTGCCGGCCACAATGCTCTCCTCGGTCGACCGCCCCAGCACGGGGGCCTTGCGACCGGGCTCAATCTCTATTAACGGCAATTTGGCCGTAAAAGTATGCAAAGCCTGCAAATTCATCCGCAACCCGGGCATGATGGCGCCGCCGTGATAGGTGCCCTCGCGGTCGAGGAAGTCCACCGTGATGCAGGTGCCGGCGTCGATCACCAGACAGTTCTCGCCCTTGTGCAGCGCCCAGGCGCCGCAGGCGTCGGCCACACGGTCGGCCCCCAGCGTGGCGGGCGTCTTGTAGTCGAGGCGGATAGGCAGCGGCGTGGCGGAGGTGAAAAGTGAAAGGTGAAAGGTGAAAGACTTGGACAGCTGCTCGACGAGCGCATCGCTGCCGCTGGCGCACACCATCGCCTGCCCAATGGGCATGCCGTTCAGCTCCTCCACCCAATCAGGCGAGGCGGCCGCCCCCAGCGGGCAGACAGAGGAGTGTGCAAGAACGCCCCCCTCGAACGTGGCCCATTTCACAGCCGTATTCCCTATGTCAATCGCCAGATTCATTGCAAATTCCAAAACCTTAAATCTTATGCGCGTTTCCCTTGCTGTTGTAGAGGTTCATCGTGCGGTCGATGCCCTGCGTCGCAAAGCAGCGCACCGCCTCGCAGGCCGTGCCAACGGCCGTCTCCATCGCGGTCAACTCGTCGGCCGAGAACTGACCGAGCACATAGTCCACCTGCCGGCCGCGGCTGAAGTTCGAACCCACGCCCATGCGCAGACGGTTGTAGGCCTGCGTGCCGAGGGCCAACTCGATATCCGTCAGCCCGTTGTGGCCGCCGGCGGCCCCCTGCTTCTTGATGCGGATGATGCCGGGGTCAAGCGCAATGTCGTCCACCACCACCATCAGGTTCTGCAGATCCACACGCTCGGCCTGCAGCCAATACTTCACCGCCTTGCCGCTGAGGTTCATATAGGTGGTGGGCTTGATGAGCACCAACACGCGCCCCTTGTGGCGCACCTCAGTGCGGTAGGCGTGGCGCTCGAGGCTCCAACGGGCCTCGCCCTCGCGGGCCAGCGCGTCGACCACCATGAAGCCCGCATTGTGGCGCGTACCTTCGTACTCCGCGCCCACATTCCCGAGCCCCACTATGAGATATTTGCTCACCGCGTCAGTATTATCAACTTTGCAAGCCTCTTTATGACAAAGACTTGCAAGCCATTTTGGCCATTTCATCCTTTTTCAATTTGGTTGCAAAGATACAACTTTTTATAAAATACAACAAAAATAAAGCCCCACCCCACCCTGAAAATTAGGTCGTGCACGACATAAATAGTTGTCAGTTGTTAGTTGTCAGTTGTCAGTTCGACCTCCAAACCGCCCCTCCAATCGCCGCTTCACCGGCCACCGACTGCCGACTACCGGCCACAAACCACCTAAAACCCACTGTCTCAGCGCACATGACATCCTATTGCCGACGCACTCCCTCCGACTCATGTCCGACTCATGTCCGACTGAAGTCCGACTGAAGTCCGACCGCCGTCGGACAAAACACGGTGCATCTACGGTGCCGCTACGAATATGTCGTGCACGACATAAATTGCAAATAACGAGACAAAACCTCACTCCACCAGCAGTCATCCAAGAGTCACCCAAGAGTCATCCAAGAGTTATCCGGTAGTTATCCCGAGGCTATCCGATATTTTTTGGTCAGTTCGAAAAAAAGTCGTATTTTTGCATCCAAATTGGTCTCAATAGTTAAATAAAGTTAAATATTCGACCAAAAATGAGCAGATTTTAGGGGGTTATACGTCTATAGGACAATAAAAAAAGGCAATGTTCGCTATCAACCACATATCCGCTTCGACCATACGAAAGATACTCCTCGGCACCCTGCTACTTCTACTGCAGCGGAGCCTTTTTGCGCAACAACAGTACAATCTTACAAATGGCGACACTGTCGTGATGCAACTCTGCCGAATGGGTGACATTGCCCGTTTTTATACTATTAACACTCAAGCTGCATACGCAACCTGCGATGCCTGGGGGCTCGTGCTGACCAATAGCACAATGACTGTCAGGTTCAACCACCCCGAAGGTGTCCACGTCACCATCAGCGACTCCTCTGGCATACGCTACAGTTCATCCTCCATCCAATCGGATACTACTATGTATGGCTGTAGCGCACCACTGATGATATACGTCCATATCGACAGCGGTGCCATTGGATCCGAGTACACCATTGTGACGGCGCAGCTGGAACAAAACGATTGTCATTCATCCTTCTGGGGTATCACGGCCAGCGACCTGGGCGGCGGCTCGGCAGATTTGACGTTTTACACCCACGACAGCCTGACGCTCCTCAGCCTTGACGACGGTCCCTGGACACCCATCCCCTCCGACACTTCGGGCATGATGTTCTCCCGCACCACACTGAACGATTTGCTGTGCAATGTCGACCACACCGTTAGGCTGACCTCTGTGGCCGACAGCGGCAACCATTGCTGTTGGGTAAGCCACACCTTCCATCTGTTCATCTGTCCTCCCGCGTATGGGTGCTTCGAGGCCACCGACCTACATCCCGAGCATGTAACCTGCAGTTATGGTAGCCTAATCAACAATAATTTTGTTAATTACAACATCGTAAACGGACGCCACACCGTGATGAGCGACACCACGCTCTACGACCCTGTGCTTGGCGGCACCCAGCTGCGCACCGTCTGTCCGGGATGCGACTCGACGGTACGTCTGGGCAACAGTGGCATCGGAGCACAATGGGAAGCCATTGACTACAAGGTGACTGTTGACACCATGATTGGCGCCATACTGATACTGAAATATGCCGCCGTGCTGGAAAACCCGAACCACCTGCCAATGGATCAACCCCGCTTTTCATTTGATCTGCTCGATGAATACACGACCCCCGTGGGCAATGCATGCGACCACGCCGACTTTGTGTCCAGCGACTCGATGGGATGGAACTCGTTGAACAATCAGAACCAAATCATGTGGAAAGATTGGACCACTGTGGGCTTCGACCTCTCCGACTATCACGGGCAGACGCTCAAACTGCGCTTCAAAACCTGCGACTGCAGCATAGGAGGACATTTCGGCTATGCCTATTTCACCACCCGATGCACCACCCGCAACATCACGGCCCTGGAATGTGGCAGCGTTGACAGCAACACCTTCACGGCCCCCGAAGGGTTTAACTACCAATGGATCGACTCGACAGGAAACGTTATCGGCAACAGCCGTTCCATCCGTGTGCCCTCCGACGGGAACATCTACCACTGCCGCGTTATTTCAATTGAGGACACCGCCTGCAGCTTCTTGCTGAGTACCTATGCGGGCACCCGTCTGCCCAAAGCGGCCGGCAGCGTGGAACAGATACTCCCTGTTGGATGCCGCAGGTATGATGTCAGTTTCAAGAGTGGCAGTTATATCACCTTGGACGGCATCACCCCTGTGCCCTACGGCGGCTTGTGTGATAAAGTGATTTGGCATTTTGGCGATGGTAGCAGCGCCATAGAGTTCAACCCCACACACACCTACACAGACACAGGCACCTACGATGTTACCATCATCGCCACCCTCGGGGGCGGCCAATGCGCCGACACAGCACACTTGACCGTCATTTTGGATTCTGTTCAATTACAAGCCGAAGAAGCTTTGGTTGCTTGCGACTCACTACGCTGGCGAGACGATGTACTGTACGCCGCCGACACTCTGGGTGCCACATACCTCGTCACCAATCCTGCTCAATGCGATACTCTTTATACTCTTAACCTGCACATCAACCATTCAAGTTACGACAACCTGCACTATGACACGCTCTGTCTTGGCCAAACCTTCCTCTGGAACGACACTCTCTACACAATGACCTCCGACAGCACCCACCTGACGCTGCACGGCACTCTCACATCCGTAGCCGGTTGCGACTCCAGCGTCATCCTGTATCTGTCCACGTGGCCCGACATCGTTACCGTACCCGAAGAAGACACTATCTGTCGTCACCAAATCTATCTGTGGAACGGCACTCTCATTACGATGCCCTCCGACAGCACCCGCCTGACACTCTGCGACACCCTCACATCATTGAACGGATGCGACTCAATCGTCACACTGCACCTTTCAGTATATCCGGATATAGTCACCGCTCCCGAGCACGACACCATCTGCTTTGGGCAAGGCCGCACATGGATTGGCCACATTATCAACGACACCAGCCAGCCACAGGCGATGTTATGCATCGCCTTGCGCGACACAATAACAACCACGCTGGGTTGCGACTCGATAGTCGGGCTCGACCTCTGCCGCTGGCCTAAAGTGGACTTTGGTTTCAGTATCATTCCCAACTGCGAAGGTAACTTCTATCTATTGGGCGTCGACCGTCTACACGACAGCCTGCACCTGTTTTTTCACGGAGACGACACAACCACAAGAGAACTATGGCTGAACGACACACTGACCATTTCGGTCGACAGCGTGATGACCTACCGCATGACTACCGGCTATACCGACAGCATGTTCTGCCCGACTGATACCACCTTCACCCTCCGCCCAATTTTCATTCCCGAGGCTGCACTCAAACTGACACCTACACAGCTTACCTACGAGAACCTTACGCTGCACGCCTACGACATCTCCAACGGTGACTACAGTCGCCATTGGACCATCGTGCACGCCGACGGCGACAGCCTCAGCCTGCCGGACACCTCAGCCCATTTGGTCTACATCACTGACGTGGGCGACGACAGTACACGGGTGGTGCTGGCCGTCAATAACGGGATGTGCGCCGATACCGTCACGGGCTGCATCTATCTGGTGCGCGCCGACTTCTTTGCCCCCAATATCTTCACGCCAGGCGAGCCCGACAACAACCGTTTTGTCATCACAGGCACCGGCATACGCCAGCATAGCCTCAGCATCTTCAACCGACAGGGGCTGCTGGTCTACAGCACCGACCACCCCGAGGAGGGTTGGGACGGCACCCACGAAGGAACGCCTTGTATGCAGGGAGCATACGTGTGGCACCTCACCTACTCCTCGATCATCACGCCCAACCGCACGCAAACCGCCGTCGGCACCGTCACGCTGCTACGCTGAAACTGACGTTCGGCAAATCGTTTTATCAGTTTTATGGATTACGCCGCAGGCGGGAGATTAAAAATAAATTTGCGTATATCGAATATTATTCGTATTTTTGCATCGCTTTTTATAGTGTAATAGACAAGGTAAAAATATGTTCGACTTCGAAACATCGGTATCAGGCATCGAGTTTAAAGTCAGGCAGTTGGCAGATGAGGTCCAGCGGCTCCGCTCCCTCGTCGCCCAGCGCGACGACCGCGTCTACGAGCTCGAAGAAGCGCTAAAAAACAAAGAAATATTAATAAATAATTTAACAGAAGAAAACAAATTAGTAAAATTAGGGAACAGGCTGACGGAAGGAAAAGACAGCGCTGAATTGAAACTTACGATCAACCGGATGATACGCACCATCGACAAGAGTCTCGAAATACTGAAAACCAACGACTAATGGATACAGTACAGGCATCGATCACCATACTCGGACGGACCTACCGGCTTCGCGTGGTCAAGGAGGATGAGGCCGCATTGCGCAAGGCCGCGGAAGCCATTGAGAACCAGGCCAAACAGTATGGCAATATGTATGCCTACAATGACCATCAGGACCTCTTGGCAATGGTGGCGCTCACCCAGATCACTCAGTTGACTAAGATACAGGACTCGCTTCGCTTCAAGGACACCGACCTTGCGCAGCGGCTGCAGTCCATCGACACCATACTGGAAGGAATACTGCATCCGACACACGGGACTGTTGCTTCGCAACTGCCGTAGCACAGTTGCTACGCGACTGCCATAGCATAGTTGCTACGCGACCGTTCCAAAACAGTTTGTAAACTCAACACCTTTTACAAACCGAGTCGGCTCAGGGGCGGGTAGGTTGTATGGCTGATACGCCCGGCGCTCAAATCCTACGTTTCCAGAGTTTACCACAACTCCCGGAGGGACGGGGAAGCAACTCCCCGCAAAGACGGATGCAGTTTTTCAAATGCTTTGCCTTGATTCGGCAGCCTCCCACAACAACACACACAACATGTCACCATTAATAGGAATAGTTATCGGAATTGTGGCCGGCGGCGGCATAGCCGTGTGGCTCACCACCAGCGTACTGCGCAACAAGCTGCTCGCCCGCAGCCAGCAGGTGCTCAAAGACGCTGAGGAAAAGGGCGAAGTGATCAAGAAAGAGAAGGAACTGCAAGCCAAAGAGAAGTTCCTGCAGTTGCAGCGCGAACACGACAAGCGCGTCAATGAGCAGAACAACAAGATGCGCGACGCCGAGAACAAAATCAAGCAGCGTGAGCAGACGCTGGCCCAGAAGGTCGACGAACTGCAGAAGAAGAGCGCCGAACTGAAGGGCGTCAGCGAGAACCTGAACAAGCAAATCGAGGTGCTGCACAACCGGCAGGCCGAGGTGGAGAAGGTCTACAAGGAGAGCATTGACAAGCTGGAGCACATTGCCGGCATGACCGCCGACGAGGCCAAGCAGCAGCTGATAGAGAGCCTCACCGAAGAGGCCCGCGCCGAAGCCTCGACCACCATCATGGACATTGTGGAGGAGGCCAAGATTACCGCCGCCGAACAGGCCAAGAAAGTGGTCATCCAGAGCATCCAGCGCACCGCCACCGAGACCGCCGTGGAGAACACGGTGTCGATTTTCAACCTTGAGAACGAGGAGGTCAAGGGCCGTATCATCGGTCGCGAAGGCCGCAACATCCGCACCCTGGAAAGCCTGACGGGTGTGGAGATTATCGTCGACGACTCGCCCGACGCCATCATCATCAGCGGCTTCGACCCCGTGCGCCGCGAGATAGCACGCCTGTCGTTGCACAAGCTGGTCACCGACGGCCGCATCCACCCCGCCCGCATCGAGGAGGTGGTGGCCAAAACGCGCCGCCAGATTGAGCAGGAAATCAACGAGGTGGGCAAACGCACCTGCATCGACCTCGGCATCCTCAATATGAACCACGAGCTGATGCGCATGGTGGGCCGCATGAAGTATCGCTCGAGCTACGGCCAGAACCTGCTGCAACACAGCCGCGAGGTGGCCAACCTGGCCGCCACGATGGCCGCCGAGCTGGGCCTCAACCCCAAGCTGGCCAAACGCGCAGGCCTGCTGCACGACATCGGCAAGGTGCCCGAGACCGACCCCGAGCTGCCACACGCCATCTTCGGCATGCGCCTGGCTGAGAAATACAAGGAGCACCCCGATATCTGCAACGCCATCGGCGCCCACCACGACGAGGTGGAGATGACCAACCTCATCAGCCCTATCATCCAGGTGGCCGACGCCATCAGCGGCGCCCGTCCCGGTGCCCGTCGCGAGGTGGTGGAGGCCTACATTAACCGCCTCAACAAGCTGGAGCAGATGGCCATGTCCTACCCCGGCGTGGTGAAGACCTACGCCATCCAGGCCGGCCGCGAGCTGCGCGTCATCGTCGGCGCCGAGAAGGTGAGCGACGCCGAGGCCAACAAGCTCAGCTTCGACCTCTCCAAGCAGATCCAGAGCGAGATGACCTATCCGGGCCAGATCAAGGTCACCGTCATCCGCGAGACACGCGCCATCAACTACGCAAAATAAATGATACTAAACGCCATCCGCTGGAACGTCGACCCCGTGCTGTTCAGCATCGGCTCGTTCGATGTGCGCTACTACTCGCTGGGCTTCCTGATAGCCTTCGTGCTGGGCTACTACATCATCAAGTGGATGTTCAAGCGCGAGCAGGTGCGCAGCGAATACCTCGACAGCCTGCTCGTCTATATCTTCTTGGCGGTGCTTATAGGCGCGCGTCTGGGACACTGCCTGTTCTATGACGCCAAATACTTCCTCACCTCGGAGCATTGGGTGGAGATATTCTGGCCCTTCGACAACGGGCACTTCACCGGTTTCCAGGGCCTCGCCAGCCATGGTGCCGCCTTCGGCATCCTGATTGCCCTGTGGCTCTACCAGAGGAAATACCGCATGAACGCATGGTGGTTCCTCGACCGGCTGGTCATTGTTGTGGCCCTCGGCGGCGCATTTATTCGCATGGGCAATGTGTTCAACAGCGAGATTTACGGCTGTGAGACCAACCTGCCATGGGGCTTCATCTTCGTGCGCGAGGGTGAGACGGTGCCCAAGCACCCCACCGGCCTCTATGAGGCGCTGAGTTACCTGATTATCTTTGCCGTATCGCTGTGCTACTACCGCAAAAAGAAAGGCCAATTCAAGACAGGCACCCTCTTCGGCTGGTGGCTCGTGGCACTGTTCGGCGTGCGCTTCCTCATCGAGTTTGTCAAGACCAACGGCGTCATCGAGGGCAGCATGCTGCTAAAAGGGCAGTGGCTCAGCATTCCCTTCATCGTCGGCGGTGTGGTCATCACCTGGCTCGCACGCCGCGACAAACTGCCTCAGGGTCCCTTCCCGCAGGGCGAGGACAAGGTGCGTGTGGCCAATTGGATAGCCCGCGAGAAAGAAGAAAAACTGAAGAAAGAACAGAAAAAGAACAAGAAGAAATGAAAACCCTGATACTTGTACGCCACGGCGAAAGCGCGTGGAATAAACTCAACCTCTTCACCGGCTGGACCGATGTGGACCTCACCGAGGCCGGCATGGCCGAGGCTTGGGAAGCCGGCAAGTTGCTGGTAGCTGAAGGCTACCGCCCCGAGCTCTGCTTCACCTCCTACCTCAAACGGGCTGTGAAGACCCTCAACCAGATGCTCGACGCCATGAATATGGATTGGCTGCCGGTGCAGAAAAGCTGGCGCCTGAATGAAAAAAGCTACGGCGCCATCCAGGGCCTCAACAAGGCCGACACCGCCGCCAAATACGGCGATGAGCAAGTGTTGCTCTGGCGCCGCTCCTTCGACACCCAGCCGCCCGCCCTCGATCTGCACGACGAGCGCAGCCCCCGCATGGACCCGCGCTACAACGAGATTCCCGACAATCTCATCCCCCTCACCGAGAGCCTCAAAGATACCATTGAACGCCTTATGCCCTACTATCGCGGCACCATCATGCCCGCCTTCGACAACCGCAACACCCTGCTGGTGGTGGCACACGGCAACTCGCTGCGCGGCATCGTTAAGGAACTGAAAGGCATGTCCAACGATGAGATAATCAAGTTCAATTTACCCACGGCGGTGCCCTATGTATTCACTTTTGACGACCGCATGAACCTCGTCGAGGACAAATTCCTGGGCGACCCCGAAGTCATCGCCTCAAAGATGCAAAGCGTTGCCAATCAGGCCAAGAGGAAGTGATGAGTGATGAGTGAAAGGTGCTTAGTAGAGGGTGGATTGAAAAAAAATTTTGTCAGTATTAAAAAAGTTCGTACTTTTGCACCGCTTTTCGAGAGAGAAAAAGCGGTGCTTTTTAGTCCAATCGAAACACACGGAGAGGTGGGTGAGTGGCTGAAACCAACAGTTTGCTAAACTGTCGTACTCGATTAGGGTACCGGGGGTTCGAATCCCCCCTTCTCCGCCAGAAAGACGCCCCAAGGCGTCTTTTTTTATGGCACCGCCAGCGGGATATAGCGAAGTCCGGTTATCGCGCCTGCTTTGGGAGCAGGAGATCCCCAGTTCGAATCTGGGTGTCCCGACAATGCTGGCCCTGTAGCTCAGCTGGATAGAGCGAGAGTCTTCTAAACTCTAGGTCCTGCGTTCGAGTCGCAGCAGGGTCACAAAAAAGAAACCGATACAATCATGTATCGGCTTCTTTTTTATTACATTCACCTCGGTAGGGGCAGCCCGAACAGCCGCACCCGCAGCCGGCATCCTTCCTTTTTACTGTGCGCAACAAACGTCGCACGGCGAAGAAGACCGCAGCGGCAACAATCAGTATGACTATAATCGTCTGTGTCATAGCAGTAATGTGCCTATCTGGAAGAACAGCGTAGAGACTATCCAAGCCAAGCCGATGGTGTAGGCCACAGTGAAGAGGGCCCACTTCCACTTGCCGCTTTCGTTCTTGATGGCCACAATGGTAGAGACACAGGGCATGTACAGCAGGATGAAGAGTAGCATGGAGGCGGCTGACAATGGCGTCATATTATTGCGCACCAACTCACTGATGCGGCTCTCACCCTCAGCACTCTCGAACTCTTCCTCCAGTAGCGCGGCCTCATCGTCGGAGGTGGCATAGACCACCGCCATCGTGCTGGCCACCACCTCCTTGGCTCCCACACCAGCCAGCAGCGACACGCTCTGGCGCCAGTCAAATCCGCAGGGCTTCATAACAGGCTCGATGGTCTTGCCTATTTTGGCCATGTAGCTGTTTTCAGCCTGCACGCGACGGTCCTCATGCGTAGGATAGTAACTTAATGCCCAAACGATTATTGAGGCTCCCAAGATGATTGTACCCATTTTTTTGAGGTATTCCTTGCCTTTCTCCCACGTGTGGCGCAGCACCGCTTTGGCCGTCGGCATACGGTAGGGAGGCAGCTCCATAACGAACGGCAGGCTTTCGCCCTTGACAAAGAAACGGCTGAACAGCTTGGCCATCAACACCGCCATCAGCATGCCCAGCAGGTAGAGTCCCGTGAGCACGAAGGCAGCCCATTTGGAGAAGAAAGCCGAAACAAGTATCACATACACAGGTATGCGCGCCGAGCAACTCATCATCGGGATGACCAACATGGTCAGCAGACGGCTCTTGCGGTCCTCGATGGTACGCGTGGCCATGATGGCCGGCACATTGCAGCCGAAACCCATAATCATCGGGATGAAGCTCTTGCCATGCAAGCCCATGCGGTGCATCAGCTTGTCCATGATGAAAGCCGCGCGAGCCATATAGCCGCTGTCCTCCATGAAGGAAATGAAGAGGTAGAGAATCAATATATTGGGAAGGAAGACCAGCACCGAACCCACTCCGGCAATGATGCCGTCGCACAACAAGCTCTTCAGCGGCCCGTCACTCATGGCCGAGCCCACTATCTCGCCCAGCCAGCCGAACAACGCCTCGAGCCAATCCATGGGATACTGTCCCACGGCAAAGGTACAGAAGAAGGTAATAAACATCACCACGAGGAACACTGGGTAGCCCAACCAACGGTGGGTGACGATGGCGTCAATTTTATCGGTGTGTGCGTGCAGGGTGCTCTTCTCATTCTTCGTGTAGCACTCGGCCAGGGCGCCACGCACAAAGGCATATTTGGCGTCGGTGATGGCGCTTTCAATGTCCTGATGGGCATGTGGGTTGCCCCCATGCTCTTTCTGTATGTGTTCTGCATCGTCAACCGTGTGGCTATGGCTCTTCTGGTACTCCTCGGCAATCCGATTGCGCATCTTCATCACACTGCCATCGGAGTCGCGCTGCTGCACATATTGCTCCAGCTGTTTGTCGTTCTCCAGCAACTTGATAGCCAGGAAACGGGTAGAGAGCGTATCGCTGAAGCCGTGCTCATAGAGCTCGGTGCGCAGCCGCCTGATGCAACGCTCAAGTTCGCGACCATGGTTCACATGGATATGGCGTGTCTTCTCGTCGCGGCCCTCGAATACTTCTATTATCTTGTCAAACAATGCGTCGATGCCGTTACCATTGCGACCCGTAGTGGGCACGATGGGCATGCCCAACAGGGTGCTCAGTTGATCGATGTCGAGGCGGTCGCCGCTGCGCTGCAACTCATCGTACATGTTCAATGCCATCACCATCGTGATGTCCATGTCGATGAGCTGTGTGGTGAGGTAGAGGTTGCGTTCCAAATTGCTACCATCCACCACATTGAGTATGATGTCGGGGTTCTTTTCAATGATGTGCTTGCGCACATAGAGTTCCTCGGGCGAGTAGGCGCTGAGCGAGTAGGTGCCTGGCAAGTCCACCAGGTTGAAGGTGTAGCCACCGTAGGTGAAGGTACCCACCTTCTCGTCCACCGTCACACCACTATAGTTTCCCACCCGCTCGTGAGCGTGCGCCGCAATATTGAAGATGCTGGTCTTGCCACAGTTAGGGTTACCCACAAGGGCCACGTTGATGGTCTTCGACCGCTCGGCGGCCACATGTTGCAGCTTGGTTTCACCAGCCTCTATACCCTTGTAATCATGGTGATTCACAATCTCACGCTCGGCCTCCTCCTCGGAGACAATCTCCACCTTCATGGCATCGCTACGCCGAAGCGACACCTCGAAATTCATAATACGGTACTTGATGGGGTCCTTCAGAGGTGCGTTGAGGACAGTCTCGACGGACACGCCCTTGATGAAGCCCATCTCAATGATGCGCTTGCGGAAGGCGCCGTGGCCCACCACGCGCACCACCACACCACGCTCACCGGTCTGTAGTTCAGATAGTAACATACGTTCTTAGAGTGTAAATTCAAATGCAAAGATATACTTTTGTACGCACCCGCGCAATCACCAACAATGGTGATTTTCGCCACAACACGACGGAGAGAACATGGTCCTGAGAGCCTGCCGAAAGGAGGCTTTTTCATTTTTATACTGCCGATTGCATATTTATTTGTATCTTTGCAGTTATATTATTGAAAACTGAAATGACGTTACTGATTGTGTTTCTGGCGGGTGCGATGGCGATATCGTTCCTGTGTTCGGTGTTGGAGTCGGTTTTGATGTCCACACCGCTCTCCTATATCACCATGCGCGAAGATGAAGGATACAAAGCCGCCAGCCTGTTCAAAAAATACAAGCTCGACAACGCGCGCGCCATTGCCGCCATACTGAGCCTCAACACGATAGCCAACACCATCGGTGCCGCTGGCGTAGGCAGACAGGCCACGCTGGTGTTCGGCAGCCATTGGTTCGGCTTGGTCTCCGCGGTGGTCACCATCCTGATTCTGGTCTTCGGCGAAATCATTCCCAAAACCATCGGCACCAACAGCTGGCGCCGCCTGATGGGCTTCACGGCCTACACCATCCGCGCGCTGATTTTCACCCTCTTCCCTATCGTCGTGCTGGTGCAGTGGCTCACGAAACTCATCGCCAAGAAGGATGAGGAGGAGACCGCTGTCAGCCGCGAAGAGGTGGCCGCGATGGCCGACATGGGTGAGGACGAGGGCGTCATCGATGAGGACGAAAACAAGATTATCCAGAACGTCATCAAGCTGAACGATATCAAGGCCTACGACGTGATGACGCCGCGCGTTGTAGCCGCCACAGCGCCTGAGAAGATGACACTCAAGCAGTTCTACCGCACTGATGAATACAGCCACTTCTCGCGCATCCCCGTCTATGCTGAGGAGGAGGATTTCATCACCGGCTATGTGCTCCGCAGCGAAGCTCTTGAGGAGCTCGCCGAGGATCATTTCAGCAAGACCCTCGGCGACATCAAGCGCACCATACCCCTTTTCAACGAGGAGATGAGCGTGGCCGACATCTGGGACAACCTGCTGAAGCACAAGGAGCAGATTGGCGGCATCATCGACGAATACGGCTCGTTCCAAGGCATCATCACGCTTGAGGATATCATCGAGACCATCTTCGGCTTGGAGATTATTGACGAAAGCGACGAGGTGACCGACATGCAGCAGTACGCCCGTGAGCGCTGGCAGCAACGCCAGCGCCGTTTCAAAGAGATTAAATTGCCCGAGTAGGCGCTATTCCAGCACAGCCCGCCGCTCGTCGTCATCCCAATAGGTCATATTGCGGAAGGGATTGACGTCGTCCTTGTCACGCGAGGCTTTCTTCTGCTGTTCGATATAATTCAGTATATCTGCGTATTGCGCACGGTAGCGTGCCCAGAGGGTATCGTCGAGTTGGTCGACGCCTGCCAGGCGGCAGAGGACACCGTAGGCGTGGGCCTCACGCTGGGCGGGGTAGGCTTCCCAAAGAGCATCCATACGGTCGTGCAGCTGCTGCCAGCTGCCGATGGTGCCGTTCTCCACGTCGACAATCAGGCGCTCCATGTCAGGCTTGGCAACCAGCTGGCCGCCAATATTGACCCATTCGCGCTCACATTGACAACTGTCAACTGACGACTGACAACCATCCAAATTCTTCATGGCATAGAAGACCAACATCTCCTCGTAGGCCTTCAGGCCTTCTTCGGCCTTGAGTATAACGGTGCGGCGCTTACCTTTCTCCATACCGTCGGCGTAGACAGTACCGTCGGAAGCTTTCATCCACCCGCGCAGCAGTTCCATACCATGCAGGATCTCCTCGGCGGTATCGGGGGCCAGGTTGTCAAACTCGATGTGCTGGGCCTTCAGCTTGCGCTTGTCACGCTTGGCGAACTTCTTGCTGTTGCGATCCATCGCGTACATATTGTACATCCACCAATAGGCGGGCATCACCTCGAGCTGGTCCTTGGCGGCGTTGTTGTTCACCAGCGCGAAGGGCAGCTTGATGTCGAGCTCGGCGGGGTAATCGCCCTTGGCCAGCAGACAGTAAGAGGCGAAGCGACTCGAGTGCTTGAACGAGCAGCAGAGGCCCGGCCAGAAACCACGGCCGGCGGCCAGCTCGTTGTCGGCGGTGCGACTGTTGTGGTTGCTTCCGATGGTACCGCCGGCGGCAATATTGCTCTGTCCCATGATGAGGCCGGCGATAAGGAACGAGTTGTTGTGGTGCTGCTCATGCGCGGGGAAGATGATGCTGTTGCCCACCTCGCAGCGCGCCAGCGTGCTGTTGTCGCCCACCACAGTGTCGTTCAGCCTCAAGCCGAACTCCAAGTGCACGTGCTCACCCAGCAGGAAGCGCACAGCGATGACGCCATATTCAAGCGTACAGCCGTAACCCACCACACCGTCACTCAGCACGATGCAGCTGTCCACAACGGTGGGGTCGTTCTCGGTCGAGCGTAGGATGACGTTGTGCACACTCTTGGTGTTCTTGATGACGCAGCAATCCCCCACCCTTCCGTAGCGGCCCTCGTCGGTGCCGAGAAGGTCATAGGTGAACTGCTCCAGCCGCTCCATCAACCCCTTGTGGCCACGATAGCGTGCCCAGAGGTAGGCGTCGCCGATGGTCATGCCGCCAAACGGCAGTATCTTGCGGCCGCCATTCTCGTTCATGGGCTCCAGCCAGGCGGCTTGATGTGGGTCGGCGTTGCAGGTCATCTCGTCGATGTTGAAGAGCATCACCCCGTTGCCGAGGGTGTAGCCGCTGAGCATGCGCACATTGTGGATGGCGGGATGGTCGCCGACGGTGGTGTTGCAAAGCGTGGAATTGAAGATGCCTTCACGCAGAGAGAGGTCTCCTTCGGTGTGGCGAGCGGCGACAATGGCACCAAGAGAGACAGCACCCTCGAAGGTGCTGTTTCTCACACATTCAGCGCAGAAAGGCTCGCAGACGCGCACGGCGCCCCAATCCTCGGCACTGTTGCCTTGCCGTTCCAACCGCTCAATCTCGCCCGTTGTAAGGTTGCGATATTGGGGGGTCATAGGCTATTATTTATAAAGGTTAACGTATTCAGCGATGCTTCCTTCGATGCGCTGCTTGTCCTTGAAGTAATCGTAGGTGCTCATCTTCAGCTCGACGGTGGCTTCCTCGTCGCAGACGACAGTGGCGTGCTGGTGCATCTGGAGCATGGAGGAGGTCCACATGTGGTTCACACCATTTTCAATCATGTGGTGCAGCGCACGGGCTTTCTTGGGGCCGTTGCAGAGAATCAGCACCTCACGGGCATCCATCACAGTGCCCACGCCGACGGTCAATGCCTGTTTCGGCACCTTGCTCTCGTCGTTGTCAAAGAAGCGGCAGTTTGCCTGGATGGTATTGGTCGTGAGGGTTTTGACGCGGGTGCGGCTGGCCAGCGAGGAACCGGGTTCGTTGAAGGCAATGTGGCCGTCGGGGCCCACACCGCCCATAAAGAGATCCACGCCACCGGCAGCGGCAATCATCTCCTCGTAATGGGCACATTCGGCTTTCAGGTCCTTGGCGTTGCCGTCAAGGATGTGGACATTCTCCTTCTTGATGTCGATGTGGTTGAAAAAGTTGTTCCACATGAAGCTGTGATAACTCTCGGGGTGGTTCACGTTAAGTCCAACATACTCATCCATGTTGAAAGTCACCACATTCTGGAAGCTGAGCACTCCACACTTGTTCAGCTTCACCAGATGCTGGTACAGTCCTAATGGGGAACTACCGGTAGGACAACCGAGGACAAACGGATGCTCCGCCGTGGGTTTGAAATCAATGATTTTCTTGGCCACATAGTTAGCGGCCCAGATTGACATTTCGTCGTAATCCTTTGTAATGATAACGCGCATATCAGGGGGGGGTATTAAATTGGTTAATAATTAATTACAATAAATATATAGTGATGTATGTCTCTATTTTCAGTAGTGCAAAGTTACATAATATTTTGAAAAAACAACAACTTTTTTTCAAAAAAATCTCTCAAAAGACCTCCTCACTTTCTCGGGTTAACCTCGGGATAACATCGGGACAACATCGGTCGCAACCGTAGAACAGCCGGCGCTTATTGTCCCCAACTGTCGCGATCCAACGACCTATAGGTGATGGCCTCCTGCAGGTGAAGCGGTTGTATCTCAGGGCAGGCCTCGAGGTCGGCGATGGTGCGAGCCACACGCAAGATGCGGTCGTAGGCACGGGCGCTGAGCCCCAGACGGTTCATGGCCATCTCCATAATGTTGCGGCACTCGTTGGAGAGCTTGCAGTATTCGCGTGTGAGCTTGCTGCCCATCTGGGCGTTGCAATGCACACCGGGATTGGCGGCGAAGCGAGCCGTCTGTATGGCACGCGCGGCGACGACACGCTCCCGTATCACGGCGCTACTCTCGGCTTTGCCCTCCTTGTTCAACTGACTGACGGGCACCGGCGTCACCTCGATGTGGATATCGATGCGATCCATCAGCGGGCCACTCACTTTGTTGAGATAGCGCTTCACGGAGCCCGGCGGACAGGTGCAGGCGATGGTAGGATGGTTGTAGTAGCCGCAGGGGCAAGGGTTCATGGCCGCGATAAGCATGAACGAAGCAGGGTATTCGATGGTCATCTTGGCGCGGCTGATGGTCATGCGGCGCTCCTCCATCGGTTGCCGCAACACCTCCAGCACCGTGCGCTTGAACTCGGGCAGCTCGTCGAGGAACAGCACTCCGTTATGCGCCAAGCTTATCTCGCCAGGCCTGGGATTGGCTCCGCCGCCCACGAGGGCAACGTCCGACACCGTATGGTGGGGCGCGCGGAAGGGGCGCACCGCTATCAGCGAGTCTTCTTTGTGCATAAGGCCCGCCACCGAATGTATCTGTGTCGTCTCGAGGCTTTCGCTCAGCGTCAGCGGCGGCAGGATGCTGGGCATACGTTTGGCGAGCATCGACTTGCCGCTGCCCGGAGGGCCTATCATGATGGCGTTGTGACCACCGGCAGCTGCAATCTCGAGGCAGCGCTTCACACTCTCCTGCCCTTTCACGTCGGCAAAATCATATTCATAGTGGCTTAGTGAGTTGGCGAACTCGGCGCGAGTGTCGACAATGGTTTGTTCAATGTCCCGTTGGCCGTTGAAAAAGTCTATCACCTCCTTGAGGCTGTGGGCGCCATAGACCTCCAGGTTGTTGACTATGGCCGCCTCGCGGGCGTTCTCGGCCGGCACGATGATGCCTTTGCACTTACGGCTGCGGGCCTCGATGGCGATGGGCAGCACACCCTTGATGGGGCGCAGCGAGCCGTCCAACCCCAATTCGCCCATGATGACATACTGCTCGAAGCGGTCGGGGTTTACCTCACCGATGGCACCGAGGATGCCCACCGCGATGGTGAGGTCATAGGCGGTGCCTTCCTTCTTGAGGTCTGCCGGTGCGAGGTTGACGATGATGCGCTTGCCGGGAATATGGAAACCCGACTCCTCGAAGGCCGACGAGATACGATGCGCGCTCTCCTTCACGGCGTTGTCGGGCAGGCCCACCATATAGAAACCCACCCCATCGCCGACATTCACCTCCACCGTCACCATCACCGCATTGACCCCGATAATGGCGCTTCCGTATGTCTTGACTAACATGGTTGATTCAGTTTGAATTGAGATTGCAAAGATACGAAGAATGTGCGAGACGACAAAATATTTTTTGTCGTGTGGGAAAATGTTTGTATCTTTGCAGCAGAATAATAACAAATAAAACTATACGATTATGAAAGAAATTATGCCTATCAACGGACAATTCGCAATGCCGGCGCTGCCCTACGAGGGGCTTGGCGAGGTGATTAGCAAGGAGACGCTCGGTTTCCATCACGGCAAGCACTTGAAAGCCTATGTCGACAACCTCAACAAACTGCTGCCCGGCAGCGGGTTAGAGAACCTGCCGCTGAGCGAGGTGGTGCGCCGCAGCGAGGGAGGCCTGTTCAACAACGCCGGACAGGTGCTCAACCACACGATGTATTTCGAGCAGTTCGCCCCTGCACCGCAACCCATGAGCGAAAAGTTCGCCGCCCTGCTGGTGCGCGACTTCGGCAGCGTCGAGGCCTTCAAGAAAGAGTTCGAGCAGAAGGGTGCCACCCTGTTCGGCAGCGGCTGGGTATGGCTCAGCGCCGACAAGGAGGGCAAGCTGGTCATCACACAGCAGAAAAACGCCGAGAACCCCGTCACCCAGGGACTCAACCCCTTGCTGACCTTCGACGTGTGGGAGCATGCCTACTACCTCGACTATCAGAACCGCCGCGCCGACTACCTCACCGCCCTCTGGCAAATAGTCGATTGGCCGGTCGTCGAAAGCCGCCTGTAGTTCAGACTTAAGTTTATTTAATGACTACAACCCTGCGGGACAGCGTTCCCGTGGGGTTGTTTATTTGCAGGATATACTCTCCGGCAGGCAAGTTGCCGACGTTTATCTCGGATGTTGAATGTTGTATTTCGAATGTTGACAAGAGCCGACCGTCAAGGCCGATGAGTGTTGCGGTAGCCGGCAGCGCGCTGGTCGTCACGGTCAGCCGCTCACATGCAGGGTTCGGATATACCGTCACCTCCTCCGCTGTCCCTTTCGGTATGCCCTCCTGATCATCGACCACCACCGAGACATCTACGCTGGCGGTGTCGGTCATGCAATGGCGCGAAGCAATAAGGCTGACGGTGTAGGTCCCCGTGGCGGAATAGCGATGGCTGATGGTGGTCAGGGCCGACGAGGTTGTGGTGTCGCTACCGTCACCGAAGCACCAGGTCAAGCTGTCGGCAAGGAGCGGGACAGCGGTGAAGAACACCGTGCCGTCATCCTGTATCTCGGCTTCGAGGGAGGCCTGCGGCCTCGGACGCTGCCACTGCGGCAGGCTCTCATACACCACGCTGCGCACCGCCGAGCGGATGGTGTGGGCGGCGGGGTCCGGCAGCGAGGCGCTGTAGGTGATGGCGGCGGGGTCACGGTGGAAGAACATGACATAGAAGGCACACGCCGCCGCATAGGTGCCCGCCACGCTGGGGTGGCTCTCGTCGGGTTGGTAGAGTTCGATCTCCCTGTGGTTCTCGCGCAGGTAGCGCCACACACGTCCCACGGGGCAGAGCGAGGCATCGTTCTGCTGCGCCATATAGGTGTAGCGCTCACAGAGCATGCTGTCCATCCCCTCATAGGTGCCGAGAACAGAGAAATACTGCGCATTGACGGCGTCGCCGTTCTTGCGGCCCCAAGTCATGTAGAACATCGGCTCGCAGCAGGGGTTGTGGGCATAAACCGAATCGACAAGCCGCGCAGCATAGGGGAACACCTCGGCCTCCACCTGCGACTGCGGGAAGGAGGGATACTGACTCTGCTCCTGCAGCACCACAACGTCCCACCCACCGCTGCAGATGAGCTCCATCGAGCGGTTGGTGCAATGCTGGCTGAAGGTGCATCCGCCGGGCGTGTTGCTCTGGTAGGTCAGCTGGTCACCCATCGAGGCGGCAATCTGCTGCACCATCCCGGGCAGGTCGTTCACCTCGGTGTAGCTGTTGCCGATGAACAGCACGTTCACGCTCTGCTGCGCCCGACAAAGACCGGTGCAGAGCAACGCGAGAGCGAGCAACAGCGTTTTAATATGACGGTTAAGCGACATAGTATGATGGCGTTAGAAAGACATTGCGTTGTAGGCGTTCTTGATGTGCTTGATGTCGGCACCGTGGGCATTTGAGACAATAGTGACAATATCGAACCTTACGTTCTCTGTGCGGTTGTGCGTCTTGACATACTCGTTCGCCAAGCGTATCAGTGCCTGCCGTTTCCTGTGATCCACCGCATCCTCGGGCTGAAAGTGGGTGTTGTCGGCGCGGGTCTTCACCTCCACGATGACCAACTCACCCTTATCCTGCGCAATGAGGTCAATCTCCAAATGACCGCGACGGTAGTTGCGGTCGAGGATTGTATACCCTTTGTCCTCCAGGTAGCGTGTAGCCATCTGCTCCCCAAACTTACCGAACTCCAGCGCCTCCCGCCGGCTCTCTACCGACCGCTCCTTCGGCTTCGCAAACTGAAACTTCACCAATGCCATATTGCTCAGAATATGTGTTTTGATAACGTGATTATTCTGTTTTTCGTATGCGGGTGTTGGAATTAATTGCAGGGGGAGAATCATACTGCGAAAATCAAGTGGCAGAAAATAGGTCGTGCACGACATAAATGGGTGTTCGGTGGCCGGTTGGCGGTGGTCGTTTGGGCCACTGGGCACGCCCCTCAACACCCCTCTGTCGGACAAAAACAGGCGACAGCGGCAATTTAACACCCCAATAACCACATTATCAGCCGACAAAACACCATCTGGCCACCTCAATGACCACACACCCCCTCCGACTCTTGTCCGACTCAACTCCGAGTCAACTCCGAGTGATGTCCGACCGCAGTCGGACAAAACACGGTGCATCTACGGTACACCTACGATTATGTCGTGCACGACATAAGTGGGTTGTCTGTGGCCGGTAATCGGTAGCCGGTATTAACCATCGACCACCCGTTACCGACCTCCAACCACCGACCTCCGGAGGCAATAAAAAAGGGACCGCGGCGTTATAATGGACAAAAAAACCGCACCTGTGCGCGGTGAAAATGCACGAATGAAATAATAAACACAGACAGACAATGAATGACATCATCAAACAATTATGTGATACCAATGAGCTGGTTGAAATATACACCAACCCTACAGACAGCGACAAATTTGGCGTTGTATACATAGTAGCTTGTTCAGATGAAGCAATTCTAGTGCATTCTTTCCAAGAGAATGACCTTGACGATGGATACTATGTGGACCGCATTGATTCCGTAAACCGAATCCAGCGCAATACCATTTATCTGAATAACATGTTGCAATTCATCAAACCCAAAGCCGAAAAATATGAATTGCCAAAGGGGTATTGGCCGGATTTGGACTTGTTCAGTGCAGTTCTCAATCTGTGTCAGGAGAAACATCTGGTGGTACAGGTTGCGGTGAACCATGATTATTGTAAGTTCGGTTGGGTGAAAAGTTTCAACGACGATGTTTTAGAAATGGATTGCTTGGACTGTGACGGTATGTTCGATGGCACTACATATCTACGCATGGAAGACATCAATATGGTAGGCTTCGGAGGTGTCGATGAGGAACGCCGCGCCAAGTTATTCAGAAATAGGACGCATCAAAAATAGTATTATTTTGCAATTATAGTAAACCACAAAACGGCTGCCATCCTTGCGGACGGCGGAAGTTCACTGGACTTCCGCTCAGTTGCTGTTTTTAGTGTGTCGCTTCAGGACTACATCTCGGAGAGTTTCTTGTACCCCTCGTAGCGCAGTTTGGCGTTACTCTCAGTGACAACTATTGGGTTAAGCCTAATTTGCGTAGTCTTGATGCGATACCGCCGCTGTTGCGTTGGAATACAACCATCAAGTCTTTTACAGAAGTTCCTTCGTTATATAGTCTTTCCAAAAGGTCATCGTCATCTGTATTCCAAGGCTTGTATGCGTTGGGATATAACGCTCTTTTCTGCTCTATCTTATTAGGATGCTCTATATGAGAAAATAGGCTCTCAATCTTTGCAAATAGGCTTTCTTTTGAGAGCGGTAAGATATTACGAAGTGTTTCTGTGGTGAAGGTGTTGTCAAGAGAAGAGAGATACAAATAGTCCGGGTCATTGGGCAGCCCACCGATACCAAGGATGAGGTAAACGGGCATGTGGTGATGGATGGCGTATTGTTGGAATATGGCCATCCGATCCTGTGGCAGCAACTCTTTCTCAATATCTTTGGGCATATGGTTGCGCCACTTGCATTCCATGGCAAAAGGCTTGCCGTCGTAATCAAACACAAAGTCGGGGGCGCTGTTGTTTTCAGGGTAAACACCAGGAATCGACTTGTCGCTGCGCCACTCCTTAAGTGCCAACTTGTCGTTTTGTTGCACATCAAGAGACTCCAATATATAATCTTCAAACTCGCGGCCTTTCAGCAGCTCGTCGTTCATCGTCAGCGACTTGATGCGGAGGTAGATGGTGCTGTAAGGGCGGTCGATGGCCTTGTGTATGGCATGGACTCCCATGTCCTCGTAGAACATGCGCAGCAGACGCTTGTCCTCGGCCACCGTCCAGCGACAAGGTTTGGGCTCCGGCTCGGCAGCTCTCAATTCTTTACGATCAACCAAATAGGTGACATTCTCGCGCCCCAGCAACAAGCCAAAGATGCTGCCGTTAGGGTTAATGTATCCACAAACGATGTGCTGCACCTGGCTGATGAAGTATTGATTGCGCAGCCTTGGTGTGGCACCTTTCCCACGAGGCTCGTCCCGCTGCATCTCAATGATGAGCAGGCGATTCTCGTTTAGTGCATATTCTACTTGTACGTTGTAAGTGTCGCGGAAGCGGTTCATCACCACCAGCACCGTGGGGATTTTATTCACCAACAGCGTTTTCAGCACCTCGTTCTCAAATTCCGACGAATTGAAGCACACCACCGTGTCGGCGGCAGTAAGTCCATCGACCCACTCAAACACCTTGCCCCATGTGCCGACAGGTGCCAACTTAGAGGAAAGGAATAAAGTCTTTTCCCGTTCCCATAACGATTGATTGCCGATGGTGCGGAGGATACGCATGTATTGGGAAATCAGTAGTTCTGCTTGTTGATTTCGAAGTAGGCTTGCGGGTGGTTGCAGACGGGGCAAACCTCGGGGGCTTGAGTGCCTACGACGATGTGGCCGCAGTTGCGGCATTCCCACACCTTTACCTCGCTCTTGGCGAAGACCTCCTGCGCCTCGACGTTGTGCAGCAGGGCACGGTAACGCTCCTCGTGGTGCTTCTCGATGGCGGCCACACCACGGAACTTGGCGGCCAGCTCGGGGAAGCCCTCGGCCTCGGCGGTGCGGGCAAAGCCTTCGTACATGTCGGTCCACTCGTAGTTCTCGCCGGCGGCGGCAGCGGCCAGGTTCTCGGCGGTGGTACCGATGCCGTTCAGCTCTTTGAGCCACAGTTTGGCGTGCTCCTTCTCGTTCTCGGCGGTCTGCAGGAAGAGGGCGGCAATCTGCTCATAGCCCTCCTTCTTGGCCTTTGAGGCAAAGTAGGTGTACTTGTTGCGCGCCTCGCTCTCGCCAGCAAAAGCGGCATGCAGGTTCTTCTCCGTCTGAGTGCCAGCGTAGGAATTTGCAGTCTTCACCTCAGCGACAGGCTCAAACTTCTCCTTCCCCTGCTTGCAGCGCGGACATTTCCAGTCAGCCGGCAGCGCCTCAAACGGCGTTCCCGGAGCAATCCCCTGTGTGGGGTCCCCTTGTGCCGGGTCATACTCATACTTGCAAATGGTGCATTTGTATTTCATAGCAATAGTATTTTATGGTTAATGACATTATTTCTGCTTCACCCAGATGAGCTTGGAGATGTCGTAGCCGCGGCGTTGGGCTTCGGCGAGGATGGTATTCAGTGTTTCCTGCGGCAGTTCGGGGGTGCGAGAGAGAATCCAAAGGTATTTGGCGCTGCCGCTACCGATGAGCGCCCATTGGTAGTCGGCGTCGAGCAGCATCACGCGGTAGTCCGAGTAGAACGGGCCGAAGAAGGAGACGCGCAGCACGGCGGCCTCGTCGGTGGTCTTGGCCTTGCCGTTGGAGGTCTTCTGCTTGCCTTCCTTGATGCCGGTGTTGGTCACGGCAATCTTGCCGTCCTCGCGCAGCGCGTAGTTGGCCTTGCAGAAGTCCAGTCCGCGCTCGAAGCTGTGGTCGAAGCGTGCAATCTCGTACCAGTCGCCGAGGTAGCGCTGCAAGTCCAGCGCCGCCACGGGAGTATTGTCAACCTTCTGCGCATTGCCGCACCCGGCTAATAACAGAGCAAATACTGATGCAAAAATAGTTTTCTTCATGATGTGTAAGTTTTAATTGGTTAATACCTGTTTTTAAATCGTGTGCAAAGATACGAACATTATTCGTATTGACCAAATTTATTTTCAAAACGTCATTTTGCAAGGGCAATAAAAATTGAACTGTTGCGTTATACCATCAGATATTTTAAGCAGAATAATATGGCATTTTTAACGCTCTTAAAACCTATAGTCTCATAATGTTTAACCGAGAGGCAACGTGAAGACACGACACCTCTCACAACATTATGAGACATTATGAACAGAAGTAGAAAACGCACTCCCATCACATGCTGGGCGTGCTGCAAATCACAAAAGCGTGGCAAAAGATTTTGCAATCGGAAATTCCGCCGCCTTGTACACCAACGTATTGCTGTCGGTGATATTGAAAGACTTCCATTGCTGACACGAGAGGTTATGGAGTCATGGGATTTAGGTGGCGACGGGAAATGTTATTTCCATATTGAACCGACAGACGAATACTATATCTGGCTGATGCGGAAATAGAGAGAAATCTTCTTGACGAGGCTGTGACGGAGCTCGAGGAGCTACTTGCAGATGTGAAGAAGAGCCGGTGGCTCTTCGATAGCGTCAGCGGAGAACAAAAAGCACTTCTCCATCAGCGGGATGAGACGGTCAGCGATTTCCTTACCTTCGGTGACGTTACTACATCTCGGCAAAGCAAACGAGTTTGCTCTGCTCTCGACTTCCGTAACGTTGGTCTTGAGGGTGCATTCGCGGTTCTCGATCCACTCGGTGAAGAGGGCCTTGATTTCGGCGCTGCAGCAGTCGCAGGCGAGGCCTTCACGCATAATGCGCTCCACGCGGTCGCGCATCTGGCGGGTGGCGGAGATCCTATAACTGTCTACAAAGATATTATTTTAGGAATTCTAGTAATTGGAAGGAGTTTCCTTCAAAAGTGCAAAAATTGTCTTTGTCGTATTTTACGGGTTTCATTTGCAACCCCTTTTTACAGATATTTTTGTTTCTAATAGAAATAAGTCGAATATGTGGAGTAAGATTTATTTTCTCAACACGATTTAGGGTATCAACAATATATTTTGCAAAACATCTTCCAGCATAGAGTTGTTTTGTAACATTGTCTTTACCATGTTTTAACTCTACTAGTAATACGTACAATTTCCCGTTTTCGAAACAAAAAATAAAATAATCGCACATCGAAAGAATTGACGCCTTATTCTGTCTAAAATATGGTTGAAGTATCCCAGATTTTAAATTAGTTGGAATCTTGTCGAATGAATACATTACGTATGGCACATTTCTATCTGATATATCCAGGGACATATTGGCTTGCTCCTCACGTAAAGACTTTGTTTTGTCTTTAAATGTAGGATGCAATAACGCATCAATCTTATTTAAATATTTATTTGTTGCCATACTTTATTCCATAATATAAATCCTCAGCGAACGCATTCTGTATCTGGATTGTTTTGTCAATGGAAGGTATGGAGAAACCACTATCTTCGATGTTTATTTTCTCAACTTTAATTTGCTTGCTTCTTGTTGTAGCATAGTTAAAGTAATATACACCCAAATCTTCTGGAGAAATAAATTCATCTTTCGTATATTTCCCTTTAGCAAGAAAATCTTTGACAATATCAGATTCCTTGTTTGACATCATTACCATATTGTTGATTTCCCTAATAATATAATCGCTATGAGTACTTATAAGGATTCTGAAACCTTGATTCATAAGCCGCACTAGCATTCTGGCAACCATAATCTGATTATCTGGATGTAGGTTTATTTCTGGCTCATCAATAATAATGAGGTCGTTGGGTGTTGCTTTATGATTCAAATAGACATCAAGACTAGACAATGTTTTAATGACTGATGCTGTCATTTGAATCGGCAAAACCGTTTGGGGACTTTTGCTCGGTTTAAATTGTATGTCGCCTTCACTTGAGATTTGAACATTCCCGTGTAGCAAATCCCTTTCCATATATTTTGCGAATTCTGACACAGGGCTGTTATATTTCCTTACTTCTGTCAAGTCTTCTGCGAAGTTTAATCCGTCCCGAATTGGCATTGGATAACGTTTGCTACTTAATAAATCGAATACATCAATTTGTTTCTTTTTATTCATAAGCATTTGCATATGGTCAAGAGCATCTTGCTTACGAATTGATAATTCTTTACTAAAAGTGTATATGGAGTTTCTTTCTACAGGAAAGATTTCAACCCCCCCAATGGGGTATATGGAAAGCATGTAATATATATTTGAGTCCAATAGGAATCTAAAGTTCCCAATTATATTTGTTGGTATTGTTTCATCCAAGACATAAAGTAGAATCTGAGAACTATTGGACTCTTTTTCAATTCGAATATTTACACCTTGAACATTTAGTTGTGTGTTTATTTGAGAATGAAGTATTATTTGCCGATAGTCCTCTTTGTCTGTAGCAAAGGTACAACTAAAGTCTTTGAATATTCTCATGGCATCAGACTCCCCTATGCCGAAAATTTCATCAATATTTCTTTTAGTCGCAGATAGTAGATTCTCCCTGTATTTTGTCAGTTTGGCAAAATCTATTTCCATACTGGCTTTCTTCTTATTAACCAGTGTCTCGGCAAGCTTTTCTCTCCCAGGGATATGTATTTTCCTTTTAAGTAAACCATATATAACATATGCAAGATATGTTTTTCCTGTTCCATTTGGTCCACAGAAAATGCTAAAACGTTTGGTGAGATCAAACGCACCTTCTTTTATGGCTCCTAGATTGTTTACCCGTATTTCCATATTTAACTTTATTTTTTTATAATAACGAGGTTTTTCGTTTTTTCGTATGTATGTTTGCTTTTTTTGTACTGGTTGAATCTTGTTGTGTGTATTTTATTTCAATGTTTCTATTATTGCTGCAACATCTGCTTCATCAAGGTTAAACCATTCTCCACGAAGACGCTGTTGGCTATAGGTGGTGTGCAAGGCAGATTCTATTGATTCTGCTATCTTGCGTGTTGGAAATTTCTTGCATGCAATCATTTCTATCGTGGGTTTCTCGCTTTGCAAGGTACGTTCTCTGTATTCTGGAGTGTTGGAGATACCAATTTTATGATAGCCATTAGATGTGTCTTTCATTAGATAGACATAGCACCAATTAACTTTGAATTCTGTTGGTTTCTCTGTTATTGAGCGTTGTGGGAATTTGTAATTTGGTACCAGTCTATTTAATGCATCTAAATAACATCTTACATTTATTGATATTTCCTCGAGTACTTGATAACTTAGAAGGTATAGAGATAGAACGGGTGTAGTCTTGGCAGGTAATCGATTGTTAAAATAAGTAATCCTATAAGAAACAAGTTGGTGATTTAATAATAAATCCACGTCTTCCTTATATAAAGTAAAACAGGACTCATACATGAATATGCCCTTTGTTGGTACTTTCTGTATAGGATAGTCTATTATTTGGTTATTATCAAAGAGTAGTGAAATACAGTCTCCTTTTCTTAATTTCTCATCCGTTTTGAAAACAAAAACCGAGTGGTCGTTAACAAAATCCAAATGGAATAGGCAGTCATCATCCGAATAAATCGCTCGGATATTCTCCCATTTTATTGTATTAGTATTTGTATATGGATCAGTTTCTATTTTTGCTCCTTCGGTCTGGTAGTGATATAGGAAAAGCTCTGAAATGCTTTGAAAAACAAATGCCAACCTTTGAAGATCGTTTATGTATATTTTGGGTTCTGTCGAGTCCCAATACATTGCTCCATCAACTCCATTATATAATAGTTCTTCTTCCGTAATATACAAGTATCCCTCACAGGGAGCTAATAATTTGAAGCTATACGTTTCAGATACTTCATAAGAAGAAAAAAGTCGCTCTCTTATTTCTCGGATGGTATATGTGACTTCAGCCAAGACTTGGTTCATATGTACATAAGAAGCATTCCGAACCATCCATTCTATCTTTAGATAGTCAAGATTGTCTAGTTGCAGCAACAAGTCCTGCTCCTGTTTATTATGTACATACTTTAAAGCAATGCTATCCATTCCTTCTTTAATCTTTAGAAGTCTGGAAGGCCTCTCGACCTTCCAGACTTGGGGTGGAGAATATTACATCTCCGAGAGTTTCTTTCTTATTCTCCGCTCCCGATGGTCGCTATCGAAAGTCCACTGGACTTTCTTCACATTCGTAGCGCAGTTATAAGAAAGGTTCTCCATATAATTAGATTTCAGAAAGTTTTTTATAACCTTCATACCTAATCTTGGCATTGCGCTCGGTGGCGACGAAGAGTTCTTCGGCCTCCTGGGGGCACCCCGAAGGGGAACCGAACACCTTATTATCAAAATTAAATGCAGTGAGGAAGGTCTTTTCTCTACCTTCTCCCCAGGAGCATTCTTCGGCGCCGAGGTGTGGGTGGGCAAACTGCGCATTGAGACTAGAAAAAGCTTTCATCTTTCCATCCTCAACATGCGAGGTGCACCGACGGCGTAGCCGACGGTATAGTCCTGCATCGGCGACAGCAGAGGACGACCCCAGCGGGGACCCTTCTTTTTGCCATTCATTATAAGACACTATTCCCATTCCTATTTGATAACGCCATTTTTATAAATCGATATTCCGCTTTCAATAACGCCATTTTTTGATTAAACCAATTTATAAATTCCTTATTGATAACGCCATTTTTTATGAAATATTGCCCGCAGGGCTACCTATTTTTTGTTAGGAGTAAGAGTCCAACTGCATATTATTGAATGACGAGGGAAACATGGCTCGCAGATATAAAAAAGGAGAAACAAATTTGTTCCTCCTCAAAGTATATCAACTTTGATATAATTGGGCGGGCGGCGTTGCTCGTCCCAAGTAAACAACTCTCTTATTCGGAGAATTGTACCCAGCCGCCCTACTTGTAACACCAGGCCAAAGACCGATATTACTTGGGTTACTTTATCTTTCTTCGAGGTTGTTTTTTTCGACTTTCTCATATCAATTATTTTTTTGATGATTTGAAATACGGTATCTGCTAAGAACATTGTAAACAATATGGTTACAAAGACAGGAGGTACGGCAACTCCGAGTAATTGAGTAAAATATACCAAAGGACTCGCACAAAATATGTAACATAAAAACGTCATGAGATTGCTTTTATTGTGTACCAGTGTAAATAAAAAAAACATGATTTTTTTTCACCAGGCTGGACCGTCTCTTTTCTAGGAATGATTCTCATTATCACAAGAATAATTTACTTTTCAATATAATAAAAGAAGATTTGTGGCGTTATTTTTATATTATTATTTTGCGATATGAAAAACAGAGAAGAAAAACTAGTGCAAATAAAAAGTATTGCTCCAGAAACCGCAATACATAGTCTTCTTGAGGAATTATTGAATGAGATGGGATTCTCCGATGTGCATATTACACATGAAAAAGGCGGCAAGAGCGAGGATGGGAAAGATCTCATTTGTTCATATACGAATTCAATTGTCGATACGAAAGAATGGTGGGCGTTTGTCGTAAAAGCAGGCGTGATTAAGGGCAATTCGACACAAGTACAGGAGATTATTGCTCAGACAAACGAATGTTTTACATTGCCATATGAAAATGTAATCAATGGTCTCCGTGTCAATATCAGCAAAGTGGTAATAGTTACAAATGATCATTTTTCCAATGAAGCGGAACGCAAAATTAGGACAGCCCCCAATATCCAAAAAGCAAACATTGATTTTTGGGATGCTGAAAAATTGGTCAAATTCATTGATGAAAAATATCCACAGTATTGGTTAAAAGGAAGTAGAACATATAAAAAGTATATTGACGCATTCTCCAAACTAATAGAAACCGACAGCTTTTCAAAATCACTAGGTGTTAGTGATAAGAAAATGAAACGATTGTTAGATTGTGCGATTGAACCCAAAATTTTGGAAAGAGTCGAGTTAGATGATGGATCATTTCAATGGAAAGCGAGAAAGACAAATTCTATAGTAAGACTTGAAGATAATACAATCATTATTGGGGAACCTGGATCTGGAAAATCCACATTGTTCAAGACATTATCAAAAGATATTATTGAGCAAAATTCTTTGAGGAATGATGCCGAATTTTACCCTATAATAATTAACTTTAATTCATTAAAGAGTGCCAAATACAATTTGGTCAATGCTGTAAGGGAGTATTTTTCTTCAGACTGGAATCGAGATTTGTTGATAGATGGAGAGGAAATCATAAAACAGGGTAACTGTGTTATCTTTATTGATGCTTTAGATGAGCTCCCGCAAGTGTCCGACAAAGAGAAAGCTTTAAGGGCTATAAACGATTTTCATAGCATTTACCCTGAAATAAAAATTATTTGTTCCTCCAGACCTTCAGAATATCTATTTTATAATTGTACAAACTTAGGATTTAAGTATCACGAAATATCCCGTTTAGATAGAGGACAGATTCAGAACTTTATCAATTCATATTTTGCAGATAATATCGTAAAATCAAAACGTCTTCTTAAATCTCTTAAAGAAACAGATATCCTAAACAAACTACCTCAAACACCACTTACGGTTGCACTAATCACTGTAATATTTGATGAAAAAGAGGTGGAAATACCTGCTACCATTACTGATTTGTACAGACAGTTCGTTGATTTACTCATAGGGAAATATACACCGGAAAACACACTTGATATTATTGAGGTTGGCGCAAAGCACAGGCTTTTATGCTATCTGGCGAAAAAACTACATGTTGAACGCAAACAAAGTATTAGCACCGCAGATTTTCAAAAACTCATTGTGGACTATTCTACAGAAAGAGGGCAAATAATGGATGCGTCAAAGATAGCTGAAGATATTATTTCAAATACAGGTTTGCTTTTTATTAACGAAACTGGAGAGATCCAATTCAAACATTTGTCATTCCAAGAATATTTTACCGCATACGAAATATTCCATCACAATCAGGCAGAACGTTCTTTATTTGTGGATCAATTCAACAACTTATGGTGGCAGAATGTTGCCATTTTCTACGCTGGCATGACAAAAGATGCTCCAGACCTTCTAACTGAAATAATGGAGAAAAGCAAGCCCAAATGTTTTAATGAGTATATCTCAAATACTGCTGGTATTGGTAAATTATTGCAAGCACTCTATAATACCCCCATCGAAAACAGACAAAGTGGGGTTGCTCGGGGGCTTGACAATATTGAAGAAGCCATTGAATCAATACTACAAAGTAAAGAAAAGAACATGGATGTATGGCGTAATTTTTCAAAATATGGATTAATGCAGATTATTGGCTCTTGGTTCACGATGAGTTATTGGTCAATCACCTTGGTGGAACCTCTAAAAAGATTATTTGACGAAAGAATTATTCAGATTGGTGATGATAGATCTAAACATGAACAAGATAATTTCGAATACAAATTATATCTAATATGCTCGGTTTTAGCAAGCGAAGACTTTGTTTCATTTGAACAATATAGGAAATTGGTAGAGCAATATAAATCCCAAGACCTCAGTCTATTTGCTGTGTTAATGACACATTACCGAAACACACAGAGATATTTGCCTGATGAATACAAAAACGATGAAAATCTGCAATGGGCAGGGAAGAAACTATTGAGACGAGAGCAGTCATTAGGTGACATTGCACCTTATGTCAACACGCCTGTGAATAAGCTTTTAGCACAATCATCAGACAAGGCAAATGTCTAAATACTATTAGAAATATCTTGTAAGTAAAACAGGAGTGTTGTAAAAAAACTCTCCTGTTTTTGTCAAATAATGATCCATCGATACAACAGCCAATTAAATAATACTGATAGGCCTAAGTTTTTATACGATGGACTATTCGTATTATTGGGGAAAATGCAAGGCCGAGGAGGAAGGAGATTAGGAGGGGTTTGATAGGGAATTTGGGGTTGATGGGTTGGATGGGCGAGATGGGAGATGTCGTTGTGGTTTCTTTGGTGGTGCAATCGGTTTCGGATTGGGTAGTATGATGGGAGTGGTCGGAGGTGCGGTCGCGGGAGGTGGTTTTCTCGCGATCGGTGGTGGTGGTGAGGCGTGTGGTGTCGCCGGTTTCATCGGTTTGGATTGTGATTGTGGTGATCTCACGAATGGTGTCGTGGAGGGTGAGGGTGACGGTTTCAATCACGGTGTCGTGGACGGCTTCATTGTGGGTCTGCTGCGTGACAGTCTTGCTGCTTCTGCAACTCATTGTAAACAGGGCAAGCGTCGCTATGAGGGCAGTCGTTAATCTTCTGTATCGCATTTCTTAAATGTGTTATCTCGGTTCGTAATTCCCTGACTTCACGCCGCAGGGGATCGGCGATGTTTTCCTTGAACTCGTCTACATACATCTTCGACAGGTTCATGTCCTTTTGTCGGTTGTCGGCTTTCAGGCTTTCGACCTCCTGCCGATGGCGGCGGCGGTCGAATAGCCAGCCGCCACCGGCGACGAGGGTTAGGACGGATAGGATGATGTTCCAAAGGTTATTCATAAATTGAAAATTGAGAATTGAAAATTGAAACGGGAGAGGTTAAAGATTGTTTTCGGTGAGCCATTGCTGGATGTCGAAACAGGGGCAGGCGCGGTTGGCAAACTCGTTGTGGCCGTGGATGGAGGTGATAGGGTGCTCTTCCATTAGGTCGCGGACGAGTTGGAGAAGGGCGAGACATTGTGGCTCGGTGCGGGTGTCAGCGGCGTGGCCGTCGGCATCGAGTCCGCCGACATAGGCGATGCCGATGGAGTTTGCGTTGTGGCCGGGGCAGTGGGCACCGACCTCTTCGACGGAGCGACCTGAGTGGACGCTGCCGTTGGGATAGATGACATAATGATAGCCGATGTCGTGCCAGCCGAGGCTCTTATGATAGCGACGGATGCTCTCCACGGTGCAGTTGGCATCGGGACGGGTGGCGGTGCAATGGATGATGATTTCGGTGATTGTTCTCATGGGGCTTTTCGCTAGATTTAATTTGATTCAGTGGTGCTCAAGGCCGCTTCCTGCGGTCGGGCAGAATGGGTTTAGTGGGTTTAATGGGCATCTTGGGACTGCAATGGTGTTGCAGCATACAGGACAAAGGGGAGCAAGCCGACTGCCCGCGGTGCGGTCGGCTTGCTGGGTTAGAGATTAGGCGGCGGTGAGGTAGAGAATGTTGACGGTGTCGCCTTTGGCGTAGTGGGAGGGGTCTTTGAAAGTAATCTTGCCTTCGGCGGCGGTGTAGTCGGTGGGCGGCTGCATCAGGCCGTTGACGAAGACTCCCACGGCACTTTCGGCATAGGGCGACTTGGTGAGGGTGATTTCGGCGGTGAAGTCCACGCTGTCGATGGTAAGGATAGGGGAATTGGGGAAGGCGATGCTTTTCTCTGTGGCCACGACCTTGCCGCTGGAGAGGGCGAGGCTGACAATAGCCTTGGTGGTGGTGCCAGTGCCGGCAGTGTTGGTGGTGTTGACACCTGTAACGGGAAGGGCGGTCTTGGCGACCTTGATAGCGGTGCCTTCTTTGGTGACGGCAGAGACATACTTGCCTGTTTCGGCACTGCCGCCTGTGACAGACTGGAGTGCGCCGCCTATAGCGTTGCTAACGGCATTGTCGATTTTCTCACTTGTTGCGGCTGCGGTGGCCAGCTGGTCGGTCAAAGATGACCAATCGTCGGATGCGGAGGGCGACACTACGCCGTCGAGTTGTTTTACTTTGAGTTTCTGCATGATTCTTTAATTTTGATTGTTTTTAATTGATTGGTATGGCTTTGAGGATGATTTCGTCGTCACTCTCGATGCCTGGGATTTCGATACCGTCGGACTTGGGACCGTCGGTCAACTCCTTGTAGTCCTTGCCGAGGGTGTAGCGGAGTCCGTTGATATAGACTTCCGAGGTTCCAGCAACAAAGGGCTGTCGGCTGATGAAGAGGCCGGACAAGAAATCAATGCTCGCGGCCTTGATGATGCGCGGCACCAAGTCGGAAAGGCGGACTTGTGCGGCGTTGCCGTCGGAATCGTAACCCAAAGTTTTGAGCTTAGGGACGGATGCGGGGTCGGCGGTCGGGAGGGATGTGATTTCTAAATCTTCCATTTAGCAAATTGAAAATTGAAATTCTTTGGGCTGCAATGATATTGCAGCATACACGACAGGGTTAACTGGTGGTGAGGGTTAGTCGTCGGCTGTGGAGGGCGAGGGAGCGCCCTCCGACGAGCAGACGGAAGATCCGAACTGGCAGTCAGGGTGTGGTGGTAGCGTTGAGTTCGGGCTGGAGATAGACGGCAGCGGAATTGATGCCGCCGTAGCTGTTGACAGATGCGAGGATGGCAGAATTGCTCTGGTATGTAGCCAATGCGGAGTTCTCGACATAGAAGAACTGCGTGCTGACTTTCAACGTGCCATCGACACCCTCCCGGCTGTGTACCCAGACAGCGGCACCGTTGGTTATCTCCTCTGAGGTGGCGAGGCAGTTGTCAGCAACGGAGAAGCCAATCTTTTCCACGATATTCCACAGAGGCGTGTCGTCGGCAGTGTTGAGCACCACCTTGTAGCCCTTGATAGTGGCACGAGGAGTGCGGGTCACAGCATCGACAGACTGCTTGCCATGGAAGAAAGTGAGCTGATCGCCCTCGACGAAAGAAGTGTTGTTGTCGATGACAGCCTGCGAGAACTGCGCCACGGTGGTTGTCGCGCTGATGGTGAGTGAGCCAAGGGCAATGCTGCTGACCAACTTGTTGTTGCTATTCTTGGTCATGCTGATGCTGGGGAGGCTGCCACGCGTAATCTGATAAGGTGCGAGGATGGCGCCGCCGTTGAGTTTCATGCGCTTGGTGATGTACACCTTGACGACACCGAGGTTGGCCTGGATGAAGGCATTATAGACGGACATCTGCGGAGGCAGCTCCTCGAAGCCACGGCGCAGCATAGAATCGAACTGCTTATAAATGGCGCCGAGGTTGGCCCATTGGGTACGGATGTTCATCTGGCTTTGGGTGCGCAGAGGGGTGATGGGTTTGACGGGGGCCTCGCTGACGATAGTGCCGACTTTGGTCTGGCGGTAAATATACTCGCCCACTTTGCCCCGAATCTTTGTGTTGATTCCGAAAACTTTTGCCATTGTGTTTTACTTTTTAATGTTATACTTTTTGTTTGCTCGTCTTTGTGGCATGGCCTACATGTGCACCTGTGGGCTGGGCTTTGAAAGACGAGGCAAAAGTACAGGGGTGGCAAAAATCGGATTCGGGGATTGTCGGGTTATGGGGTGATAAAGGAGGGTATGGGTGGATAAAGGGAGATGCGGGGCGGGTTTTAGTGGTGTGGAGAGGGAACAAAAAATGGATTCGGGGAGAGAATTGGCGGGAATTGAAGGTTAGAGAGGACATAAAAAAGCCACGGCAAGCGTGGAGGCTTGCCGTGGCAGAATAAGACTAAAAATGTCTATGCGATATGCTCTGTCTCAATTATATGTGTGTTGAAAATATTACTATTGACAACAACATAAATGGATGACTCGATTCTCTCTATTTCGGACTCATCTGTAAGGTTGCACTTTTTTATGAATTTTCTTTTTTCCTGATTGACTTTGCGTTGGTATTTGGCACCATTATTTGAATAGTCAATTTGTTGTTCGTCAAAATGGAATAGTATAATTTTAAGATTAGTACGACGTTTCAGTTCTGCGCCAATCATTTCCCACCACATTTTATCTGTCTCTCCGAATGAGAGACCATAGCAACATATCAGATTCCCATTCTTAATCCATTCTTCACATTTTCGAGTGTGCTGTATTCCATAAGTGGCATTATTGCGAGATTTGACAAGGGTTATTAATGCATCAGGGTCTGTTTTTAGAATATCATTGTTTATCTGAGATTCATCATTCACACCAAGTATCATTCTGTTGTTGTAATATCCATGTACATGTATCGGCTCCTCTATTTCATATGTATCAAAACTCACTGGACACTTCACCAACAGTCTTTCAATGGTATTTGTATAATTATAGGTCATTATTTTTACAGTATTCCCCCTTTGTCTTCCGACAGACTCCTTCAAATTCTGGATCTCTGTCATCTCAAAATCTCGCAAGTATTGTTCCGGCTTAATGAAATCTTGTATCATTTTTCCTCTGGCATCAGGTGGAAAAATTGCATTTTTATCTTGTTCCTCAATATATTTTGATAGATTCTCCCTTAAATCATCGTTTATAATATCTAACTCTTCCATGATAGGATGGACTGCAGAGCCGACTTTACCCAAACGCGAAAGATGTTGCCCAAACTGATATTCAAGATTTGACCAGCATTTAATATCTTTATTAATTGCCTGTTTTAACCGTTTGATATACCTTTTACCCACCTCGTCAATATCGGGCATTGGTTGTTTTAGATAGTACTGCAGAAACTCTTGATAGCTTGTTGCCAATCCCATGTGGATATCAAATCCATTGCCTATCATGTATAATATATTCATATATTTCCTTATTTTGTCGAAATGTAAAAGTTTGCCGTGACTATAAGTTATTTAAATGTTACTCAATCTTTCAGGTATAGGCACGAAGCATAGAATCTGGTGATATTCTTACATATTACTCCATAACCGTATTTTTGTTTCGCACTCGTTTGCCGGCAAACCAAGTTTTGTGTTTACTGATGTTCGCAAATCTGACAACTTGCTGATTGCAACATCGGGGCTCATCGTGTGGGAATTAACCATTTCGTCTAACACCCACAGATGTCCACGAAACTCCACGCCCCTTGCTCTCGCCGTTGTACGCAGATTCTTGTCGCTTGTCAGCAGGATTCCTTCGACCTCCTCAGCATAAACCAAAGAGGAACAGTCAGGAATGGATAATTGTTGTCGGCTTTCTTTGATTTCATTGATGGTAATCAGATTGATGTCTTCCTGCGGCACCAAGGAAAATCGACCATCGTTCAAATAAATAGCATACATCTGTTGCTGCTCATCTGACAACTCGTCCCACACTGCCCCCACCACACTCATATTATATGGTAGCGAGAAAAACTCTTCAAGAATATCCAGTTCGCACAAGTCAATCAGGATATTGGCATCTGTCACAACGATATTCATATCGAAAGGTATTCGCTACGGAAAGTGGCTAGTTTGACATTAGACAATTCGGCCGCACGGCTCATGGTGACAACCTCCTCGGCCACAGCCCTGTTCAGTAACATCATGAACCTCTTCGATTCCTCAACTCCTTTGTAATCACCCAGTTTATCCTCTTGTCTATTCTTTGAAATATGAGAAATATAGAAGTTCTTGTAATATGAGTTGTTGATTATCCCCAAGTCTCTCATTCTCACAAGGACTGCCGCAATGGATATGCCGTATTGTTCTTTGATGGAAATCAGCTCCGGCAGGGCTATACCTCTTCTTTTGTTCCCCACCTCTTCAAACAATGCTTCTTTGGGAAGCAGCATTGCGTTGGCAAACCTGTGGCAAATTTTCTCTTTCTCTTTTTCTGGTAGTTCCGATGGGATGTTAAGTAAAAGATGACCGAGTTCGTGCATGGCGGTAAAACGAATTCTCTCCACAGACATATTTCTGTTTATAACCACAACGGGGAACTCATTGTCGTTTACCCAGGCCGACAGACCCTCAAAACCCTTGTCGAACTCAACCATCAGGACTTTAATGCCTTTGTCTTCCATCAGTTCCACCACATTTGAGAGGTTACGCAAGCCCGTCCACCACCTTTTACGCAACTCCCGAACCGCGTTCTCCACCATATCGCAATCCTCGACGACAATGTCCGCTATGGGATTTTGGAATGAAATGTTTATACCAAGCAGTTGTTCAATCGTGATATACCTCTCCGCAATATCGCGCACACATTCCTTGACCTGCTCTTGCTTTTTCACACCGAGGGTGCTTTTCTTTCGGAATTCAACTTTGTTGATTGACGACAATGGACGAAAAAAATATTCGAGATTAACATTCAGCGCTTTTGCAAGAGTAACTATTACGTTGTTTTCTGGCATCATCACCCCTTTCTCATACTTGGAAAGAGATTGTTTTGAAACCAAATTCCCCATTTTTTCGCACAATTCATCAAGGGTTAATCCACACATAACCCGTGCATTCTTAACGCGTTGTGCAAATAATTGTCTGTCCATAACCATTTATATTTTGTTGACAAAAATACAAAAAAAAATTAATTTGTCAACAAAAAAATAATCAACACAAAATAATTTTCTCCATCATGTTAGTTTTGATGGTCGTGTCACCATAAGGTAAATTGGGGTCAATTAGGAAGTCGGAGATTGGAAGTTGAATGTTGGAAATTACTTCTGTTATGTTGACCATCCATTAACAAAGGGCGAGGCCGGAGGTCTCGCCCTTGGTTTGTGTAGAGTTTCAATTAGGACTTGTTAGGGTCAGGGTTCCGCGCTTTATTTGATTTTACTCATAGGTGCTCGATTCCTTTTCAAGGTTCGCCGAGGAAGGAGAAGATGATTTGGATTTGTTTTGGGGAGAGGATTTTGCGGGGGCGGGAGTAGCCGGTGGCTTGGAGGGCGGCCATAAGGGGTTTGTTGGAATGGATTTCGTGGGCGAAGCGTTTGCTTGCGGTTTCCTTGCTGTTGTCCGGGAAATAGGCTGATGCAAGGTCTTGCTTGAACATAAATTGAGACATAAATAAAGGATTAAGTTAATAATTACATCGCCCGTAGGCAATGCGGAATTCAACATTAATCCCTTTGGCCTCAATGTTATATGTGATATATGGTTTCTGTTATGGCATATTTGGGGAGGTGATAGGGAGGGGGCTGCGGTGGTGACACACAGGCGAAGCAGAAAAAGTAAAATAGCCACGGCATAGTTGTTAAACAATGTCGTGGCTATAACGATTACCGTTTCGGGAGGATTCTCTATGTGGTGTGCCTTTCCTCAATAAGCTGCCCCTTGGCGTCCTTGGCGTTCAAGGTCCATTTTGCCGATGCGCCAGGTAAGGCCGAGGCTGACATAACGCGAGTTGTAGCTGTAGCGGTAGTCGTTGTTGTAGTAGGGGTTGATGGAGATGGTGTGGGTGTTGGAGGACTGGAATAGGTCGGTGACGCGGAAGTAGAGCGAGAGGTGGCGGTTAAACAGGTCTGTGCTGATGCCGAAGTCAACGTTGAAGTTGGGTTCATTGCGGCTGAGGAATTCTATCTGTCGTCCATTGAAATTGCTGTTGACAAACACATCCACCTTGCCCCACAGTTTGGCATTCATATTGAGGCGTACATTATAGCCAAAGACCTGATCTTCCACCCACTCGCCGGGGCGTATCTGCATGCGGTGCCAGCCTTCGCCGCACCCTGCATAGAGACGTATGTTCATAAACTTGCGAGGATGCCAAGTTAGGTTCAAAGTCACTCCGTCCAAACGAGAGTTGCCGACATTGACAGCGGTATCCATCTGCACCACTCGCCCAAAGAACGGACTGTAGGCCACGTCGGATATTTGGTCAAAAGCGTCTGTACTGGGGTTGTAATAAGCCTCCACCCCGATGGATCCCCACTGGGTGTAATGCGTCCAGCCTATCTCCATATTGTGCGTGTAGCGCATTCGAAGGTCGGGATTGCCAACGGAATAACTATCTTCATAATATATTACGAATGGGCTCAATCGCATAGTGCTTGGCATTTCGAAACGGCGCGTGTAGCTGAGGGTAAAGTTGTGGTTGTTTTTGGTGGAATAACTTGCGTGGATAGATGGCACAAATCCGAGATAATGCTTCGTGAAGTTGCACGACGAAATATTGTGCTCACGGTGAAGCCAAACACTTTCAATACGGAGTCCACCTTTGAGGGTCAGCCGCTCTATCTTCTGCTCCACGGTGATGTAACCATTCACGTATGGAGCACGGTCGTTGAATGTATAGCTGCGAATCGAGTCACGCTGAAAGATACCACCTAACAACGAGTCTGTTATCACAGTCTTGTCCATTGTTTCATACCGTATTTTTACGCCCGCCTCAATCTTGCCATTCTCGCTATAGGGATGGGTATAGTCAATATCGAGACTATTGCGCGTGTCGAACCGGTCAATGTTGGTGCGACGAGAGAAGTCCATCAACGGGAAGTTGTTGTATTGACGTTGATTCGTCTCCTCATAGGGTTGGAAGGAAAGGCTTCCACTCCAGCTGAATTCTATCATACGGCCCGTTGTGTCGAACTTGTGCATAAGGTAGGCGCCAAGGTTGCCACCAAGGTAGTCGCTTTGGAGTTCTCTGTCAGAACGAAAGCTGTAGTCGCCTGGGTTATAAATATGTTCAATCCGCTCCTCATCGGAATTTGACTTGATATGATAGAACGATGGATAGAACCATCCCCAGACAGAAGCTGTGGTACGGTCGTTGAAACGGTAATTGAGTACGCCCCCAGCCGTGTATTGCTGTGACCGCTGTGTCTGGCGGGATTCATAGTTGTCTGTTTGCGATAGCAGGCTGTCGTCGGTCAGCATCCGAGAATGGCTCTCCGTTTTCATATTGAATTTGTTGAAGTAGGCATTCCCGTAGAGGCTGAGACTCAGTTTATCGTTGTTGTAAACATAGCTTACCCACGGTGAGAATCGAGGACCCGTGCTGACCTTGAAGCCGACGGATAGCAGCTGATTGAGCGGAGCCTTGCCCTCGGTGACGATGTTGATAATGCTGCCCGAGGTGCCGTAACGTGCTGAAGGGTTGCTCAACACCTCGATACGCTTGATGCTGGAGGCAGGCAAGGCTTTGATATACTGTCTCAAGGCCTCACCATCCATATTCGACGGGCGGTCGTTAATCCACACCTCCACCGCCGACTTGCCGCGAAAGGTGATGTTGCCCTCGGGGTCCACCTCTACGCCTGGGGCGTTCTGCAGCACGTCGGCCATCGTGCCGGTCTGCACACTGGGGTCGTCCTCCACATGGTAAAACACCTTCTCGCCGTCGGCGCTGTAGAGCGGACGCTGGGCGGTGACGCTCACGGCCTGCAGCGTGGTGCTGCTTTGGAAGATTTCAATCACGCCCAACGCCGTGTCGGGAGGCACATTGAGGTGTTGCCAGTAGGTGTCGTAGCCCACCGCCGAGATACGCAGCAGGTACTTGCCCTGCTCCACGCCGCCAAAGCGCATCGCACCGCGGTCGTTGGTGGTGCTGCCGGCGACAAACGTGCTGTCCGCCGTCCGCAGCAGTACGCAATTGGTGAAAGCCATCGGCTCGCCGCTCTTCGCATCGCGGAGAGTGCCCGTGATAGAGTAAGTTTGTGCATGGCCAATAGTGTAGATCAATATAGCCAACAAAGTGAGAATGTGTCGTTTTGTTTGCATGCTTTTTTTAATCAATTAGTATTAGTTCCTGACGCTGGTAAGAGATGAGCAACTTTTGTTTGGCAAGCACCTCGCACCCAAAGAGGCCATCTATACCTTTGCTCTCTTTTAGGTGAGACACGTCGGAGAAAGCGGTTTGCTGTTTCTTGAACGTGCGATTGCCGAGCGTAAGAGTGGTCTTGCCCATTGTAATCGATGCCCGTCCATCGCCGTATCCTGTGAGATGGTCTTTTTTGAGACCCTTGACTGTGGACGGATGCAGTTGGGGCCAATCGCTGGCGAGCAGGTTGGTCTGTGCCCCACTGTCGAATGCCAGCACTACGGGCACGCCACCCACTTGGCAGTCGAAGGTAAGCAGATGGCCTTTCTTCACGCCTTTCACCGTCTGGCAGCGGTAGCCCTCGTTCAGCAGCCATTGGTAGGTGGTATCCGGGCTTAGCAGCACTATTTCGCCAGCCTCGAAGTCGAACAGCACGTCAAAGTCTTTGTAGTAGCTCTGTCCCAAGATGCCATGCACCGCAACGCCAACGGTCTCTAGATTACTCAAGTCTGACGTCATGATGTCCGTCTCGTTGAGCGTAACGCCGCCCATGTCCATCGATTTCACATGGTGTACACCGCTGACCGAACCAGTGCCGACGACACCCTGTCCACCACTTCCCATCACTTGCCCTTCAATGTTGTGGTCGAAATGCTTGCTGTTGAGAACAACGATAGGGGAACCTGCATCAAAGAACATATTGCAGGGGTGGCCGTCGATAATGACAGTAACGATGGGCAACCCGCTGTGGAGATGTACGGGGACGCGCACTGTTTTCACTTTGGGTTGCACCTTGGCTGTGGGATTGGCTTTTAGAAGCGAGACATTACTCGACAGCAAATTGGCCTCGAGCACCAAGTTGTCGGCCGTGAAAAGGATTGTTGCCTCCGAGGTGGTGCTGTCGGGCTTCGTTATGATGTAGTGCAGCGTCAGCCCCGTGCTGTCCTGTTCGGTGCCCGCCAGTTCCCAGCCCGTCATGGCGGGCATTTGGGCAATAATCTGTTTCAACACTTTGGCAGCCGTCGGCTGTTTGATTTTGTTATAATGAAAGTCGGATGCCAGCAATTCATCAATTCCATCAGGGGTATGGTTTTGTGCGGCAGTCAGAATGCGCTCGGCTATCGGTTTGCATTTGTTCACGTCTTGGCCATGTGCCGTCACTACGACGATGAATAACAGTGCTGTGATGATTAGATTGCTTTTCATATAGTTGAATTTTGAGGTTGCAAAGATACCGCCATATATCGAGAAAGCCCTCACACAATAGGGTTAAACTACTGATTGTGCCTGAAAAACTACCCGAATGGGTAGTGGCGGAAATGGCAATAAAAACGGCACTATGACGTTACTATATCAAAGATTAACAGCACTTATGAATCGAATTGACGACTTCTTCATAGATAAAAACCGAGTGGACGGCATCACGGAGGCCGACTATGAGCGTGTGCGGCCCAAAA
>JAGCOF010000039.1 GCA_017645585.1 Bacteroidales bacterium
AGTACCACTTCACGGTGTTGAGGTGGAGCTCACCCTGGCAGCCGAGGATGACCTGGCGCAGCTCGCGGCTGTTCTCGAGCGTGAGACCGCGGTCGTAGGTCACAAGGTCCTTCAAAGCGGCGCCGACCTTCTCGTCGTCGTTGCTGTTGGCGGCCTTCACGGCGACGGTGTAGATGGGAGTCGGGAACTCGATCTCGCAGACGGCGTCGTCGGTGTTCTTGGCGGTGGTGAGGGTATGGTTGATCTTGACGTCTTTCAGTTTGATGGTGCAGACGATGTCGCCGGAGCAAGCCTTCTCGACACGCTGACGGTTGCTGCCGCTGCAGACGAGCACCTGGCTGACGCGCTCCTTGCTCTGGTTGCAGGCGTTGACCACATCCTGGGCTTCGGCGAGCTCGCCGTCGTAGATGCGGAGGTAGGTGATTTCACCGAGGTTCTTATCCTTAGCGCTCTTGAAGGCGAAGGCTACGGTGGGGTTGGCGCCGTTGCACTTCAGTTCCTTGCCGCCTTTGGTCTTCTTGGCGTCAAGCACTTCGCAGGGGGCGGGGACGTTCTGGCAGATGAACTCAAGCAGACGGTTGACGCCGAAGTTCTCCTTGGCGCTGGTGCAGAGGATGGGGAAGAGGTCGCGTTTGTCGATGGCGAGCTTGAGGGCCTTGGTGAGCTCCTCGGCGGTGAGGTCGCCATTCTCGAAGTATTTCTCCATGAGGGCGTCGTCGGCAGCGGCAGCTTCCTCGACGAGGGCCATGCGCATCTCCTCGGCCTTGTCGGCATACTCGGCGGGGATGTCGGCCTCGGTCATCTTACCATCGGTGAAGGTGAACATCTTGTTGGCCACGATGTCGACCACCTGGTTGAAGCCCAAACCGGCGTTGGTGGGGAACTGCAGCACGGTGCACTTGTTGCCGAAGAAGTCCTTGAGCTGGTTGACGGCGTCGTCGAAGTTGGCCTTCTCGGCGTCGAGGTGGTTGACGACGAAGAGCATCGGGGTGTCGAGCTTGGCAGCGTAGCGGTTGGCAATCTCGGTACCTACCTCGACGCCGCTCTGGGCGTTGACAACCACGACGGCGGCCTCGACCACGTTGAGGGCGCTGTCGAGCTCACCTTGGTAGTCGGCGAAGCCGGGAACGTCAAGGATGTTGATTTTCTTGCCGCCGAACTCGGTGTACATGAGGGTGTTCTCCACGGAGTAGCCGCGGTCGTGCTCGATGTCGCGATAGTCGCTGATGGTGTTCTTGCTGTCCACGGAGCCACGACGGTTGATGAGGCCGCCGCAGAAAGCCATAGCTTCAGCCATGGAGGTCTTGCCAGATTTAGCGCCGCCCACGAGGGCGATGTTACGGATGTCCTGAGTCTGATAAATTTTCATTGTTTTACTATTTTTATTTTATTTATTATCCATCACATTGTGAGCACACTACACGTCACCAACACCTTGTTGGCGACGTGCAACGTGGCTGCAAAGATACAAATATTTTTCTATACTGAGAAAAAAGATAGTCATAATCGACAAGAAAAATATATCGTGCACGATATAAATGGGTGGTCGGTGGCTGGTAGGCGGTAGTCAGAAAGTGGTTTTGGGGGGCTGGAGGGTGACGGGAGGCGGTTGGTGGGGTTTCTACTTATTTGGTTATAAATCAGTAATATAGGACACAATAGATACTAAACTATTGATTTTCAGCACTAAAAATACACCATCTCCGACTGTGGTCCGACTCAAGTCCGAGTGAAGTCCGACTTTTGTCCGACTGCGGTCGGAGAAAAGGCGGTGTTGGTACGGTGGTAAGACGGTGCCAAAACGGGGGTGGTAGAATTAGGTCGTGCACGATATAAATGGGTAGACGGTAGTCGGTAACCGGTTGTCGGTGGCCGGTCATCGGTGGGCGGTGGTCAGCGCACGAGGTGGCGACGATAGGTGCGGGCGGCGAGGAGGGCGGCGGCGGTGAAAATCACCAGCAGCATGAGCACCGAGACGAGCACCTGCCAGGTGGGGAGGCCGAAAGGCAGGCGCAGCATGACGGCTGCGGGCGCGGTGAAGGGCACGAGGGAGAGCCACGTGCCGAGGGCACCAGCGGGGTTGCGCAGCAGCAACGGCGTGAGTATCAGCACCGCAAAGAGCGGCAACGCCATCAGCAACACCCACTGCAGGGCATCGGCGTCGCTGTCGAGTCGTGCGGCCAACGCTGCCAGCAGGGAGCCATAGAGCAGATAGCCCAAGAGAAAGAACAGCAGGAACATAGCAGCCACCAGCGGCACCTGTATGGCCGTGAGGCCGCGCACGGTCTCGTCGACCAGCTGCACGGGGGTGTCGTACTGCACCGTCGCCTCGACGCCTTTGGTGGCGAGGCTGTGCTGTTGCTGCTGGAGGCGGGCCTGTTCGAAGAGGTCGGGAGCCGAAGCCTGCACACCACTGACGGCCAGCGCAGTAAGTGCAATCCAAAGCACCAGCTGGGTGACAGCCACCAGGGCCACGCCGGCGACCTTGCCCACCAGCAGTTGCAGGGGCCTGACGGACGAAGCAAGCACCTCGGCCACACGATTTTGTTTCTCCTCCTGCACGCTGCGCATCACCTGTACGCCGAAGAGCACCAGCGCCAGCACCATGAGCAGCGCCAGCACCACAGCCACGACGGTCTTCACGCGGGCGAAGCTCTCCTTGCCGCTGCCGGCATCCTGGGTGTGCAATTTGATATTAGTACTCTCAACAGAATGATACACAGACGGTTCCACCTGATAGACATCCTCGAGGATGGCATTGCGGAGGAGCGTCTGCAGCTGTCCGTCGACCGTGCTTTGCAAGGCCACCGAAGGGCTTCCGCCGCGGTAGTAGAGGAAGGCGTCGCGCGGGATGGTGGTCTCGCGCATGGGGATGAAAAGGATGAGGTCGTTTTTGCCGGCCTCGCGGCGCGCGTATTCAAGCGAGGGAATAGCGTGGAAATGCACCTCGTCGTTGGAGACGAGGGCGCCCTCGAAGAGGCCCGTCTGGTCGACCACCAGCACGGTGGCCTGGCGCGCGCTCTTCTGCGCCGCCAGAACGGGCAAGGCGTAGAGGACGGCCAGCACCACAGGCACCAGCAACGTCAGCACCCAGAAGGAGGGGCGACGCAACCGCATACGATATTCGCGACAGAGGATGAGCAGGAGTTTCTTCATAGTTGTATGGTTTTATCGCACAACTCGGTGGCGGCTTGCAGATTGTGGGTAGACAGGAGGATGGCGGCGCCTGCCTGCCGCAGCGCGGTCAGCTCGCGGACGAGCATGGCGCTGTTGTCGGCGTCGAAGCCCGAGAAGGGCTCGTCGAGGATGAGCAACGAGGGCTTATGTACCACGGTGACGACGAACTGCAGCTTCTGCTGCATACCCTTGCTGAGGCGGCCGGCCGGCTTGTTCCACCAGGCCGACATACCGAGGCGGTCGAACCACTGCCGCAGTTCCTGCTCGGCCTGACCGCGTTCCATGCCTTTCAGCTGCGCGAAATAGAGTGCCTGCTCCCCCACCCTCATGCGGCGGTAGAGGCCACGCTCCTCGGGCAGGTAACCCACCTGCTGCAGGTCGGCCTGTGTCATGGGGTGTCCGTTGAAGAGCACCTGGCCGCTGTCGGGCTCGAGCAGCCGTGTGATGATGCGCAGCAGCGTGGTCTTGCCGGCGCCGTTGGCACCCAGCAGGGCCACCATCTGGCCTCCGTCGACGTCGAAACTGATGCCGTCGAGCACACGGTGCGTGCCGAACGCCTTGCTGATATGGTCCACCTGTAGTTTCATATCGTCATTTTCTTGTTTTCACTTTCAGCAGCGCCACCTCGCCTGCCAGCGCCAACAGGGCCAGCAACACACAGAGACGCCACAGGCGGCGGCCTCCGTCGCGAGCGCGCAGTTCGTCGCCGAGGGGTTTGTCGCTGTTGCGCACGGTGGTGTATTCTGCACGGCCGGCGATGCCGCGGGCCACTTCGTCGCGCGAGAGGAAAGCGAGGTCCGACTCGCGGCGCGGGTAGTTGAAGGCCAGCCGCTCGTCGTCGATGCGGTAGATGCCGGCAGTGGTCAGCTCGCCGTGCAGCACCAATTGCTGGCGGTTGCCAGCCTTGCGCAAGTCGGGGATGAAGCGCACCTCCTGCCCGTCGGTCAGCTCGGGGAGGTCATAGGTGCCCTCCAGCACAATGGGTTCGTCGCTGCCGAGCGTGTAGCTTGCCGGCGGCAGTGGGCGGCTGTAGAGGGCCATATTGTAGAGCGTAGGCACGAAGAGTGCCTGTTGCACCAGGTCGGTCCACTCGGCGGTGAGCGGCGTGGTGAAGAGGTATACCTTGCCGTTGCCGAAGGGGGTGAGCGTCAACAACTCGCCGCCGTCGGCAAGGGCGATGACCGACTGCTTGACGGCCTGCGCGCCGGAGTGGGTGTAGTGGCCATGCACGGCGGGCATCTCCATCTCGTCGTTGCGGCCGCTGAAGACGCCACGGTAGAGGCTGCTGCCATAGTCGACGGCAGAGGCGCGCACCTCGCGCTTCACCCAGCGCTCCAACTGCGGTGCCTGCAAAGTAGCCAGCAGAGTATTGAGCCCCGTGGCGTTGTCAGCCGACGGCACCAGCAGCAGGCTGCCGCCCTCGGCAACCCATTCGGCCAGCTGCCGTTCCTCGCCCGAGGTCAGGCGTTCCACCTCGTTGAGCACCATAAAGCTGCAGTCGTCCAACGCCGGCGGCAGATGGCGCTCGGTGCTGTAAACAACGGCCGAATCGGCCGCAAACAGTCTCTTCAGGCTCTCGTTGGGGGCTTTGCCGTCAACTTCTATCATGTGTATGCGCTCGCCCACGTGGAGCGCGAAATAATAATGGTCGTCAAAGGTGACAGGATAGTCGTCGATTTCCACCCTGCCTTCCACCCATCCTGCGCGGTCGAGGCTGAAACGCAGCGTGGCGGTGCCCGAGGCCCCGGGGGCCAGGTCGAGGGTGGCCAGCGCCCGCTCCTTGCCATCAAGATACAGTTTCACCGGCACCTTCTCCACCGCGCAGCTGCCACCGTTGCGCAGGGTCACGTCCACATTCACGCTGCCGCCGGCAAAATAGGCGGGAGCGTCGAGGGAAAGGGTGTCGATATAGACATTGTCGGCCTCCATAGCGGTGAGAGGCACCAGGGTAAAGAGGGCGTTGCTGTCGGCGGGCAGCGCGTCGAGGTCAGCGGTAGAGCGCTGGAAATCGCTGATGAGGTAGGCGTGGCGGTTGGGCGCACCGCTCTGGCGCATGAAGGCACTTTGGCGCGCGACCACCTCGCTGAGCATCGGCGACGCGGGCGACAGTGCCACCTCGTCGATGGCCGTCAGCAGTTCGTCACGGTTGAGCCAACGCATCTGCGAGCCTGTCATATCGTTGGTCAGCAGCTGGTAGCGGTCGCCCACGCCGTAGGTGGCGGCCACCTCGCGGGCCTTCTGCCGCGCAGCGTCGAGTTGGCTGCCGTCGCTCGAGGCGCTTTCCATGCTGAACGAGTTGTCGATATAAATGCTCACCACCGTGCTGCCGGCCACCGTCTTGCGGCCCGAGGAAGGCAGCACCGGCTGGGCAAAGGCCAGCACCAGGAACACCACCGCCAGGATGCGCAACAGCAGCACCAACCATTGCCGCACGGTGCTGCGGCGACGGCTCTCGCTGTGCAATTCGCTGAGGCGCTCAACATTGCTGAAATAGACCTTGCGGTAGCGCCGGAAGTTGAAAAGGTGCACCGCGATGGGTATCAGCACCGCCAAGAGGCCCCACAGGAATGCGGGATAGCTAAACAGCATCGCAGCCTCCCTTCTTGAGTGATGCATGGTGACGGCACACAGCCGTCAGGCCGCATTGGTCGCACTTGGGCTTGCGGGCCTGGCAGACGTAGCGGCCATGCAGGATAAGCCAATGGTGGGCCTTGGGCAGCAGTTCGGGCGGGAAGTATTTGACCAACTCGCGCTCGGTTTGCAGGGGTGTCTTGCTGTTGACGGTGAGGCCGATGCGGTTGGCCACGCGGAAGACATGCGTATCGACCGGCATGGCGGGTTGGTCGAAGACCACAGCGGCCACCACGTTGGCGGTCTTGCGGCCCACGCCGGGCAAGCGCTGCAGCTCGTCGACATCATCGGGCACCACGCCGCCATATTCCTCTGTCAGCATCGTGGCAAGCCCTTTCAGGTGATGGCTTTTGTTGTGGGGATAGGAAACGGAGTGTATATAGCTGAAAATCTCCTCCTCGGAGGCCTGCGCCATCGTGGCGGCGTCGGGGTAGGCGGCAAAGAGGGCCGGCGTCACCATATTGACGCGCTTGTCGGTGCACTGCGCCGAGAGCACCACAGCCACCAGCAGTTGGAAGGGCGAGTCGAAATGGAGTTCGGTCTCAGCCACCGGCATGGCCTTTTCAAAGTAGGCCGTCACTTGCTTATAGAGGTCGATTTTCTTCATGGCACAAGTTCAAGGGCGGTCATTACGGGGTAGTGGTCGGAGAGGTCGACACGCAGGCGCTTGTAGCTCAGCGTCTGCAACCCCTCGCTATGGAAGACGGCGTCGATGCGGAACTGCGGGAAGCCCCCGTTGTAGGTGTCGCTGAAGCCGCTTCCTTTCTCGCGGAAGCTGTCCTTCAGGCCATCCGACAGGCGGCAGGAGATCCACGAATTGGGTATGTCGTTCAGGTCGCCGGCCACCACCAAGGGCACGCTGCTGCCGCTGACCACAGGCTCGATGCGCTGCACCCACTCGGTCTCGTGGCTGAGGATGGTCTCGCGCACCTTGCCGAGGGTGCGGCGGCTCGACTCCTGCACCTCGCCGCGGCGCATGCGCTCTATCTCCTCGCGGTCGGTGGCGTCGAAGCGGTAGCTGTCCATGTGGATGCAGCAGACGCGCAGCGGACGGCTCTCTTTCAGCAGCTCGACCAGCAGTTTCTCGCTGTCGATACGGGTGACGTAGGTGACGGGCAGCCGGCTGAAGACCACCGTGCCGTAGGGCAAGCCGGTGGCCGAGGTGTGTGCGCCATAGTAGTGGTTGTAGCCCATCAGCACCAGGCTGTCGGTCAGGTGCAGCGTCTTGGGGGCTGCATACTCCTGCAGGCAGAGCACATCGGGCTGTTGGCGGCGCACCAGGTCGAGAAACTCGGCCGCGTGGGTGTCGGAGTGCTCCGGCTGGTCGTCGCGCCCTTGGAATTGGTGCACATTGTAGGTCATCAGCGTCACCATCATGGGATGCTCCGAGCGGTCGGGCACCTTGGCGGTGCCACCCACCTGGAAATACATGCCCACCATGCTCCACCGCAGCGCGATGACCGCCACGCTCAGCAGGAACTCCCAGCGCCCCATGAGCATCCACACCACCACCATCAGCAGGTTGGCTCCCAGCAGAGGCAGATAGAGGTAGGCCGCGAGGCTCAGCGGCATGAAACGCGACGGGCTGACGCTTCCCGCCAGGGTGGACAGCAACAGGCCCACAGCCAGCAGGATATTGAGTATGAGTAGTATAGAGCGAATAAACTTCATAGCCAATCTTTTGCAAATTTACATAAAAAACTCGAATTACACACAGACGCGTGAAAAATTAACAACAGGTAGCTTTTTGCACCCCAATAAAACCGCTATAAGTCAGCCTGTTGTCCGTTTGTTGTCCCATTGTTGTCCCATTGTTTTCCCAATTAAAATGGGACAACAATGGGACAAAAATTGGACAACA
>JAGCOF010000040.1 GCA_017645585.1 Bacteroidales bacterium
GAACAAATGTTCCGCGGCCCCCTCTCTTTGTTATTTTAAGCTATCAGATACCGAGTTTTTTCTTCACCAGCGGCATGATGTCGTCGCCACCTTCATCGTAAAGCGTGGCACCGGTACCAGAGTCAAAGATATAGGAATAACCACCTTCGCGGGCCACCTCTTTGATGGCATCCTTGGCACGGTCGATAAGGGGCTTGAACAACTCAGCCTCACGCTCCTGCAGCTGCTTCTGGGCGTTCTCTCCGAACTCCTGGATACGGGCATTCATGTCCTGCAACTCCTTCTGCTTGGTCTGGCGAATCAGTTCCGTCCAGCCCTGCTGGTTCTGCATGTAGTCGTTGTAACGGGTCTCCAACTCACTCTGCATGGATTTGAGCGTGGACTCGAGTTCGGTCACTTCTCCCTGCAGGACAGCCTGTGCCGAGTCACGGCCCGGGATGATTTGCATCAGTTCGGTCGAGTTGATGTGTCCAATCTTCAGGTTCTTCTGTGCCATTGCGTTGCCGCCGAAAGCCAGCAGGCAAATGGCAATTGCAATTACGGTCTTTTTCATTTTCAGTAGTATTGTTTTATTATTTATTTCTATTCATGCCACCCAGCGGCGTCGGCATCTTATCGCGGCTGCCGGGTTCTTTCATTTCGGGGTTCTTGGGCTTCTGCTTTGTCTTGTCCTCGTCCTGTGGAGCGTTGGTGGCGCCGGGCTTGTAGCCGAGCAACTCCAGCACATCGTCGCTGATGTCATACTTCTTGTTGGCAAAAAGTATCGTGGCGCTGCCCGCCTTATCGAACACGAAAGCGTAGTTCTTCTCGTGGGCGATACGTTCTATGGTAGAGTAGACGCGGTCCTGGATGGGTTTCAGCAACTCGGCACGTTTCTTGTCCAGGTCGCCGCCGGCACCGAAACGCTGCTGTTGCAACGCTTTCACCTCCTGCTCCTTCTCCTTGATTTCCTCCTGACGGCGTTTCTTCAGGTTGTCAGGCAAAAGGTAGCTCTCCTGCTCGTAATCGGCACGCAAACCCTCTACCTCGGCCATCTTGTCCTCCAGCTCCTTCTGCCAATCCGCCACATACTTGTCCAAGCGCTTCTGTGCATTTGCATAGTCGGGGATACTGCGCATCACATAGTCGGTATTGACACAGGCATACTTCTGCGCATGCAAGGTGAGAGGTGAGAGATGAAAGGTGAAAGCAATACTAATGCAAAGCATCCACTTCAAAGTCCTACCCATATGTTTTGTGTGTGTCATTCCTATTTCAACTTTCAAGTTAGTCAAGGCTTTGTCCGATACTGAAGTGGAACTGACTGCCGCCCGTGCTGCCGTCGAAGCCATAGCCCCAATCCACACCGATCATACCCAGCATGGGCATGAACAGGCGCACACCAACACCGGCCGAGTTGTACATCTTGAAGGGTTGGAACTCCTTGAGGTCACTCCAGCAGTTACCGCCTTCGAGGAAGCCCAGCACCCAGATGGTGGCCGTAGAGCTTTCGATAATCGGCTGACGCAGTTCGAGGGTGAAGCGGTCGAAGACCGAGCCGCCGCCATCGGGACTGAGCGATTGGTTCTGGTAGCCACGCAGGGGCACTATCTCGCGTCCGTCGAGGTTCCACGACGACAGGCCATCGCCACCCAGCACATAGCGGCCGAAGGGCGAGAGGCCGATATCCTTGTTGTAGTAGCCCATGAAGCCGAAGCGGAAGCGCGTGCTGAGCACCACATCGCCCACCAGGTTGAGCATCCAGGTGCCGCGCAGGTTGATCTTATAGTACTCCAGCCATCTGTATTTATCCTGGTCGGTGGCGGTGGTGTAGTCCTTGCCGTTCATCAACGAGAACGGGGGCGTCAGGTAGGTGCTGATGCTTACCTCCGAACCGCTGCGGGTATAGATGGGCGAGTCGAACGAGTTGCGTGACAGCGTGAAGGCATAGCTGATATCGTTGGCCACACCGTTGGTGAAGATGTGGGCCGAATTGAGCGAGTAGTTGTCGAGCACGTAGTGCTTGTAGGCGATGCCGTGCGAGGCCACAAAGTAGTCGTCGGGCCACTTCAGGCGCTTCGAGAAGCTGACGCCGGCACCGGTAATCTGCAGGCTGTAGTAGTTCTCAGAACCTTTCTTATACCACAGGCCGTTGCTGTAGAGGTTGTGGTAGATGCTGCCCGTCAGCGACTGTGCACGGTGTCCGCCGAGCCAGGGCTCTGTGAACGAAGCGCTCAAGGCATAGTAGGCCGAGCCATTGGTCACGGCATTGAAGCTCAGCTTCTGTCCATCACCGGCAGGCAGGGGCGCCCAGGCCGATTTGTTGAAGATATTGCGCACGCTGAAGTTGTTGAGCGAAATACCCACCTGGCCAATCACCATGCCGCTGCCGTAGCCGCCCTGCAGGTTCAGCTGGCTTGTGGGGCCTTCCTCCACCTTGTAGACGATGTCCACCGTGCCGTCCTTGGCATTGGGCCGAGGCTCAGGGCTGATGCTTTCCTGCTTGAAATAGCCCAGCGTCACCAGCTCGCGGTAGCTGCGCATCATGGCATCGCGGCTGAACAGGTCGCCCGGACGCGTATGCAGCTCACGCATGATAATCTTGTCGTTGGTGATGGTGTTGCCCTCCACCCACACATTGCGGATGCGGGCCTGCTTGCCCTCCTCGATGCGTATCTCGATGTCAATCGAGTCGTTCTCCACCGCCACCTCCACGGGGATGGCCTTGAAGAAGAGGTAGCCATTGTCCATGTAGAGCGACGAGATATCGGTACCCGAGGGGTTGTAGGTGATGTTCTGCTCCAGCACCTTGCGGTTGTAGGGGTCACCTTTGTTGATGCGCAACGAGCGGGCCAGCACCTCGTCGCTGTAGACGGTGTTGCCCGTGAAGGTGATGTTGCGGAAGAAGAACTTGCCGCCCTCATACACCTCCACTTTCACCTTCAGCCTGTCTTGCTTGGCCTTCTTCTTGGCGCTGATATTCAACTCCTCCGTCGGCACGTTCCACACCGTGTCCTTCACAATGCGTGCGTCGCGGAAGCCCTGCTCGTTGTAGTATTCGATAACCTTGCCCAGGTCCTCCTGGAAGTCGCTCTCGATATAGCGGCTCTTCTTCCAGAAAGCCTTGGTGAAGATACGCCACGGCTTGTACCACGACTTGGTGAAGTGCACGTCGTGCGTGTTTTCCATCTTGTTCTCCAACTTGAAGTCGCTGATTTTCTCATTGCCTTCAAAGATGAGCGAGTCGATCTTCACCTTCTTGCCACGGTTGACGTTGAAGGTGACGGTCAGCCGTCCGAGGCTGTCGGCCGTCGTGGTGGGGGTCACTTCCGCACGGGTGTAGCCTTTGTCGATATAGTATCCCTTGATTTTATTTGCCGACGTACGCAACAAGTTCTCCGTCACCACGTCGCCCGTGGTGATGTTGATTTGCTCGCGCAACTTGTCGGCCTCACCCTTCTTCACGCCGGTGAAGCTGAACTTGTCCAGGCGCGGACGCTCCTTGAGGACTATCTTCAGGAAAACAATGTTGCCCTGTATGCGGGTGACACGTATCTGCACATCCTCGAACATACCCTGCTTCCACAGGTTGTCAATGGCTGCCGACACCTTGTCGCCAGGCAGCTTTATCTTGTCGCCCACATGCAAACCCGCCACCAGCTGCACCACACGCGTGTCGAAATTCTCGGCACCCTCGAAGGTGATGCCGCCTATTTCGTAGGTCTTGGGGGTGAGATAATCGAGGTCGTATCCGTCACCACTGCCCACAACCACCTGCCCTTGGGCCACAAAAGGCACCAGGAAAAGGAGCATTGCCGACAGCAGCAGTTTCTTTATTTGTTTCATTTGCAGTTATTCTTTAGTCCATTGTCGGATAAACGACAACCTAATAATAACTCACATGTTTTTGTTTTATTATATTATTAAGTATTTTTTTGAAAAAAACCATCCCTATTCGCCGTTCTCCACCTGCGCCTCGGTCTTGCCGAAGCGACGCTGGCGCTGCTGGTAGTCGAGCACGGCGGCATAGAAATGCTCGTGGCGGAAGTCGGGCCACAACAGGTCGGTGAAGTAGAACTCGGTGTAGGCCATCTGCCATAGCAGGAAATTGCTGATTCTCAACTCGCCGCCCGTACGTATCAGCAGGTCGGGGTCGGGATAGTCGGCGGTGACGAGGTAGCGGCGCAGCGTCTCCTCGTCCACGGCCTCGGCCTTCAGACCCTCGCGGCATATCTTTTTCAGCGCCTCGGCAATCTCCCACCGCGAGCTGTAACTCAGTGCAAGTATGAGCGTTGTGCCACTGTTGCCGGCCGTCTCGTCGATGCACTCCTGCAACTTCTTGCGCGACCGCTCGGGCACGCGCCCCAGATCGCCGATGGTCTGCAGACGCACATTGTTGTCCATCAAGGTCTTGGTCTCCTCGCGCACCGCCTTGATGAGCAACTCCATCAGGCCGTCAATCTCCGACTGCGGACGGTTCCAATTCTCAGTACTGAAAGTGTAGAGGGTCAGATACTTGACCTCCAGCTGCACGGCGGCCTCCACCGCCTGGCGCACCGCCGTCATGGCGTTCTGGTGGCCGAACAGGCGCTCGTGCTTCTGCTTCATGGCCCACCGGCCGTTGCCGTCCATAATGATGGCCACGTGCTGTGGCACGCGACTCTTGTCTATCTGCTCCAATGTCGTCATATTCCGTGGTTTAATTTCTGCATTTTTTCGATTTCATCCAGCCGAACAGCGTGTTGAGGTTGATGCCCACCGAGAGGTTGAAATAGCTGTACCAGTCATTGAGCGAGTCGTCGCCGCGCTTGATGCCGGGGACGTTGGGCTCGCTGCTGCGGTCGGCCAGCATGGCAGCCAGCACCCCGTCGGTCACCTGCGCCGTCAGCAGCTCGGACCCCACATAGGTGGTGCTCACGTCGTCCAGATAGTCGGTCCAGGTCTTGCGGAAGCCATACTCCACCGCCAGCGAGAAGCTTTTGTTCACCCGCCAGCGCACCCCCACGCCGAAAGGCATCGCCATCTGCATCAGGCGGTAGGGACGCCGCTCGGGATACAGCGTGGTGCCCTGCCCCTCGGTGCAGAGGGGCTGCAGCTCGACCCACTGCTCGGTGCCGTCAAAGCTGCTGTATTTCGCCTTGGGGTTGAAGTGGAAGAAGCCCACACCCCCGAAGAGGTAAGGCGTCCAGGGGCTCTCCGTGGCGCCGGGGCCATAGGGGCGGAAAGTGAACTCCACCACCAGCGACGCCTCGAAGAGGTTGGAGCGGAAGCTGAGGTTGCGCGCCTCGATGCAGTCGTGCATGGCCGAGATGGCGCCGTAGGCCACCGTGCCGCGCAACGCCCACCGGTTGTCGAGCCAGGTGCGCACCCCCAGGCTGCCGGCCGCATTCACCTCGCCAAAGGCGCTCTGCTCGTTCAGGTCGCCCAGGTAGCTCATGCCGCCACCGGCAAACAGCAGCTCCGAGCGGCCCAACAGGTCGCCGTACTGCGCCATACTGAAATTGAAACCGGAAAAATGGAAAACGAAAAAGACCGCAAGGCACAGCCATGCCTTACCCACTCGCCGTTCTCCACTCTTCACGCCCATCACTATTCTTCCCATCTCACCGAATTACAGATACCGTCCACCTGCATCAGGTAGTCGCGCTTGTCGAAGCGCGGGCAGTAGACGAAGCCCGTCACCTCCACCACCTGCTTGCCGTCGGGCGACAGGAGGGTATAGGTGACGAAGGGGCCGCCCATAAAGTCGCCAAAGAGGCGCCACAGGCCGCGCGTCTCGATGCAGTACTTGCTGCCCTTGTAGTCATAGCTCTCGTGCGTAATCTCCATCCGCCGCTCGGTGCCCATGTAGCTGCCCTCGGCCGGACCCGGCACATGGCGCCGCATGGTGGTGTCCAGCCGGTTCTCTATCTTCTCCGGCAGGAACTGCTCCTCGCTCTGGTAGGGCATCACCTGGATGAGCACCCCGAGGCTGAAGTCCTTGGTCTCCTTGCGTATCCACGCAAAGTCGGCATCCTCCATCGCCCAGCGGAACTCCTCGCTGAAGGTCATCTCAAAACCGAATTTGTCCTTCACGCGCTGCATCAGCTCCACATTGCGATGGTTGTAGAAGGCGTTGATGATGCGCTGGTGCTCGTCGCGGTATATCTCCTTCTTGATCTGCTTCTCGTAGCGACGCAGCAGGTCGCGCAGCGACTCGTCGCTGCTGGCGGCAATGTCCACCATCGTCTGCGGCGTGGCCCACTTGTCGTGACTGATATACACCTTGTCGGGGTTCTCGGGGTTCACATCGCACAGGATGATGTTGCGGTGCATCTGGAACATCTGCGTGTTGTGCAGCGAGCTGACGGGGATGTTCACCACGTCGAAGCGCGGCTCGTCCTGCGGCAGGCCCTGCTGGCTCTCGCGGAAGATAGAATCGATAAGCGCCTTGGTATCACCGTAGTAGGTGACCTTGTCGGCCGCCACCAGCACCTCACAGGTCTTGCCCGACGACGAGCGTTTCATGATGGCCTCGTTCTGGCGGCTGTGGCACGCCGTGAGCAGCAACAACGCTGCAAACATGAAGATTACATTCCGTTTCATATCTTTGTCATTTTTTATCTTTCATCTCTCCATTCGTAGAAGTCGCGTATCGACTGCTCCAAGGGAGTCTGCGGCATCGACAAGTTGCTGACGGCGTGGCTGCTGTCGTAGTACTCGCGCACCATCAGCTGCCGCACGTTGCGGGTCGACAGCTCGGTGCGCACCCCGCACCGGCGGAGCACATCCCCCACCCTGCCGGCGGCCGCCAGCAGCCCGTCGGGCAGCTCCACCACCCGCTGGCGGTAGCCCATCACTCGTGCCTGTAGCTCATATAACTCCTTGACGCTATGGCATTCGCGACTGTTCACCGCGATATATCGCTCCCCGTTCACTCCGCGCGTCAGGGCCGCCGCTATTGCCGCCGCCACATCGCGCACATCCACAAACGCCTTGCCGCCCCGCGGGGCGAACATCAGCGGCCTGCGGTAGCCCGCCAGCAGCAGTCGGCCCGACGAGGGCTTCACGTCCCACGGCCCCACCATGTAACCCGGGTTCACCACCACGATGTGCCACTCGGGGTTCCGCCGCGCCCACTCCGTCAGCAGCCACTCGCCTTCGCGCTTGCTTTCAGCGTAGTAGCTCTCCGTGAAGGGCGCCCGCATCGGCTCCCGCTCGTCGGCCAGGCGGTCGGCCGTGCCGTAACCGATGGTGTTCACCGTCGAGGCATGCACCAACGTCCTGATACCAAGACGTTTCATCACCTCCAGCAACTTGGCGCAAAGCGTCGTGTTCACCGCCCTGTAGTCCTCGCGGTGCAGCAGGCTCATGTCGGTCACGCCGGCGCAGTTGACAATGGCGTCGCAATCCGCCGCCACCCCGAGCAGCGTGGCGAAGTCGGTCAACGACCCCGTCACCGTCTCGTAGCTGCCCTCGTGCCACCGCACCGCATCGGGCCGCCGCACCAGCACACGCACCGTGTGCCCCTCGTCCAGCAGACGACGCAGCACATTGTGGCCCAACAGGCCCGAGGCTCCGAGCAACAACACTCTCATAATTTTAATAACGGCAGGTGGCACATAATATTGCCCGCGCGCAACAATGAATGTGCGAAAAAATAGGTCGTGCACGACATAAATAGTGGTCGGTTGCCGGTAGCCGGTGGTCGGTTTCTGGTTGTTTTTTCACTTTTCGCTTTTCACTTTTCACCTTCCACCTCCGCTCTAACACCGCCCTAACGCCCACTGTTGTCCCATTGTTGTCCCATTGTTGTCCCATTGTTGTCCGTTTTATAATGGGACAACAAACGGACAACAAGCGGACAACAAACGGACATCAGTCGGAGTCACCTCGGAGCCATCTGTACCTTATACGGTACTTATAACCAACCCATTGCGCGCCAAATCCCATCTTTCCCGTTTGGTTGTCAGCGCCATTGTACGTGGCACCGGCGAAGTTTTCATAGTCGTCTTCGGTTTCGTCCCCAATCACCGGCCACCGACCACCGATTACCGACCGACCAAAAATACATCGTGCACGACATAAATCCGTTTTGACACACTCTACTACCACATGACACACGCCCCCGTCCGAGCTCGCTCGTCCACCCCCTCTAACTTAGAGGGGGAGCCTGATAGTACTATCTGCTCCCCTATTTATCTTTTCTGCTGCTCCCCTAAGTTAGGAAGAGAAATGCCTGTGACATTTCGGGCAGAGCCTTGTGTGAAAAGCAGTGACTGAGGAGTGTGTCTTGTGACTGAGGAGTGTGTTGGATTTACAGGATTTCCGCGCAGCGGGGAGCCTAAAGAAACAGGATTTCTGGATTACGCCGCAGGCGGGAGGTACAAAAAGGTGGAGGGCTGAAAAAAAATATGCGGTATTTCAAAATATTGTGTATATTTGCAAAATATACAATTGCCTGAATAACTGTATAAAGTAACGAATATCAATATTTTAAAATAAAGAAAACCTATGAAAAAAAGTTTATTAGCTATCGCTGCCGCCGCAGTTTTCGCATTTGGTTTCACCGCTTGCGACATGAACATCGACGACCTGCTGAATGACCCCGAGCTGAACCTGACGGGCAGCATCACGCTGGCCACCGCCAATCCCGTGAACGGCACCCAGGCCTACGGCGCTAACGACACCATCCGCTTCAAATCGGCCGCCTGCAACATCACCGAGGCTGTCTCGGATTCGATGGGCACCTATGTTGAGGCCGGCACCGTGATGGTGGGTACCTTCGACAACCTGCTGACCAGCAACAACAGCCAGGCCAACCTGAGCTTCCCGCTGGTGGGTATCAACCTGCGTGGCACGAGCGCCCAGAACTATACGGTCGACTGCCCCGTCAACGACTTCAGCTTCTTCCAATACCTGTATGAGACCGATGTGAACATCCTCATCACCCGCGGCATCCAGTATGCCGGCGTCATCGGCAGCCTCTTCGCCGTGGCCGTCAGCGACACCGCCTACTACATCGGCTACAACGGCAACATCAACATCACCAACTTCGGCGTCGAAGGCGACGTGGTGGAAGGCACCGTGAACGTCAACGCCCTCTATATCACCAAGGGCGAGCTGGAGCACATCTACAACGACCCAGCCTACCGCGCCACCATCGGCAACTTTGCCACCCACTTCCCCAGCATCACCTTCACCGGCAACATCGCCAGCCGTCGCGTGCCCATCGAAGCTGTCATAGACGCTCTTGAGGATAACGCCCAATAAGCTGTCCTGGCTGCTGCTTGCAGCGGTGCTGACGTGCAACCACGCCACCCAGGCACAATTCATATACACCACCCATGACGCCCGCAGCGGTGCCATGGGTGGTTCGCTTATCTACGACCTGGGGGAGCGGTGCGTGGGGCTCGACTACCGGCAGGGCTTCCTACTGGCCGGCATGGGCGACAAGAGCCTGCGGCTGGTATGGCCCACCGGACGGACAGGGGCCGTGGTGGCCCACTACCAGCACCACGGTAACGCCGACTACCACGAGCAGCAGGCCACCGCCGGCTACGCCATCCGCGCCGCGGAGTGGCTGCAGGTGGGGGTGGCGGCCCGCTACCTGCACCTCGGCACCTCGGACGGCCACTACCCCGCCCGGCAGTGGCTGGCGGCATCGGCCCTGCTGCAGGCCGCCATAGGCGACAAAACCACCCTTATGCTGACCGCCGGCAGCCGCCCCTGGGACTCCGTGCGCCCCTATCGGCTGCATGCGCAGGTGCAATATCGTCCGCTGCCGCAGCTGCTCACGGTGTTGGAGGCCGAGAGCGAGGAGTGTGCACGGCTGCGCATGGGCATGGAGTACTGCTACCGCGAACAGTTCTATCTGCGTAGCGGCCTGGCCACCCGGCCCCTGCTGCTCACCTTCGGCCTCGGTTTCCGCCAGCATCACTACGCCATCGACCTCGCCGTCGAGGTGCACAACACCCTCGGCCTCACACCCCATACATCGCTCACGCTATGGTTCTGAGGCGCTGGCTCATAGTGTTGCTGCTGTTGCTGCCCCTGACGGCGGAGGCGCAAGTGGAAGAGGCCATGGAGCAATGGGTGGAGGAGACCGACGACAGCCAGGCCGCCGCCGACCTGAGCGACCTGCTGCTACAGCTGCAGGCCCACCCCGTGAACCTCAACGACACCCTTGCCACCGCGCAACTGCCCTTTCTCACTCCCTTCCAGCTCAAGGCCCTGCGCAACTATATCCTGCTGCACGGGCAGCTGATGAGCCTCAAAGAGCTACAGTTCATTGCGGGGTTCGACAGCAGCACCATTGCGCTGATAGAACATTTCACCACGGTGGCTCCCTACAGCCCGCAGAAGAGACTGCGGCTGCTGGACGGGCGGCACAACCTCGTGATGGGCATCGGCGGCACGGTGGAGCAAGCCGAGGGCTACCGCAACGGGAAGTATGAGGGCGACAACCTGCATGCGCTGCTGTGCTACACCTACAATCTGCACAACCACGTGCAGCTGCGGCTCACGGCCGACAAAGACCCCACGGAGGCCTGGGGCAAGGAAAACTACTATGGATACCATCTGATGTTGAGCGATATAGGACGATTGGAGCGGCTCATCATCGGGCGCTACAACCTGCAGTTCGGCCAGGGACTGACCCTCTGGACAGGCCTGCGGCCATTCAACCTGCTGGGTGCCTCGCCCATGCGCTTCGGGGCAGGGATGCGGCAGGCGGCGACGTTCTATGAGGAAGACTATCAGGAGGGTGTGGCGGCAAGGATCAACCTGGGGCGTGGCTTCCACCTGTCGGGGTTCGGCTCGCTGGTGGAGGAGGAGGGGCTGGCCGGCGCCCACCTGGAATACCGCCGCGGCAACATTATCGTGGGCCTCACCACAGCCTATACTATATTGAAAGACAGCCTTGAAGTGCGCGACTATGTCTATAACCAGAACCGCTTCCGCGGCGACCGGCAGCTGAACGGAGGTATCGACGTGGCCTACCAGCTGCACCGCCTGACGCTGTATGGCGAGGCGGCAGTGGGTGAAAACGGAGCGCCGGCAGCCATCGGAGGTCTGTGGCTGCAGGCCGATAGCCGTAACCGCTTCGGCGTCAGCTACCGCTACTACCATCCGCAGTACCACAACCTGCATGCACAAGGATACGCCATCGGTGCCACCCAAGGGGAGCAGGGCGTCACGCTGGACGCTGAGAACCGGCTGCCGCTGAACTTCACGCTCCTTACCAGCCTCGACCTGCACAAATTCCCATCGCTGCGCTATGCCACCTACAGCCCCACCTCGGGTGCCTGGCTGCGCCTGCAACTGAGCCGTCCGTGGGGTAGCCGTGTGGTCACCTCGCTGCGCTATGCCTACCGGCAGAAGGAACGCAACATCCCCAACCTTGACACCACACTCTACCTCGGCGAGCAAAACCTGCGGCAGCAGTTGCAGGGAGAGGTGCGTGCAACACTTGGCAGTTGGATTGTCACCGCCCGAGGCATCTATGCGCTGTATGAGAGCGACAACAACACACCGCAGCAGGGCTGGCTGGCCTCGCTGTCGGCACGCTACAGCCACCGCAGCCTGCAGGCGACGGCAGGCCTGGCCTATTATAATATTGACGGGTACTATGCCCGCATCTATCTTTCGGAGAGCAACCTGCAGTATGCCTGGAGCATGCCAGCGCTCTACGGCCAGGGATGGCGCGGCCATCTGGTGCTGCGCTACCGTATTGGGGAGCACCTGAGCCTTGCGGCCAAGTACACCCTCAGCGCCCAGCCGAAAGAAGAAGCCCTCGGGAGTGGCGATGCCACAACCGAGGGTCCTGTGCGCCAAACGTGGATGGCGCAATTGAGATGTTCTTTCTAAGTGTTACTTCTCGAGGGTAGCCATGGCGGGAGCACTGCCGACCACGAGGTCTTGGTACTCGCGCATACCGGTACCTGCGGGGATGAGGTGACCGACGATGACGTTCTCCTTCATGCCCATGAGGGTGTCGCACTTGGCGTTGATGGCGGCCTCGGTGAGCACCTTGGTGGTCTCCTGGAAGGAGGCGGCGGAGATGAAGGACTTGGTCTGCAACGAAGCGCGGGTGATGCCCTGCAGCACCTGACGGCAGGTGGCGGGGTGAGCATCGCGGGCACTGACAATCTTCTTGTCCTGACGGCGTAGCTGCGAGTTCTCGTCGCGCAGCTCGCGGGCGGTGACAATCTGACCCACCGAGAGGTTGGTACTGTCGCCGGCGTCCTCAACCACCTTCATGCTGAAGATGC
>JAGCOF010000041.1 GCA_017645585.1 Bacteroidales bacterium
AGGCATCAAGGGAGCAAATGCGTTAATCTTGCCCCATCCCCACAGGTTGCTGCCAGTTTGCGGAATATTGCCGGTGAACTCATCGGTCAGCGCATTGTCGTGGAGCAACGTACGCACAGAGTCGACATTGAGCGATGGATTTTGCTGCAGCCACAGGGCAATTACGCCCGCGGCAGCAGGTGAGGACATGGAGGTGCCCTGCAGGAGACCGTAGTAGTAATATTGGCCATTGAACAAGGTGGAGTCGTCTCTATAATCGTTGCAATAGGAACTCCAACCAGAGAAGAGACTTTCCCCAGGGGCACAGATGTCGGGCTTCACACGGCCGTCGTATGTCGGACCGTGCGAGGAGAACCTGGAGAATGAACCCTCGGGTGAAATGATTGAATAAACATCGCCTCGTGAGATGTAACTGCCAACGGAAATGACGGCGTCGGTGTTGCCACCCATGCCGCCGATGTTATATCCATAGTCGCCACTCACAAAGCCACTGGCACTAAGATTTACGAAACTTTCGTCGTCACTCCATGCGTGTAAGTCGGCATTGGTTGACTTCACAGCAAAAGCGAAACGGTCATTGACGGCCCGCATGCCGGACGAGCTGAGGTTTACAAGTATGGACGGCCTGTTGTTGTAGATGTCTGTCGGCGACACAGCAAAAGTTATATTGTAGGTATTGCCGGAAGGGAAAGCATACTGGAAGGTATAAACCGAGTCGACATCGGACTGAATGAACGGGGTTTCATTCACATAGTTCAATATGGTTGATTGTCTACCTTCATACAGCATGACCGAGACGCTGAACTGACTGCCGGGATTGCCCCAGAAGACGATGTCGGCATCGAATGGGTCGTCACTGCCCCAATCGCTTCCGAAAGTCTTGACGATGGTGTCGGTGGGGGAAAATTGTTTGTGCAGGTGGTTCCGTGTTTCTCCGCTGTTACCTGCAGAGCTCACGAGGACGATGCTGTCTGTGGGGTTGGTGTGCAGATAGTTCTCAATCATGCGGTCGAACGAGCCGGTGCCGTCATGGGGACCGACCAAGGTGCCGTAGCTCATGTTGATGACGCAGGGCTTGCCGACCGAGCGCGCATAGTTGTGCACGTAGCGGATAGCGTCGAAAGAGGCCGCAGGATCGCCGTCGACGCCTACAACCACCATGTCGGCTCCTGGAGCGATGCCGCGGTAGCGGCTGCCGTTGCCGTCGGGGGCACCACAACCAGCGGCTATGCCGGCCACATGGGTGCCGTGTCCCGTATTGGTATAGTCGGTGCCGGCAGCCAGGATATCCGCCTGCGTGGCATATTCGGTACCATACGAGAAACCCGAAGGAGCCGTGCCACTGTTGTCAAACTGTACCCATACTTTTTTGATGCGCAATGTTGTACCCGTGGAATCGTAAAACGACGGATGTCCAAACTCGAATCCGTTGTCAAGGATGCCCACGACGACACTGGTGCCGTCAGAGCCTTGCGGCAGGTTGATGCCTTGATGGATATAGTCAATACCCATATCGGCACGGGCTTTGTCGAGGTAGGGCCGCGCCCTATGTCCCAAATCGATGTAGGAGCAGATGCTCGAGGCGACAAGGGAGTTGAAGTTTTTGGCTGGGATCTGTACCGTCATCATATCCCCCACCACAGAGTTGACTCTCACGCCGTAGCCATCCAAGGCCTTGATGTCGACACCCTCGGCGAGGGTTACGAAGGCGTGAAGGTTGTCAGCCTGGATTTTGCCCTCGCGGATTTCGAGAGCTTTTGTCGCCGCACTCGGCGAAAGCATGGTCTTTTGGGCCTGCATGGAAAAGACACCCACCAATAGGGCTGCAAAAAATACAATCTTTTTCATAATCAATGTATTATAATATCGTTTAACATTCTGTTGAATATGCAAATATAGCATATTTTATATATTTGTGCAAGAAAAATGATTACTTGGTCGTAAAATTCGTACCCTTCAAACAATAAGGTCGGCAAGCGTGCCTTTGGCGGCACGGACGAGCTCCTGCGGGGCGAGGCGGAACTGCAGGCCCCGTTGTCCGGCGCTACAGTATACGGTGTCGTAGTCCGTGAGGGTTTGGTGGAACCATGTGGGTAGCGGCTTCTTCATGCCTATGGGCGAGCAGCCGCCACGGATATAGCCTGTCAGCGGCAGCAGCTCCTTCACATGTATCATCTCCACCTTTTTGTTGCCCGTCACCTTGGCGGCCTTCTTGAGGTCAACCTCCTCGGCGCCGGGGATGACGCAGACGAACAAGCCTGTCTTGTCGCCACGCAGCACCAACGTTTTGAAGATGCGCTCGATGGGTTCCCCCAGCACCTCGGCGGTATGCTCGGCACCCAAGTGTTCCTCGTCGACCTCGTAGGGGATAAGCTCGTAGGCAATCTTCAGTTGGTCGAGCAGCCGCGCGGCGTTGGTCTTATTGATTTTCATTTCAGTATTCCTATTTGTTTCATCATATCGCGGTAGTAGTCCGCTTTTTCGGCGAGAGGCATGGGATAGGCTCGGGAAGAGGAAGGCATACGCCAGAGGCGGAGGGTTTTACACACTCCCTCCCCCCTACGGGGTACTCCCCCTAACTTAGGGGGAGAGTTAAGTGTGAAGATATTAAAACAGCCCATCTTGGGGACGGGGACGCCGTAATCCTCGGTGAGGACAGAGAAGCTCTTCTGTCCGGTGCAGACGATATTGTGGCAGTGTGGAATATGCGCCAAAAGAGCTGGGATATCGGTCTTTTCAACAATCTCTAAATCTTTGTCGGAGGCGTTTCCGGAAAGGCGACGGACGGCACAGGCGGTGTCATAGATGGCAATGCCTTTCTGATTTAAGAGTTCTTGAATGACTGATTTCCTGAATGCTTTATGATCTGCATCCACCAGCCGCTCCGCATCGTCGAAAAAGAGAAGACCAAAGATATTCCACATTTGATTGCTGCGGTTGGGATAGAAGAAGTCCATACACCAACGTTTGCGTGGCGGCGGGAAACTACCGAGCATCAGCAACTTAGCTTCCTTGGGCAGAAACGGTTCGAGCGGGTGTCGCTCTGTGTCTATCATATCAATTATTCTGTATCAGTTCAATGATTGGGCGGACGGCGATGGCGGTGGCATAGGGAGCCAGGCGGTCAATGCGGAGAGCCACTTGCTGTGCGTCAAAGTCGGTCTGCATCAGATGGTTGAGTTTATTTCGCATCGCTTCCACATTGTCGGACACATGGCAGAGTTCTCCGAGGCCTGTGCCTGTCACCATAGCGCTGTTGACGAGGCAGTGGCGGCCGCAGAAGAGGGCGTGCAGCAGCTTGAGCTTCATGCCGGTGGGTTGGTCGGTATAGAGGATATTCACTTGTGCCTCAGCCACCAGGCGCTGCATTGTGGCGTCGTCGGGCGAGTCGATGAGGCGTACATTGGAGTGCCGCCCGATGAGGCGGCGTAGCGAAGCGGAGGGATTGAGGCCCGCCACCACGAGGCGGTGAGGGCTGTCGGCAAAGACGTTGTTTATCAACCACTCGACGGCGTGAATATTCTCAGCCACGCTGAGTTGCCCGTGGTAGAGGGCATAGTCGCCGCAGCCGACGGGGGAGGTGACCGAGTCGTAGGGGTGGCCGCCGGTGACGAGGCGCACCTCGCGGCAACCCATTTGGAGGAAATGCTGCCGGTCGGCCTCGCTGATGGCAAAGACCGCAGCCGCACGCTGAAGAACAGGTTCGTAGCGCCGCAACTTAGCGGCATCGAGGGCGAGGTAAGCCTTGCGCAAAGGGTTGCGCTCGCTGCGAGCCAGACGGCTGTAGTAGTCGGCCTCCACATTGTGGGCGCGCACCATCACGATGCGGTCGCGCAAACTCTCGTCTTCGAGCAACGAGCAGCAATGCAGCCCTTCGAGGAGTATGGGGTAGCGGTCCTGCAACAGGCGCTTTTTCAGCTCCTTATTGCAACGTGAACTGACGATGAAGGGGCGGCTGTCGAGTTGCCGCAGGGGCGACATGTCGCGCCGGTAGTAGTGCACTTCGGCGCAGAGGGCCTCGAGTTCGGGGGCTTCGGCGCGGCCATAGGTGTAGCAGTGCAGGTGGATGCGAAGGCCCGCACGGCTGAGGGCGCGGAGGCGGTAGAAGACATCCATCACGCCGCCGTAGTTGGCGGGCCACGGCACATTGAAGGAGACTATATGTAGGTCGGGACCTGTATTGCTGTTCATCGTTCGTTTTTTAATCGGTCTTGTATCAGTTCCACCTCGTCAACCATCAGCCATGCAGGCTCGCCGGCGTAGGGGTGCCAGATGGGCAGCTGCGGCCGGCAGATGAAGCGGAGGCGGACATAATGGACATAGCGGGCCTTGCGGGGTTCGAGGAGGTAGGTGAGGCGGCGGCTGTCGGTGAAGAGGTTGGCTGGCGGGTCGCAGAGGGTGAGGCTCTGCCAGGCGGACCACTGCTGCCCGTCGATGCTCCACGAGGCCTGCACGTCGAGGGGTTTGAGCACCCAATCGGCAGGGCTGTGGGTGGTGCGGACATTGATTTCGTCGAGGGTGGCGTAGTCCTTCAGCGTGAGCGTAAGCTCCACTGTGTCGGGACTTTGGAAACCCACCCATCCGTGGTGCCAATCGCCCACCACGGCACAGCGCTCGTCGTTGAGCACGGCGGGAAAGCCGTCGGAATAGGGCTCAGCGGGTTGCCTGTTGGCGCTGATTTTGGCCAACGGTATGCGCTCGACGGGGAAGGTGGCCGTCCAGGCCTGGCTCAACTCGTTGTGGGCCATGAAATGGTAGATGCGGTCGGTCAATCCAGGCACCAGGTCGAAGCGGTAGCAGTAGGTGCTGTCGCCGCTGAGGATGTGCCGTTCGGCTACGCCGGGACCACAGGTAGCGGTGCCGAGGGGAGCCACGCGGTGGTCGATGCTGACGGTGTAGTAGGGGTCGGGGTTGAGGTCACGCCAGCGGCGGGCGGCGGTCATCACGGTGTCGTTGTAGCGTCGCACACTGAAATTGAGCGGCACACGGGGAGCGTCGGGGGCTATCACCTTGAGGCCGATGCCTTCGCCTTTGAAGTGCACCCACTCGGCCTCACGATTGCCCTGCTCCTGCGGCACGACGTACTGCGGTGCCGCGAGCTCGTCGAGGCTCTTGTACCAGCGGCTGATGCGCTGTGCTTCGCGGCGGTCGGGGTAGGTCTCGAAGATATTGCCGTAGAAAGTGCAGGCGGTGAAGAGGGTGTCGAGCCCGAACTGCAAGCCCACCTTGGGGAGCGTGCGGAATTGTCCGTCGGGCGCAACAAGGTAGCTCAGCTGCAGGCGGCCATATTCGTCGGCTTCGACGATTTGCTTCACGCGCAGCCGTGTGCCGTCGGGAGCGCTGAATTGCAATACCATCTGCACTTCAGCTTCGCCGGTGGTGACGCCGAGGACCTTGGGACGCAGTTGGTCCAACCCCTGCCAGGCACGGGCGCCGAAGGGGTCGGCGAGGTCGTTCTCGGTGGGCGGACGCCAGAAGTTGCACCGCAACGGACGCGCCAACAACTCGCGGCCGTTGTAGATGTAGGAAGTCATGCTGCCGTCGTCGGTGCTGAGTGTCAGGCTGAAATCATTACCGCTGAGGGTGATGCTGTGCTTGTCTTTCTGGAACTTATAGTGTTTGGCCCTGTCGGTCAGCCAGGTTGTGGACTTGCGATCGGGGTTGTCGGGCACGCAGTTTCGACCACGGGTATAGACAGCCTCCACCTCGGCGGCGTGGGGGTGCGGGGTGCGGTCGGCGCCGAGGATGCCATTGGCGCAGAAAGCGTCGTCGTCCTTAAGGTCGGGCAACGCGCCGAGGTCGCCGCCGGCAGCCCAACTAAATTGAGAATTGAGAATTGAGAATTGAGAATTGGCTACCGCATCGGGATAATAATCCATTTTCAATTTCCCATTTTCAATTAAAAAGGCTTGATCAATCCAATCCCAGATGAAGCCGCCCTGCAGCTGGGGGTATTTGTCGATGGTGTCCCAGTAGTCCTTGAGGCCACCCATGCTGTTGCCCATGGCGTGGCAGTATTCGGCGATGATGTAGGGGCGCCTGTTCTTGGGGTTGCGGGCATAGTCGGAGAGGAACTGCACCGAAGGATACATAATGCTGACAATGTCGGTGTTGGCGTCGAGCTCGGCGCGCTCATACACCACCGGACGCGTGGGGTCCTTGCCCTTGAGGATGCGGTAGGCCTCCTCGAAGCAGATGCCGTTGCCGCACTCGTTGCCGAGGCTCCAGGCGATGACGCTGGGATGGTTGCGGTCACGGCGATACATGTTGTAGACGCGGTCAAGGATGGGGTTGAGCCACTCTTGCTTCTTGGCCAGGCTGTTCTCGCCGTAGCCCTGGGCGTGGCTCTCCACATTGGCCTCGTCCCAAAGGTAGATGCCGGCCGAGTCGCAGAGGTCGTACCACAGCTCGTCGTCGGGGTAGTGGCAGGTGCGCACGGCATTGATGCCCATCTCCTTCATCATGCGGATGTCCTGCCGCATCTCCTCGGGGGTGATGTAGTGGCCGCCATACATACTATGCTCGTGTCGATTTACGCCACGAATCTCCATGGGCTGGCCGTTGAGGCGCAGTTGACCGTTCTTGATATCGATATGACGGAAGCCTATTTTCTTGACGATGCGCTCGGTTTCGTGTCCAACGGCATCATAGAGACGGACGGTGAGGTCGTAAAGATAGGGGGTGCTGTCGCTCCATGAATGTAACACGGGCTGTTTCATCTGAAACGAGACGAACCAATCACCATTCTTCAGCTGCTGCCCCATCTCAACCTTGCCACACGACACCTCGACGCGTCCGCTGTTGACCTGACGGTTAAGGTCTATCAAGATATCGAGCATGCCTGTGCTCCAATCGCTGGTGTCGAGGTCGGCGATAACCCTAAGGTCGCTGATATAGGTCTTGGGCACCGAATAGAGCAGCACATCGCGTGTGATACCGCTCATGCGCCACATGTCCTGGCACTCAAGGTAGCTGCCGTTGCACCAGCGGATAACCTTGACTTTCATGTTGTTTGTCCCCTCATGCAAGTAGCGTGTGATGTCCCATTCGGCGGGTGTCTTCGAATCCTCGCTGTAGCCCACCTCATGGCCATTGACGTAGAGGTACATGGCCGACTTGACGGCGCCGAACTTCACCATCACGCGTCGGCCGCTCCAATGGGCCGGCACAGTGAAATCGCGGGAGTAGACCCCCACGGGGTTGTTGTCGGTGGGCACCTGCGGCGGATTGCTCGGGAACTCATTCTTCATGTTGACATACACCGGCACGCCGTAACCTTGGAGCTCAATGTTGCCGGGTACGCGGATAGTGTCCCAATGGTCGGGATTGAGCGAGGCCTGCCGAGGGTTGTCATAGTAGCGGAAGCGCCACACACCGTTCAGGTTACGCACATAGTCACCTTCGGGGATGACGCGGTCGTGGGGTTGAAGTTTGTTGACGCGATAGACCTCCAGATTGTTCCAATTGGGCTGCGCCTGAACGATACAGCTCACCAAGAGCAGCAAAGCCAGCAGTATGTCAGCTCGCGCTCTCATCGTCACGGAAAGCAAGGAAATAGGTGCAGAAGAGGATGCCGGCCAGGGTGCCCAGCGTGTCCTCGGTGAGACACGAAATGAGGATGGTGAGCAGCCAGGCAAGCATCACGGCGGATTGACGCCGCATGCGCGGTGCAGCACGCAGGAGAAGCGCTATCACCAGCACAAAACCCACCACGCCAAGGGCGGCAAGGAAGGAAAGATACTGATTGTGCGACATCTTGGAGGTGCTCGCAAGGTCGGATTTCCGTTGCGTCAACACCTTATGCAGCTCATCGCCCACATCGCCGGTGCCTGTGCCGAACCAAAGGTTGTGAGCGATGACGTCGAGTGTGGCATCCCACAACTCGAAACGCTGTATCATGGTGAAGCCCGACACCGCATGGGTGTGGATATAGAACTCGCGCTCCAGCAACATGACGTAAACCATCTTCTTCAACGGATTACCGTTGGTGTAGACTGGGTTCGCTATCCCGTGCTCAATGTCGACTATCTGTGCGTCGGTCAGCTTGCTCACGCCCACACTGTCCTTGGTCAGCCCCAAGGCATTGAGGTAGCGCACCAGCGTGGGTTCGACACTATAGCCGGTACTCGTCAATCCGTGATAGGGCACCTTGCTACGGCGGCTCCACTGCTCGCGCATCTCCTCGGAGCAGAGGTAGTTGTTGATATAGTTGCCGTTCTCAATCAATCCGTCCTGCATGTGATAGTAAGGGTTCCCCGCCTCGGTATAGGGGCGCAGAGGCTCTTGCGCCATCGGCACCATGTGGTAGTATGCCTTCACCTCGCGGCAAAGCAGCAGCGCGAAGGCTCCGGCCAGCAGCACCCACAACGCTATCAGCGGCCAGCGACGGTAGCGCACCAGCAGGATGACCAGCGACACGCCGGCCAACACCGCCACAGCGGTATAGGAATGGAGCACCACCACCACGAACACCAGCATCCACAGCGCCGGCAGCAGGTAGAGCAGGCGCCAGGGAGAGTGCCCGCGCATGGCAGCGGCGACACAAAGGTAGATGACCATGCAGCAGTTAAGCGCAAAGCGGATATGCGAAATATAGGGGATGGCATCGCGATAGGGCAACTCAGGGATGGTCAGCACCCGCACCAGGCCGATTACGGACACCACGGTCACGGTGGCGCAATAAAGCCACAGAATATTGCGGCGGGCTTTACCTTCGACAGGCCGTGTGGTGAGCAGCACCAGCGGCAGGAACAGCAGCGGCATCTTCACCTGCAGCACCGACAGGCCGTGACCCATGTTGGAGGTCCACAGCAGCCCGATAACACACAGCAGATAGGACACCACGATGGCCTGCAGCAGGCGGCTGTCGCGGGCCATCTGCCACTTCTCGCGCCAACGGCCTTCCAACAGCCAATTAGCGCCCAGCAACACCCACACCAGATTGGAGGCCCACACCGAGGTGACCATGCAGGCACCCAGCAGCGCCAGCAACACAAGGTAGATGCGTCTATGTACTTGTGCAGAAAACATTTACTTCTTCATTTCTTCCACCGCACGGAGCACCACTTTGTCGCTCTTCAGCGCACCCTCGATGCGGCCCTGGTCATAATAGTAGCGAAGCAGTATCTCGGCCTTGAGCAACTCGCACACCTCGGCGCGGTGCTTCACCAAGTCGCCTTCCTTCTCGGCCGTCAGGAGGCTTTCCATCTGCTTCAACTGTTGCTCAATGTCATACTTCTCCTGCTCTGCCACCTCGCGCAGCTGCTTGATAACATGCTCGGTGGCTGTGCTGTATTCGAGCTTCTGCTCTTTCAGGTAGCGGCAGAAGTCGTCGTATATCTCGTCCGTAATCTCGAACTCGCCGGCGGGGGCAATCTCCTTGTGCGTTTTGCGGAACTGCGTGGCGTAGTCGAACACCAGCAGCTTCTGCACCATTGCCATGCCGAGGTTGGACATGTATTCGGGCTCCACCTCCACGTCGGGCTCGATGCCGAAGCCGTCATAGACGGTGCGACCGCTTTTGGTCTTGAAGGCGGTCTTCAGCGAGTCGGGCACCTTCAAAGCTTTGCCGTTCTCGTCGCGGTGGCTGTAGTCGATGGCCTGTATGCAACGGCCGCTGGGGATGTAGTACTTGCTCACCGTGACCTTCATCTGACTGTTGTAGGCCATCGGCAATATATTTTGCACCAAGCCTTTGCCGAAACTGCGCTGGCCCACGATGACGGCGCGGTCGAGGTCCTGCAGGCTGCCGCTGACAATCTCGCTGGCCGACGCCGAGCTGCCGTCGATGAGCACCGCCACAGGTATCTCCGTGTCTTCGGGGGCCATGCGGGTGTAGCTCTTCATGTTCTTCGAGGCCACCTTGCCCTTGGTCTCCACCACCAGCGTCCCTTTCGGCACCCAGATGTTGACGATGTCCACCGCCTCATTCATCAGGCCGCCGCCGTTGCCGCGCAGGTCGAGGATGACACCCTTCATCGCGGGCTTCTCCTTCTTGAGGTTCACGAAGGCCTCGCGCACATGCTTGGCGGCGTCGTTGGTGAACTCATCGAGCTTGATATATCCATAGTCGCCCTGCACATAGCCATAGTAAGGCACGTTGGGCAGCTTGATTTCGCGGCGGGTGACGGTGCGTTCAAACTCCTTGCCGTCGCGCTCCAGACGCAGCACCACATCGGTGCCCGCCTGTCCGCGCATGGCGCTGCTCACATCCGCGGTGGTCTTGCCCTTGGTGCTCTGCCCGTCGACGGACACAATGCGATCGCCAGCACGCAGGCCCGCCTCGTCGGCCGGCAGCCCTTTGTAGGGCTCACTGATGTAGATGGAGTCGCCGCGTTGCATAATCAGCGAACCGATGCCGCCATACTGTCCCAGCAGCTGTAGCTTCACGTCCTCCATCTGACTCTCGGCATAGTAGTTGGTGTAGGGGTCCAGCGAGGCCAGCATGGCGTCGATGGCCACCTTGATGGCTTTGCCGGGGTCCACATCGTCCACATAGTTCAGGTTAAGGTTCTTGTAGACATTCGAGAATATCTCCAGGTTCTTGGCAATCTCAAAACCGCGATCCTCCTGGGCTCTTGCCGCAAAGCCCAGCAGCACCGCCAGCGCTATGATTATCGTTTTCTTCATCATTCGGTACAGAAAATTACTTGCATTAAATAACAAGGAAACACCCATATTATTGTGCAAGCGAAACAAAAAGCCATTTTGCACTATGTTTTGTCCGACGGGGTGTAAAGTTGAGATGGCGAGGGTCGGGATTAGATTTCAATCATCTTCTTCTCGAAGCCTGCAAGGGTGAGCTCATCGGGGCTGACAAACCAGAGGATGTCGTCGTGCTGGAAGATGGTGTGGCGTCTGGGATTGACTATCTTTTTGCCGTCGCGCTCGATGGCGATAACCATCGCGTGATGCACCCTGGCCAGGTCGCTCTGCCCCACCCCGAGACCACACAATGGGCCGCCGGCCTCGACGTGGTAGCGATACATGTGCATTTCATGGTCGGAGTGGTCGTGCACCAGCAGGTCGGCTTCTTTTTCGATGTCGCCGCGGATGGCGCTGACCTGCTCCTCGGTGCCAATGACGGTGAGGATATCGGCGGGCATTACAATCTGGTCCTTGCCGGGCATGTCGATGATGGTGTCGCCGCGCTCGATGGTGACGATATTGGCACCGTAGCGGTCGCGTATCTCGGATTGGGCCAGCGTCTTGCCTGCCAAGGGCGAAGCGGCGGTCATGCGCAGGCGCTCCATGGCGAAATCGTTCTCCATACCGGCAGGTATCTGGAAAGCGGCCTGAGCCTGACGGCTGTTGAAGTTCTTGGTGAAGCGGTCCTCAATCTGGCTGTAGAAGCCGTCGGCCTTGCGCGAGAAGAGCACCACAGCCACAACGATGACGGCCAGCACCATGAGGAAGCCGACAGCGAGGTTGACGTAACCAGCGATGGCCACACCCACAGCAAAGAGGGCGGCGAAATAGCGCAGTATGAGGAGTGGGATGACGACGGCCTGACTGAAGCGGTAGGTATCGAACATCTCACGTATCTTCTTCTTGCTGACGTTCTTCACAGCCACGGCCCAGAGGAAGGGCGACATGATAATCAGCGTGCCGACAAGTCCTATGAGGCGGCTCCAAATCTGCGGTATATCAAGGTCGGCGAAAAGCCGGTCGAGGAAAGGCCTCAGGATGCCCAAGGAGAGCAGGGTGATGGCCGCCAGAATGACGCTGTGGAGCAGGATGCCGGTCAGCTGCTTGCGCAAGAAAAGGCCAATGGTGGCCTTGCTCTCTTCGTCGCCACCCGAGTGCTCGCTATAGTTCGCCAGGTGCTTCTTCAGCCGCTCAGGCAGCTTGGGCTCCAGCCAATTGCCAAACGGCGTGGCCCCTTTGATCATATAGGGGGTGACGAAGGTTGTCAGGATAGAGACCGATACGATGATGGGATAGAGGTTCTGGTCGATGACCCCGAAACTATTGCCCAATCCGGCGATGATAAAGGAGAACTCACCTATCTGGCAGAAGCAGAAGCCACTCTGGATGGCGGGTTTGAGTGGTTTGCCGCTGAGCAGCACGCCTGTGGTGGCGGCGGTGGTCTTAAAGACAATGATGCTGGCAGCAATAGCCAACACAGCGGGCCAATGCTTGACCAGCACGGCGGGTTCAATCAACATACCCACAGAGACAAAGAAGACGGCGCTGAAGAGGTTCTTGAGGGGAGTGATAAGGCGGTGGATGACGTCGGCCTCGATGGTTTCGGCCAGGATGGCACCCATCACGAAAGCACCCAGAGCCGTGCTGAAGCCCGCTTTGGCGGCCAGCACCACCATGCCGAAGCAGAGGCCCACAGCCACCAGCAGCAGCGTCTCCTCAGTCATATACTTGCGCATCCAGCGCAGGAAGGTGGGTATCAGGTAGATGCCGCCCACGAACCACACAATGAGGAAGAACACTAGCTTGACCATACTCATGGCCAACGCGCCGCCGTTGAAGGTCTTGCTGACACTCACCGTGCTCAGCACCACCAACAGCAGCACTGCCACCAGGTCCTCGACCACCAGCACCGCCGTCACCGTAGAGGTGAACTTCTGCTGCTTTAACTTCAAGTCGTCGAAGCTCTTCACAATGATGGCCGTCGACGAGATGCTGAGCATGCACCCCAGGAAGATGCACGACATGTCGCTGAAGCCCAGCAGATGGCCCACCGTGTTGCCGACCAGAAACATGATGGCCAGCTCGGTGAGGGCCGTGATGGCGCCTGTGGCACCCACCTTCTTCAGCTTCTTGATGCTAAACTCCAGACCCAAGGCGAACATTAGGAAGACAATGCCGATGTCGCTCCACACATGCACGCTGGAGGGGTCGGTGATGACGGGGAACCACTTGAAGTAGGGGCCGATAAAGAAACCGGCCAGGATGTATCCCAGCACCAGAGGCTGCTTGAGCCATTTGAAGACCACAGTGATGACGCCGGCGGTGATGAGTATCAGCGCCAGGTCCATGAATATTCCAGGTAGACTTTCCATCGTTAACGTTTTTCAGGTACAATAAATTTAATCGCCTGTTGCAGGCACTCCACCTCGAAGTGTAGGCCCTCAATCAGCTCGCCGTCGGTGGCGATGTAGAAGGGGCTGTCACTCTCGATGGTCACCCGCTGCCCACGGCAGTAGGAGATGATGCCTTTCAGTTCGGGCAGGTCGAGGTGCTCGCCACGCTCGTAGTGCTTGATCAGCTTGGCGAAACGGGCGATGCCGAGCGGGCGGATGACCATCACCTCGAGCAGGCCGTCGTCGTGCACGGCACGCGGGGCGCACTTGTAGCCGCCGCCGGCATAGGTGCCGTTGGCCAGCGAGGCCAGCAGCATCTCGCCGTCGAACCACGGCTGGCCGTCCACCGCCACACGGCAGTAGTTCTTGCGGTTCGTAGCCAGGCTCTTCACGATGCCCGTCGTGTAGGCCATGCGGCCCCCGATGAGGGGCTTGCGGCGCACATCGGCCATCGTGCGGCACACCTCGGCCTCGAAGCCGAAATTGAGCGTATTGATGCAGTAGCGGTCGCCCACACGCATCACGTCCACCGGCTCGCTGTGGCCGTTCACCAGCGCGGCGGGGTCGGTGAAATCGGCCTCGGGCCAGCACTTCACATAGTCGTTGCCGCTGCCGCAGGGATAGCAACCCACCTCGGCAGCGAGGCCGCTGGCCATCACGCCCGACACCACCTCGTTCAGGGTGCCGTCGCCGCCACAGGCATAGAAACGCAACGCCTCGCCGCCGGAAGCAGCGAGGCGTGAGGCCACATAGCGCGTCGCGTCGCGTGGTTCGCGCGTGACGTACATCTCGGTATCAGCATCAATCTCTTTCAGTCGGGCCGCCACATATCCGCTTGCATCCTCACCGCCGGCCTTGGGGTTCACCACATAAATATGTTTCATTCACATCATTCTTTGATACCTCGTAACGCCAAAACCATACATTTATTGTGTTCCATAATAATAAAATAGCCCTGAAAAAAAGAAAAATGTTAAAATTTCATTCTCGCACAATTTTATCCGTGCAAAGCAGTTATTTAGGGTGAAAATAATGTTTGTTCAACCAAAAAGGCGCGTATGATGCAGCAATATGATTTTTTAAGCACAGACACATTTTCCATCGCTGCAAGCACAAGCATACAACCCTCGGAGCAGACACTCCAGAACATCCGCAGCTTCGCCCGCAGTTTCCAGACGGTCGAAGTGGAGGGAATGAAGATTGAGGTCTACCTCAACTAACCAGAAAGCAGGACTCCGGTCCTGCTTTTTTTTATTCCCCCCCACCAGCTACCGACCACCGACTACCAAATTATGTCGTGCACGACATAATTATATCAACACCATAGATGCACCGTCTTTTCTCCGACCGCAGTCGGACTTCAGTCGGAGTTGACTCGGACATGAGTCGGACCAGAGTCGGAGGGGGTCCATAGCGACACAGATGGCAAAACGGCATTTAATTGGCTTATAATATGATTATTAGCATTAACAATTGCCGCCTTCCCCTGTTTTTGTCCAACAAAGGAGCTTTCTGAGTCTGGGTTGGAAGTCAACCGACTACCGACTACCAGCCACAAACCACCCATTTACATCGCGCACGACCTATTTTTGTCACCTCAGAAAACACAAAAATAATTTTGCCGTTTCAGAAAAAATGAGTATCTTTGCAGTTTGAAAACAATTATTAGAATCACCATGACCGTTGATAACGAAAAAGCTATTAGAGCAATAGTCAATTGCAAAGTTTCGCCTTAGAGTATGCTAAAAAATATCACAATGATAAACATTACATTTCCCTCCGGAATAAAGAGGATGTTTTGCATCAATGAATTCGAGAAATTTGGGGATGAATTAGAACACCAAACAGACAATATCATTCTCAATATCTCTAATCCACACAAATCTTTTACATACGAAACTAATTCTCGGGGAGAGATAACCAACAAGGAGTACATAAATTACAACATTCAATGACAAAGGTCGATGCCATAGAAAAGGTGATGATGGATAACGGCGGTAGTGCGACGTTGCAAGTTATTTACGATAATATTGAAAAATATTACCCTTCTGCAAAAGTGTCGAAAGAATGGTCGGCTGGTATCAGAGGTGTACTATATAGAGAATTGGCTCAAGGCAAACGATTTAAAAAGATAGGACTTAGTATCTATGCAGTTACAGATTATAAGGAAGAGGCGAAACCCACGAGTGGAGATAGAATTCGAATGCATTCATTTATTGAAGGAATATGCTTGGAACTCGGAAACTTCAATGATTACCTGACCTACACGGCTGACCCCTCTGCAAGTTATCGCGACAATTTTCGTTTAAGCGACTTCGCAACATTGCAATATCTTCCAGAGTTTTCTTACAACGAGGTTGTCCATGAGGCTAAACATATTGATGTGATATGGCTGAATAAAAAGGGTCTTTCCTTCCCGAAAAAAGTATTTGAGGTGGTAGATAGCATTGGTACTTTGAGTGGTGCTTTCAACAGAAGTTTGCAGTTGAGCAATTTCATGACAGATTTTTACATTGTTGCACCAGAAAAACATCACGAGAAGTATCTTCAAACTATTAATTTGGAGATTTACCAAGCGCAGAAAGACCGTTTTAAGTTCATCAATTATGATGATATGATGGAGTTGTATGACAGTGCCTTGCGAAAAAGTCAACTTGAAACGAAACTGCTAAAATTTATCAAATGAAAAGAGTTTGGCCCAAATACCTATATCACAAGTCGTCTATCAACAATCGGACATCAATAATGAAGGATGGCCTTAAACCTATGGTAGGAGGCTCTTACTTTTGTCATTGGAACTGTAAGGAAGGACTGCCTCCTTTGATTTTTTTATATGACCGTAGCGTTTTGGAGTATGACTCCACTTATGATGATGACATATATAGAATAGATACCAACAAACTCGATAAACGAAGATTAACAACGGATCCTGATAAGAATATGAAAGGCTGTTATGTATATAGTATCGGTATCCCACCATCTTCTATCGCTATTATCCATAAAGGTACAGGAAAGGATACATAAATAGTATGACAAAGATAAAAGCACGAGAGAGCCAGACCGTTGAATACAAAAGCAGCTGGCACGATGAGTACCTGAAATGGATTTGCGGTTTTGCAAATGCGCAGGGAGCGGTGATGTACTTCGGTGTGAATGACGACCATGAGGTAATTGGGTTGGAGAATGTCGACCGGCTGATGGAGGATATCCCCAACAAGATTGTCACCACGATGGGTATCGTGGTGGATGTAAACCTGCTTGAACGGGACGGATTGGAGTATATCGAAGTGGTGGTGGAACCGAGTAATATCCCCATCAACTACAAAGGCAAGTACTACTACCGTTCGGGCAGCACCATGCAGGAGTTGCGAGGACCGGCCTTGCAGCAGTTTGTGCTGAAGAAGATGGGACGCTCGTGGGACGATGTGACCAACGACAGGGCATCGCTCAATGATATTGACCGCGATGCCATTGATTACTTCCTCCGGAAAGGCATCGATGCACAGCGTATCCCAGAAGACCAGCGCAATGCCCCTACCGGGGAGGTGCTGACAAGTCTCAGGTTGATGGACGATGATGGAGGGTTGAAGAATGCCGCCATCCTGCTTTTTGGCAAGCGGCCGCAGAAGTTCTTCCCGAGCGTGGTGTTTAAGATAGGACGTTTTGGCCGTGACGATGCCGACCTGTTGTTTCAGGATGTCATTGAGGGAAACATCCTCCAGATGGCTGACCGTGTGATGGAAATACTGCAAGCCAAGTATCTGATTTCGCCTGTGCGTTTTGAGGGGATGCAACGTTATGAGAAATTGGAAATCCCGAAAGAAGCCATGCGCGAAATACTCTATAACGCTATTGCCCATAAAGACTATTCCGGGCCTGACATACAGATGCATGTTTTTGATAACCATCTGGAGATATGGAACGAAGGGGAGTTGCCTATGGGTTATTCACAAGAGACATTGTTCGGACATCATTCCTCGAAGCCACGTAACCTCAACATTGCCAACACGTTTTTCAAAGCGGGCTTCATCGATACATGGGGTCGTGGTTACCAAAAGATTCGCGATGATTTTGTGCCCGCAGGTATTCCTATGCCTAAAGTGGAGAACTTCTGCGGAGGTGTGCGGGTGACAATAGAACGAACTCAGTTTATACAGATGGTGAGTGGCGGGAATGTCACCAGCGATGTCGGTAGTTTGTCAGCAGCACAACTTACTGAAAGACAAAAGAAAATACGCGAGTTAATTAATAAAGATTCCTTTATTTCAGCACAGCAAATGTCGGTAGTTTTGTCGGTAGTTAAAAGAACTATAGAGCGCGATCTTGCAGCGATGCAAAAGAAGGGTGTTCTAATTCGCGAAGGCAACACTAGTGCTGGTCACTGGATAATAGTACGGGAATCAAATTAAAATAGATTGGTGAGAACTACACAAAAAGACCACATAAAAGATAGTGGGGCTAATGAAACTAAACCCTTTTATCTCCACAAAAGCGTAACAGAAAAACCGATGAGGTAGGACATGGTTAGGTGAGGCGCTCGACCCAATGCTTGATTTGCTGCTCGTCGTCGAGGCGGCAGACGAGGAGGCTCTTGTCGCGCAAGGCAACAAGACAGTGGTCAAGGCCCTGTACGACGGCCTCATAGCCTGACTCGACGTTGACCACGCTGTTGCGCGTGTCGACCAGCACGGCGTGTCCGGTGACGGCGTTGGCCTCGCTGTCGTGGGCGGCGTGGGTGTAGAGAGAGCCCCAGGTGCCGATGTCGCTCCAGCCGAAGTCGGCGGCGACGGTGTAGCGGCTCTGTGAGCGCTCCATGACGCCGTAGTCGATGCTAATGTTCTCGCAGTGTTCAAATTGCCGGTTGATAAACTCCTGCTCCTCGGCGGTGCCGAAGAGGGGCTTGCCCTCGTCGAAGAGGCGCACGAGGTCGGGCAGGTACTGCCGGAAGGCGCTCATGATGGCGTCGGTGCTCCAGAGGAAGATACCAGAGTTCCAGAAATAGCGACCGTCGGCAAGGAACCGCTTGGCGGTCTCGAGGTCGGGCTTTTCCTTGAAGTTCTTCACAGGGACAATGCCTTCCTGTACGGTTTCCACTTCGATGTAGCCGTAACCCGTCTCGGGGCGACTGGGTTTGATGCCGATGGTCATCAGGGCGTCGCGGTGCTGCTCCACGAAGTCGAGGCCCAGCCCAATGACGCGGTGGAACTCGGTCTCGTTGGTGACGAGGTGGTCGGCTGGCGTGACAGCGATGGAGGCCTCGGGGCAGCGGCTGAGGATGTGGTAGACGGCGTAGGCGATGCAGGGGGCGGTGTTGCGACGCATGGGTTCGCAGAGCACCTGGTCGTCGGTGAGTTCGGGAAGCTGCTCGAGCACCAACTGCTTGTAGGCGGCGTTGGTGACAACAACAAAATTGGCGGCAGGCACGAGAGGGAGGAAGCGCTCGAAGGTGGCACGGATGAAGCTCTTGCCGGTGCCAAGTATATCGAGGAACTGTTTGGGGTAGTTGTTCTTGCTGAGGGGCCAAAAGCGGCTGCCGATGCCGCCAGCCATAATGACACAGTATCTGTTCATGTTTATGGGTTAAGGGTTATAGATTTATAGATTATCATATATCCACGGTGCGGACGCGGCGGAGCTCGAAGTCGCGACCGAGGTATTTCTCGCGCACGTCGGGGTCGGCAGCCATCTCCTCGGGGGTGCCGTGATGGAGCACCGAGCCTTCGTAGAGGAGGTAGGCACGGTCGGTGATGGCAAGGGTCTCACGCACGTTGTGGTCGGTGATGAGGATACCGATATTGCGCTCTTTGAGGTGAGCCACGATGTCCTGAATGTCCTGCACCGCGATGGGGTCGACGCCGGCGAATGGCTCGTCGAGGAGCAGGAACATGGGATCATTGGCCAGCGCGCGCGCAATCTCGGTGCGACGGCGCTCGCCACCGCTGAGCTGTATGCCCTTGCTCTTGCGGATGTGCTGCAGACGGAACTCGTCGAGCAACGACTCGAGTTTGGCGCGCTGCTCGTCGCGGGTGAGGTCCTTGCGGAACTCAAGGATAGAGCCGATATTGTCCTCGACGCTCATCTGGCGGAAGACGGAGGCTTCCTGGGCAAGGTAGCCCACACCGAGCTGGGCGCGACGATACTGCGGCAGGGTGGTGATGTCGAGTGGCGGCTGGCCGTCGCCCTCCATGAAGACACGGCCGGAGTTGGGCTTGATGATGCCCACCACCATGTAGAAGGTGGTGGTCTTGCCAGCGCCATTGGGTCCCAGAAGGCCCACAATCTCACCTTGGCTGACCTCGACGGAGACCTCTTTCACCACTGTGCGCGAGCGGTATATCTTGACTACTTTTTCAGTATATAGCTTCATATAATTCCTTCTCTTAGAATATCATGTATGTGGACGATGCCCAGATAGCGGTCCTGCTGGTCGACCACCACCAGCTGGGTGATGGCGTTGGCGCGCATCATCTGCAGGGCGGTGACGGCATACTCGGTGTCGAGGATGCGTTTGGGGTGATGACTCATGATGTCGGAAGCGTGCTTGGGCTCGTGGAAGGTCTGCATCATGCGGCGCAGGTCGCCGTCGGTGACGATGCCGAGGATGACGCCGTCCTGCTCCACAACAGCGCACCCCAGTCGCTTGGAGGTCATTTCAAGGATGGTGTCGGAGATGGAGGTATCGGGACCTACGCAGGGACGCTCGTTCTGCACATAGAGGTCGGCCACACGGAGGTAGAGTTGCTTGCCGAGGGCACCACCTGGATGGAAGCGGGCAAAGTCACGTGCCGAGAAGTTGCGACACTCGATGAGGGCCACCGCCAACGCGTCGCCCATAACCAGCTGGGCGGTGGTGCTGCTGGTGGGAGCCAGGTTGTTGGGGCAGGCCTCGTGGTCGACGGTGGTGTTGAGCACGATGTCGGCCTCATGGGCAAGGAACGAGTCGGTGTTGCCCACGATGGCAATCAGGCGGTTGCCGAAGTTCTTGATGAGTGGCACCAGTACCTTGATTTCGGGGGTGTTACCACTCTTGGAGATGCAGATGACCACATCGCCGGGGCGCACCATACCGAGGTCGCCGTGAATGGCGTCGGCGGCATGGAGAAACAGCGCCGGAGTGCCGGTGGAGTTGAAGGTGGAGACAATCTTGGTGGCAATGTTGGCACTTTTTCCGATGCCGGTCACTATCACCCTCCCTTGGGTCGAAAAAAGGGTCTCAACGGCATCGGCAAAGGCATCATTTATATAGTTTTGCAGGTTGGCAACAGCTTTTTTTTCATCCGCAATCACCTGAACTGCAATTTGTTTAATCTCCTCGCGACTTTTCACAATGAAATATTTTTTGTCAGTTGGATATTTTTTACTATCTTTGTAAAACTGAAATAAGTAACGCGCCTTTGCTTTAAATATTGCTTTACGATATGAAAGATTTACATATATATCTAAAAGAAATATTCGGTTTCGACAAGTTCAAAGGGGACCAGGAGGCCATCATCCAGAGCCTGCTGGATGGCAACGACACCTTCGTCATCATGCCCACGGGCGGCGGCAAGAGTCTCTGCTACCAGCTACCAGCCATGATACTCGACGGCACAGCAGTAGTTGTGTCGCCCCTCATTGCACTGATGAAGAACCAGGTGGATGCTGTGCGCTACACCTCGGGCACCACCGATGTAGCCCACTTCCTCAACTCCTCGCTCTCGCGCGTGCAGCAGAACGAAGTGAAGGAAGACCTGCTCAAGGGTGGCACCAAGCTGCTCTATGTGGCACCCGAGACCCTCTCGAAAGAAGAGACCATCGAATTACTGAAACAAATACCTATTTCTTTCTTTGCCATCGACGAGGCCCACTGCATCTCGGAGTGGGGCCACGACTTCAGGCCCGAATATCGCCGCCTGCGCGAGGCCATCAAGAACATCCGCGACAACGCTCCCATACTGACCCTCACCGCCTCGGCCACCCCCAAGGTACAACAGGACATCATCAAGAACCTGGGGATGGAAAACGCCAAAACGTTTATCTCCAGCTTCAACCGTCCCAACCTCTACTACGAAGTGAGACCCAAGCCCAGCGACAGCATGCAGCTGCACAAGGAGATTATACGCTTCATCAAGGAGAACCCCAACAAGAGCGGCATCATCTACTGCCTGACGCGCAAGAAGGTGGAGGACCTGGCCGAGCTGCTGGTCATCAACGGCATCAAGGCCCTACCCTACCACGCTGGCCTCGAAACCAAGGTGCGCACCGAGAACCAGGACAAGTTCCTCACCGAGGAGGTAGACGTCATCGTGGCCACCATCGCCTTCGGCATGGGCATCGACAAACCCGACGTGCGCTTCGTCATCCACTACGACATACCCAAGAGCATCGAGGGCTACTATCAGGAGACGGGCCGTGCGGGCCGCGATGGCGGCGAAGGCCGCTGCATAGCCTTCTACAGCGAGCAGGACGTGGAGAAGCTCTACAAATTCTTCTCCGACAAGAACGCCTCGGAGCAGGAGATGGCGCGCCAGCTGGTACAGGAAATGGTCTCCTACGCCGAGAGCTCGGCCTGCCGCCGACTGAACATCCTGCGCTACTTCGGCGAGGACTATAACGAAACCTACTGTGGCAACTGCGACAACTGCACCCATCCGCGACCCCAGGTGGAGGCCAAGGAGGAGATGCAGCTGGCCCTGGAGACCATCGTGGCCATGAAGCAGGCCTTCAAGCCCAAAGACATCGTCGACGTGCTGCTGGGCCACAAGAACAGCAACACCAAGAGCTACCACCTGGACAAGCTGGAGCAGTTCGGCAGCGGCTCGGACCACGACGAACTCTTCTGGAAGGCGGTGCTGCGGCAGGCCGTCTTCGAGAAGCTGGTACAGAAAGAGGTGGAGCAATACGGTGTGCTGAAGCTGACACCCGCCGGCAACAAATTCATCAAGAACCCCTACACGCTCTATGTCACCCCCGACCACGACTACACCGCAGCCGCCGAGGAGGACGAGGAGGAGATGCTGGCTTCGGGCGGCGGCGCTTCGGCTGCCGGCGACGAAGCCCTATACGTGCAGCTCAAGAGCCTGCGCCGCAGCATCGCCACACGCGAGAAGATACCGGCCTACGCCATCTTCGAAGACACCTCGCTGAAGGACATGACCCTGCAGTATCCCTGCAGCGTCGAGGAGCTGAGCCACTGCTCGGGAGTGGGCATCGCCAAAGCTCAGAAGCACGGCGGCCCCTTCATCGAGCTCATCAAGAAATATGTCGAGGACAACGACATCGAGCGTCCGCAGGACATCGTCATCCGCTCTGCCGCCAACAAGTCGGCCAACAAGGTCTATGTCATCCAGAGCATCGACCGACGCAAGAGCCTCGAAGACATCGCTGCCGGCAAGGGGCTCTCAATGGACGAACTGCTGACCGAGATGGAGCACATCATCAGCAGCGGCACCAAACTCAACATCGACTACCACATTGAGGAACAGATAGAGCCCGAGCACCAGGAGGTGCTGATGGACTATTGGCACGAGTCGGAAAGCGGTTCGCTCGAGGAGGCCTACGAGGAGTTTGCCGACGACCCCGACTACACCCAGGAGGAGATACGCCTGATGCGCATCAAGTTCCTCGCCGACGTGGGGCACTAAGTTCTCATTGCTTCCAACCTGACTCCACCCCTTCTTCATTTGTTCTTCATCAGTTCTTCAACAGTTCTTCAAAAAAAGATTGAAGAACTGTTGAAGAAATGATGAAGAACGATTGTAGAACAGCCGGAGTCAATACGGACCTGCATTTTTTTTGTTGCAATCAGAAAATAATGTGTATCTTTGCATCGGTCTATGAAACCATAGGGGTGCTACAAAGCGCTGTGGCTGAGAACATACCCTAAAAACTTGATCGGGATAATGCCCGCGTAAGGAACGAATTATGGAACACACAATCAATAGTTGTGGCCGCTATCCGATACACCAGGCCACCAGGATTAGCCGCCGGCAGATGATAGCCTGCTGCGTTTTGGCACTTTCATTTTTCACCTTCCACTTTTCACTTTCCGCTCAAGACAGCGTGCGGCGATTGGATGAGGTTATTATTCAAGATGTACGCGTGAGCAACAAAACACCGTTGACCACCAGCACGCTCGACCGGCAGGAGCTTGACGATGCCCGCAGCGAGATGTCTATCCCCTACATGCTCGAGACCCAACCCTCGGTGGTGTCCAGCGGCGAGAACGGGGCCATCGGCGGCACCTATATCCGCATCCGCGGTGTGGAGCCCAACCGCATCAATGTGAACCTCAACGGCATCACACTCAACGACCCCGAAAGCCAACAGGTGTTCTGGTACAACATACCCAACCTCGGCGGCATGTCGCAGAGCCTGCAGATACAGCGCGGCGTGGGAGCCTCGACGGGTGGCAGCTCGGCCATGGGCGCTGCCATCAACATGCAGACCCTCAACGCCCGCAACAGCGCCTACGGCGAGGCCGACCTCGGCTTCGGCAGCTGGAACACACGTCAGTATGGCATCAGCGCCGGTAGCGGCATCCTCAAAAACGGCCTCTCGTTCGACTTCGCCTACAGCGGCCTCACCAGCGACGGCTTCGTGCGCAGCTGGGGCACCGACCAGCAGAGCTTCTTCGGCAGCATGAGCTGGTACGGCAAGCGCACGCTCATCAAACTGCTCACCATCATTGGCAACCAGAAGACCGGCATTGCCTGGAACGGCGCCGACGCCGCGCAGCTCGATGCCGACCCCACCTACAACTCGGCCGGCGAATACGATATGGACGGCGACACAATGTACTATGACAACGAGACCGACAACTATTGGCAGCGCCACTACCAGCTCTATGTCTCGCACCTGCTCACCGACAAGTGGAGCCTCAAAGGGGCCTTCGACTTCATGCACGGCGGCGGCTACTACGAGCAGTACATGACGGCCTGGAGCGACTACAACAATTCTCCCTACTACGGTTTGAGCGATGTCGTCTTCCGCAAACAGATGGACAACTACACCTATACAGGCAACGCCGCCGTCAACTATAACGGCGACAAGCTCACCTTCAGTTTGGGTGACAACTTTATATTTTATGATGGCGACCAATTCGGACGTGTCATCTGGGTGCGTGACACCTCGCTGCATGCCTCGTTGCCGAACGAGTGGTACAACAACCAGAGCGCCAAGCTCGACAACTCGGTCTATGCCAAGTCCACCTACGACTTCAACGAGAACCTGAACGCCTACGCCGACCTGCAGTTGCGCATGGTCAGCCACCGCATCCACGGCAACAGCGACGATGTGCTGGTCAGCCCCGCCTATGGCCTATACATTGGCGACTTCGACTTCACCAACAACTACCTCTTCTTCAACCCCAAGCTGGGTGTCAACTACCGCATCGATGACCACCAGCGCACCTACTTCGTGGCCGGCATCAACAGCCGCGAGCCTGTGCGCTTCGATATCATGAGCGCCTATGCCAACAACGACACCATCAAGCCCGAGACCATGCTCGACATCGAACTCGGCTACCAGATTGCCCACAGCCGCTGGGCCCTCAACGCCAACCTCTACGCCATGCTCTACCACGACCAGATGACCCCCAACGGCGACGTGCTCACCGGCTACGCCCTGATGGAGAACGTCGACAAGAGCTACCGCATCGGCATCGAGCTGGAGGGTGGCTATCAGTTCTGCCGCTGGTTCCGCATGGATGCCAACCTCACCCTCAGCCAGAACAAGGTGCTCGACAACACCTACTCCGACTTCACCGACGGCGACATGGCCGTGCAGACCTATACGGCCACCACCGACCTGGCCCTCTCGCCCTCGGTGGTCGGTGCCGCCATCGCCACCTTCAGCCCCTGCAAGGATGCCAAACTGCAGCTCATCGGCAAGTATGTCGGCAAACAGTATGCCGACAACACCAGCCGCGAGTGCTACGCCATCGACCCCTACTTCCTGCTCAACGCCAAAGCCTCCTACACCTGGCACCTCAAAGGCACCAACGAGATTGAGGCCCAGCTGGTGGTCAACAACGCACTCAACCACAACTACCGCCTCAACGCCTGGGCGTCGGACTGGGGCGACACCTACACCACCCCCGGCACCACCTACTTCTACCACCTTCGCGGCTACCTCCAGCAGCCAGGCATCAACTTCATGGGTAGAATCATTTACCGCTTCTAATGAATATATTTGAAATCATCGGCGCAGTCATCGGTCTGTTCTATATCGTCAGCGAATACAGGGCAGACCGGTGGTTCTGGCCGCTCAGCCTGCTGATGTCGGCCTTCTACGCCGTCATCGACTTCACCAGCGGCATCTACGCCAACGGCGCCATCTGCGTCTACAACTTCATCATGTCCATCTACGGCATCCTCGTCTGGCGCGGCGTCATCCAGAAGCGCACGGCAGACCACGGCGGCGAGCGCCACATCTCCTCCTGTCCGCGCCGCTATTGGTGGCAGATCATCACCGTCACCGTGCTGCTCAGCGCCCTGCTCACCTGGCTCCTGGGATACCTCCACCAGAGCACCTACACCCTCACCAGTGGCCACACCGTCAACCTCTCGTTGCTCGACGGCATCTCGTCGGCCCTCACCATCGTGGCCATGGTCATGCTGGCACACAAGTGGTGGCAGCAGTGGTTCCTCTGGTTGCTGGTCGAGCCGCTGATGATCACCATCTTCCTGCTCACCGGCAACTACGCCTCCGCCGTGCTCTACGCCGTCTTCGAGGTCTTCTGCATCCTCGGCATCCTCCATTGGCGCAAGGAATCACTCAAACAATCAGACACTCAGCAACTCGACCGATGAACCCTCACCCCTCACCGCTCACCGCCCACGTCGTCATCTTGGCCGCTGGCGAACTCCCCACCCACCCCGTGCCGCTGCGCGCCCTGCACGAGGCCGACCTGGTCATCTGCTGCGACTCGGCCTACGAGGCAATCAAGAGTGACAAATTAAGACTTAAGAATTACGTGGTCATCGGAGACGGCGACTCTTTATCTGCAACGGACAAAGCGGAACTTGGCGACCGCTATATCCAGGTCGACGAGCAGGACTACAACGACCTGCACAAGGCAATGGACTACGCCACCTCTCACTTCTCACCTCTCACTTCTCACTTCTCACTAATTGGTGCCACCGGCCGCCGCGAGGACCACACCCTGGGCAACATCTCCTACCTCGTCACCTTCGCCGAGGAGCACCCCGGGGCCCACATCGAGATGCTCACCAACCACGGCACCCTCTGTTCCATGACCGGCAGCCGCTCCTTCGCCAGCTTCCCGCGCCAGCAGGTCAGCATCTTCACCATGACCCCCGACCAGCCCATCCACAGCGACGGCCTCCGCTGGCCGCTCAACGGCTTCCACGCACGCCGCTGGTGGCAGGCCTCCCTGAACGAAGCCCTCGGCACCGAGTTCTCGCTCCGCACCGAGGGCTGGCTCGTAGTCTTCCAGACCTACGCCCCGAAAGAATAACCATTACCTAATCACCGCCACTTTGCGAGTCGGCAGGTTGCCCACGCGCAACGCCAAACTGCGCTACGAAGGCTACAAGAAGCTCTCCGAGATGTAGTCCTGAAGCGACACACTAAAACAGCAACTGAGCGGAAGTACAGTGAACTTCCGCCGTCCGCAAGGATGGCAGCCGTTTTGGTTTGAAAATGCTTCGCTTCTAAACTACTATAGTAAGAATTACAATGACACCGATAACAAAAGAAGCGATATTTATGATTAGAATCCATTTTTGAAACCCCGACACCTTATCTCCTTCTTTTTTACACATTTTCCAATATTTCACAATGTCATATGGTGGAGTGGACCATATTATGTCGTAGTTGTCGTAATAATGATATAATGTATGGCTAATGTACCAACCAGAGACAAGCCATATCAGGCCGAGAACGATAGCAATTATTACCATAATATTGTCTGTGTTTATTCTTTCTGTTCGATTTGTTGTTTCATCCGTGCATTTTCACCGCACACGGGTGCGGGGTTTCTGTCCATTGTAACGTCGCGGTTCCTTTTTTATTGCCTCCGGTGGTCGGTGGTTGGAGGTCGGTAACGGGTGGTCGATGGTTAATACCGGCTACCGATTACCGGCCACCGACTACCCATTTATGTCGTGCACGACATATTCGTACCAACACCGCAAATGCACCGTGTTTTGTCCGACTGCGGTCGGACTTCAGTCGGACATGAGTCGGACATGAGTCGGACATGAGTCGGAGGGGGTGCGGCATCAAGGTGGGGTATTATACTCTGAAACAGTGATTTTTAGATGGTTTGTGGCCTGTAATCGGTAGCCGGTGGCCGGTAAAACGGCTATTGGGGGGCGATTTTTGGTCAGTACCGACCACCGACTACCGGCTACCGATTACCTAAATAAGTCGTGCACGACCTATTTTTAGGATCGGTGGGCAAAAGAAAAGGGACACCCCTGTGGTGGGGTGTCCCTTGTGTATGGGAGTGCTGAAAAGGCTATTTCAGCTCGACGGTGGCGCGGCGGTTCTTGGCGCGGCCTTCCTCGGTGCCGTTGTCGGCAACGGGCTCGTTGGGGCCGCGGCTCACGCAGTTGATGTTCTTGGCGGGAGCACCCAGCTTCACCATGTAGGCCTTCAGGGCCTCGGCGCGCTTCTGGCCATACTTCATGTTGATTTCCAGCGAACCGGTGTTGTCGGTGTGGCCGTAGACGGTCACCGTCAGGTTCTCGTCGGCCTTCATGGCCTCGCAGATGGCGTGGATGGCGTTGTCGGTGACGGCGTCGAACTTGGCGTTGGTGCCGGCGGTCTCGAAGTAGACGGTGGCGTTGATGGCCCTGATCTGCTTCTCGGCTTCGGCGCGGGTGCGCTCAACGAGGGCACGGTGCTCGGCCTCGGCCTTCTCGGCGGCGGCGCGCTCAGCGGCAGCTTTCTGGGCAGCAGCTTCGGCGGCGGCACGGTCGGCAGCAGCCTTGGGGGCAGCGGCTTCGGCGGCGGCACG
>JAGCOF010000042.1 GCA_017645585.1 Bacteroidales bacterium
CCAGTCGTCCGCTGAAGGCCCCCAGAAAACCATTGTTGCATCTTGCCATAACTGTTGTATTTGATTAAGATTTGACGCCCTCTAAAATAAGGGTGTTTTGGCCAAAAGGCAAAAATCGTTACCTCGTGGTACAACAAAGCCCCCAATGGTACGAAATGTTACACTTCCCGCTTTACACTTCCGCCCCGCCGTTGCACCGTTTCTCCGCCCACTTTCCTCCGCCCTCAGTCGGACTTCAGTCGGACCATAGTCGGACCAAACACGGACATCACTCGGAGAATGCATGGAGTATTTTTTGACTTTTTATTAACGCGCGCTTGCACGGTTCAAAATAATTGTGTATCTTTGCATTTTTACATGACTTGCCCTTTGTGGGGCGAAGTTGTTGTATTGTAGTGAATAATAAAGATATGGACAATCGAAGAATAGAACCCTGCGCCGTCAACGTGGCCTCCGAAACGGGCCGCCTGCGTGCTGTGCTGCTGCACCGCCCCGGCGTGGAGATTGAACGCATGACGCCCCTCAACGCCGCCCATGCCCTCTATAGCGATATTCTGAACAAGCCTATTGTCGATACGGAGTACCACTACTTCAGCGGTGTGCTGGAGAAGTGGACTCAGGTATACTATGTGGAGGATATTCTGGAGGAGCTGCTGCGCGACAGCGAGATACGCCGCTACCTGGTGGAGGAGAGCTGCGACATGGACAACTGCGACGACGACCTGAGCGAGCAGCTGATGGAACTGGACGACAAGGCGCTGGCGCGGGTGCTGATAGAGGGCTACGAGGATCCCGAGTGGGATGGCAAGGACGAGGAACGCTACCTGCTGAAGCCGCTGTACAACCTCTTTTTCACGCGCGACGCCTCGAGCACGCTCTATGACCGTGTGCTCATCAACTCGATGAGTTTCGAGGTGCGCGAGCGCGAGACGCTAATCTATGAGGCCATCTTCCGCCATTTCTTCAAGGTGGACACGCTGAATGCCATGCAATGGGACCGCGACGCGCGCACCGAAGGCGGCGACGTGCAGATTGCCTCGCCCGACCTGCTCTGCATCGGTCAGGGCATACGCACCAACACCAAGGGCATCAAATACCTGGCCCAGACTTTTGCCCGCGAGCGCGAGCAGTTCAACATCCTGGTGCAGGAGCTGCCCAAGAGCCCCGAATCGTTCATCCACCTGGACATGGTGTTCACCTTCTTGGGCAAGCATCAATGCATGGCGTTTGAGCCGATGCTGAAGAAGACAGGCCTCTTTGCGGGCAAGGACACCACGCTGATCAGCATCTACAAGGGCAACATCAGCTACCGCAAGGTGAACAATATAGTGGAAGGTTTGAACAGCCTGGGGTGGGAGATGGAGCCCGTCATCGGCGGCGGCAGCGACCCGTGGGTGCAGCTGCGCGAGCAGTGGCATTCGGGAGCCAATTTCTTCTCGCTGGGTGACGGCAAAGTGATGGGCTACCGGCGCAACACGCACACTATCGATGCGCTGGACAAGGCCGGCTTCGCCGTGCTCAAGGCCGAGGATGTGGTGGAAGGACGTGCGAGCATGAACGCCTACGACAAGTTCGTGGTGGCTTTCCCCGGCAGCGAACTGCCCCGCGCCGGCGGCGGCGCCCGTTGCATGACGATGCCGATTTTAAGAGACTAATAACACTCAATACAATGAAAAAATACCATGTAGCTAACAACGTTATCGGGTGGGTAATCTGCCTGATAGCATGCGCTGTGTACATCATGACGGCGGAAGCTACCGCCTCGTGGTGGGACTGCGGTGAGTACATCAGCACCGCCTTTAAACTGCAAGTGGGTCACCCTCCGGGAGCACCTACATTCCAACTCATCGGACGCCTGTTCTCGATGTTCTCCTCGCCGGAGGACGCCGCCCATGCCGTCAACATCATGTCGGCCGTCTGTAGCGGCTTCACTATCCTTTTCCTTTTCTGGGGCATCACCCTGCTGGGCAAGCACCTGCTGCCCGACCCGAAGAACCCCAGCCTGAAGGATTGGAAGACGTGGGCCGTCTTCGCCGCCGGTATGGTGGGTGCGCTGGCCTATACCTTCAGCGACACCTTCTGGTTCTCGGCCGTCGAGGGCGAGGTCTATGCCATGAGTAGCTTCTTCACGGCTCTGGTGTTCTGGGTCATCCTGAAGTGGGAAGAGCAGAGCGACGACCCGCGGAGCCTGCGCTGGCTGATACTCATCAGCCTGCTGGTGGGCGTGGCCATCGGCGTGCACCTGTTGAACTTGCTGACGGTGCCGGCCATCTTCTATGTGGTCTACTTCAAGAAGTGGCCCAAGACGACCTGGAAGGGCTTCCTGCTGACCGGTGTGCTGAGCGTCGTGACGCTGGGCATCATCCTGTGGGGCATCATCCCGGGCATCGTGAATGTGGACTCGGCGGTGGACGTGTTCTTCGTCAACACGCTGGGCCTGCCGTTCAACAGCGGCACCATCTTCTTCTTCACGCTGCTGGCTGCGTTGGTGGTGTGGGGTCTGTGGTACACGCAGAAGAAGAGTAAGCCTATCCTCAATGCCGCCATACTGAGCTTCGCCATGCTGGTCATCGGCTACTCGACCTTCTTCGTGCTGGTCATCCGTGCCAACACCAATACGCCGCTCAACGAGAACGCACCGAAGGATGCTGTGGCCATGCGTGCCTATCTGGGTCGCGAGCAGTATGGCTCCACGCCGCTGTTCACCGGTCAGTTCTATACTGCCGGCAAGCCTGTCAACGTCAAGAACGGCTACACCAAATATATCCGTGGCAAGAACGAGAACGGCAAGGACCGCTACATTGTGGCCGCCCACGCGCAGAAGTATGTCTACCGCGAGCAGCATACGGGTGTGTTCCCCCGCATGTGGAGCGACGACAGGGATCGTCAGCACCCGAAGTTCTACGAGTTCTGGGCCGGCAAGGTCTATGGTGACCAGAGGCCCACGAGTGCACAGAACCTCAAGTTCTTCAACCGCTACCAGCTGGGCTGGATGTATTGGCGCTACTTCATGTGGAACTTCGCCGGCCGTCAGAACGACGAGCAGGGTCACTATTTCAACGATGACGGTACGCGCGACTACCTGAAGGGCAATTGGATCAGCGGCATCAAGTTCATCGACGAAGCCCGTCTCGGTCCGCAGGACAACCTGCCCGAGCACATGGAGCAGAACAAGGCGCGCAACAAATACTACATGCTGCCGCTGCTGCTCGGCCTCATCGGCCTTGTCTACCACATCCGCAAGCACCCGAAGGATGCCTTCATCGTCTTCATCATGTTCTTCATGACAGGTCTGGCTATCGCCATCTACCTGAATATGCCGCCGCGCCAGCCGCGTGAGCGTGACTATGCCTTTGTGGGCTCGTTCAGCTTCTACGCCATCTGGATTGGCCTCGGCGTGATGGGCCTGGCCGAGTGGATCAGCGACCTGTTCAAGAAGAATAAGGAGAAGGCCTACAAGGTGGTGTTGCCTGTGGTCTTTGTGGCCAGCATGGCCTGCGTACCTTGCCTGATGGCCGCCGAGAACTGGGACGACCACGACCGCTCGCAGAAGACCGCCGCGCGCGACTTTGCTCAGAACTACCTGAAGAGCATCGACAACAACGGCATCCTAATCACCTTCGGCGACAACGACACCTTCCCCCTGTGGTATGCCCAAGAGGTGGAGGGCACCCGCACCGATGTGCGCATACTGAACTTCACCCTCTCCGGCATGTATTGGTATGTAGAGCAGCTCTACAACAAGCTCTATGAGAGCGAGGCGTTGCCCTTCACGCTGCCCAAGGAGTTTTATGGCCTCGGCAAGGACGCCACCTACATCATGGACCGCTCCAACGAATATCTGGAGGTGACCGATGTGCTGGCCCTGCTGCGTGACTATCCCGACCGCTTCACCCTCAATGCCGGCGGTGAGAAGGTGACCTATCTGCCCACCAAGCGCTTCAAGATCACCCTCGACATTCCCGCCCTGGTGGAGGCCGGTGTTATTCCCGCCGAGATAGCCGACCAGGTGAACCCCGAGATACGTTGGGAGATCAGCAAGCAGGTGCTCTACCGCCACGAATTGATGCTGCTGGATATCCTCGGCACCAACAAGTTTATGCGCGACATCAATATTATGAATCCCAACACGGCCGGTGTGCCCGGTGTGTTCCCGCCGGTGAACCGCTACACGGTGCAGGACGGCATGAACTACAAGTTCATCCCCTATCCGCGTATGCAGCGCTATACCGACCGCACGGCCGACTACTTCATCAATGGCGCCGACGGCGACTCGCTGAAGTGGGGTAACCTCGACCGCGACATTTACGTCGACCCCATCAGCTTCAATATGGGTGTCGTGCAGCGCCAGACCATGGTGACCCTTGCCTCCAGCGAGGCCGCCAAGGGCAACCTCGACAAGGCCCGTGCCTTGATTGACGACGCCATGGCCGCCTTCCCGCCCAAGAACTTCCCGCTCGATGTCTACTCTGTCTACATCTACACCGGCAGCAATACGCATGTCGATGTGGTTGACCTCTACAAGCAGGTCTACGGAGAGGAGAAGGCCGTGCAGCTGTGGAACGATGTGTTCCGCTACTACAGCGAGGAGATTGACTACCTGCGCCGTTTCAATGGAGAGAAGGCACAGGGTGTGCGTAGCACGCTGCAGAACGACATGCAAATCATGGCCCTGCTCGGCGAGATGGCGCAGATTACGCTGCGCAACGACGAGCTGGTAGCCAAGGCCGAGGCAATGCTGGGACAGTATATGCGATAGCCATGAAGAAGGAGCCCAAACCGAAGCCGAAGAAATACACCCTCACGCTCTCCGAGCCCGAGGTACGCCGACTGACCGCCTATGCCGCCGAAAGCGGCATAGAGCGGCCCGTGGCGCTCCACCGCATCGTCAGCCAGGCCCTGCGCGCCTACGAGACGGCACCGGCCGACCGGCACGACAAGCGGCAGCTGGGACTCTTCGACTCTGTGCAGATTGATATTTTTAACAACACAACCAAGGTGCAGTAGTATATGAAACGACTTATCCTTTTGTTCGCTGCCGTCATGCTGACGCTTCCCGTGTTGCGGGCCGAAGAGGCCAAAGAGGTCAAAGACTTCGACCCGGGGTCGATGATTATCGGCCACGTCACCGATGCCCACTCGTGGCACCTGTTCGACTACAGGAGCGAGGACGGCGCCGAGCATGCTGTGGCCATCCCGCTGCCTGTCATCCTCATCAATGACGGACAGGTGGATGTCTTCATGTCGTCCAAGTTCCACCACGGTCACGCCGACTACAAGGGCTACCGTCTCACGGGTGGTGGCGCGGCGCGCGAGGAGGTGGTCTGCGTGGACTCCGAGGGCAATGTGCTCGACAAGAAGCCGCTCGACCTCAGCATCACCAAGACGCCTGCGGCCATCATGATTGCCGTGGTGTTGCTCATTGTCATCATCTTCGCGGCCCGCGCCAGCTACAAGAAGCGCCCCAACCAGGCGCCCCACGGTGTGCTGCAGGGGCTGGTCGAGATGCTGGTGGTCTTTGTGCGCGACAGCATCGCCCGTCCCATGGTCGGCGAGGCCAAGTATCAAAAGTATCTGCCCTACCTGCTCACCCTCTTCTTCTTCATCTTCTTCTGCAACATCCTGGGCCTGATACCCTTTTTCCCGGCAGGTGCCAACATCACAGGCAACCTCGCCGTCACGGGTATCCTGGCCGTCATCACATTCATTATGACCAACCTCAGCGGCAACAAGCACTATTGGATGGATATCTTCAACACCCCCGGTGTCCCCGCCTGGCTCAAGATATTCCCCCTGATGCCGTTGGTCGAGGTCATCGGTGTGTTCACTAAGCCCATCGTGCTGATGATACGACTCTTTGCCAACATGACGGCAGGCCACATCATGATACTCAGTTTCATGGCCCTCATCTTCATCCTCAGCGGCCTCTTCGGCGCCGGAGTGGGTGCGGGTGTGACCGTGGTGAGCGTCTTCATGAGTGTTTTTATCAGCTTGCTGGAGTGTCTGGTGGCCTACATCCAGGCTTTCGTCTTCACCATGCTCACAGCCCTCTACATTGGCATGGCCGTCGCCGAACCGCACCATGAATCTTAAACCGTAAACTTTAAACTTTAAACCCAAACATACCCATGAAAAGTATCAAAGATATCAATTTCGCAGGCCGTAAGGTGCTGCTGCGTGTAGACTTCAACGTCCCGATGGACGAGAACAAACACATCACCGACGACACCCGCATGCGCGAGTCGATGCCCACCATCGAGAAGTTGCTCAACGACGGTGCCGCCATCATCATCATGGCACACTTCGGCCGTCCCAAGAAGGGTGGCTTCGAGCCCGAGCTGACTCTCGAGCCTGTGGCCAAGTATCTCGAGACGCTCGTCAACCGTCCGGTGAAGTTCACCCAGGATCTGCTCGGCAGCGGTGTGCCCGAGGCCATGGCCAAGGAGCTGAAGGGTGGCGAGGTGATGCTGCTCGAGAACATCCGCTTCTATCCCGAAGAGACCAAGGGTGGGGAAGACCTGGCCCGCCAGCTGGCCGCCCTCGGCGACTGCTACATCAACGATGCCTTCGGTGCTGCTCACCGCGAGCACAGTTCCACCGCCGTCATCGCCCGCTTCTTCCCGAATGACAAGTACTTCGGCTTCCTGATGGAGAACGAGGTGCGCAACCTCGAGAAGCTGATGCATGACGCCCCGCGTCCCTTCACCGCCATCATCGGCGGCAGCAAGGTCAGCAGCAAGATCGGCATCCTGGAGAACCTGCTCGACAAGGTCGACAACATGATCATCATCGGCGGCATGCGCTACACCTTCACCAAGGCCCTCGGTGGCAAGATTGGCAACTCCATCTGTGAGGACGACAAACTCGACCTGGCACGCGAACTGATGCGCCGCATGGACGAGAAGGGTGTGAAGTACTATCTGCCCGTCGACAGCGTCGTCGGTGACAAGTTCGGCAACGACGCCAACACCCAGATTGTGCCCTCGGGCGAGGTGCCCGACGGTTGGGAGAGCATGGACTGCGGCCCCGAGAGCTGCAAGGCCATCCGCGATATCATCATGTCCAGCAAGACCATCCTCTGGAACGGTCCTGCCGGTGTCTTCGAGCTCGAGACCTTCGCCAAGGGCACCAACCACATCGCCCAGAGCGTGGCCGACGCCTGCAAGCAGGGTTGCTTCGCCGCCGTGGGTGGTGGCGACTCGGTGGCTGCCGTCAAACAGATGCACCTCGCCGACCAGATGAGCTACGTCTCCACCGGTGGCGGCGCAATGCTCGAATACCTCGAAGGCAAGGTGCTCCCCGGCATCAAAGCTATCCAGGATTAATTCCTTTTTTTACCCCTATAACTCCGACTTTTGTCCGATCTTGGTCCGACTCAACTCCGTGTTTTGTCCGACTGAAGTCCGACAAAAGTCGGAGTTTAGTCGGACATCAGTCGGACCGCGGTCGGACAAAACACGCTCATGGGACATTTTCTGCCGATAACGTTGGAGGAGGTGAAGCGCCTGGGATGGGAGCAGGTGGATGTGGTGCTTGTCACCGGCGACGCCTACATCGACCATCCCTCGTTCGGCACCGCCGTTATCGGTAGAACTTTGGAGGCGGCGGGCTACCGCGTGGCCATCATCCCACAGCCCAATTGGCGCGACGACCTGCGCGACTTCCGCAAGTTCGGCCGGCCGCGTCTCTTCTTCGGCGTCACCAGCGGTGCCATGGACAGCATGGTGAACCACTACACCGCTGCCCGCCGCCTGCGCCACGACGACGCCTATACCCCTGGGGGCCAGGCGGGTTTCCGGCCCGACCGCGCCGCTTACGTGTACGCGCGTATCCTTAAACAATTATATCCCGACGTGCCCGTCATCCTGGCTGGCATCGAGGCCTCCATGCGGCGTCTGGCGCACTACGACTATTGGGACGACCGTCTGTTTCCCAGCATCTTGACAGACACCCCCGCCGACCTGCTCAACTACGGCATGGGTGAGCGCACCACGCTCAAGATTGCCCGCCTCCTCGACGAAGGCAAGCCCATGGAAGACCTCTACACACTGCCCCAAGTGGCCTATGTGACGGCCTACGCCCCTTCAACTCATCACTCTCAATTCATCACACTTAACTCCTTCGAGGAGTGTCTCAAGAGCAAACGCTGTGAGGCGGAAAATTACCACGTCATTGAGCTGGAAAGCAATAAGATAGAGTGTGCCACGCTGGTGCAGCGGCATGGAGACAAATATGTGGTGGTCAACCCGCCCGAGCCGCCGATGACCACCGAGGAAATTGACGCTTCGTTCGACCTGCCCTACCTGCGCCTACCGCACCCAAAATACAAAAAACGCGGCCCGATACCGGCTTTCGAGATGATACGCTGGAGCGTCAACACACACCGCGGCTGCTTCGGAGGCTGCTCGTTCTGCACCATCAGCGCCCACCAAGGCAAACAGATTGCCAGCCGCAGCGAGGCGAGCATCCTCGGCGAGGTGGAGCGCATTGCGCAGGACCCCGAGTTCCACGGCGTGCTCACCGACCTGGGCGGCCCGTCGGCCAACATGTGGCGCATGGGGGGCAAGGACAAGGCATTGTGCAGGAAATGTGCACGCTACAGTTGTTCCATGCCCTCGCTCTGCAAGAACCTCGACAGCGACCACCGTCCCATGACGGAGCTGATGCGCAAGGTGGCCGCGCACCCCAAGGTGAAGCACCTCTATGTCGGCAGTGGCATCCGCTGCGACCTCTTTGCCGAGGGCAACGGCGGCTGGGATTACTTCAGGCAAGTAGTTGTAAATCATACCTCAGGGCGCCTTAAAGTGGCGCCGGAGCACTCGTCGGCCCATGTGCTGGCGCTGATGCGCAAGCCGGGCTTCGAGCTCTTCCGCGAGACCAAGCGCCGCTTCACCGAGATATGCAAGCAGGCGGGGCTGCGCTACCAACTCATCCCTTACTTCATCAGCTCGCACCCGGGCTGCCGCATGGAGGACATGGCGCAGCTGGCTGTCGACCTTAAGCAGATGGGCTACCGTTTGGAGCAGATACAGGACTTCACGCCCACGCCCATGACCCTCAGCACCGAGATGTACTACACCGGCATCGACCCCTCGACGATGAAACCTGTCTATGTGGCCACCACCCCTGCCGACAAGGCCGATCAGCGCCGCATGTTCTTCTTCTACAAGCCCGAACTGAAGGGTGAAATTTTACATTCTTTGAGGCGTTCGGGCAACGAAAAATACATCCAGAAGCTCTTCGGTGGAGAAAAAAATCATTTTACAAAACGCTGATAACCACCTTAAACCTTAGAGATTAAGGCTTGAACCAAAAAAAAGTTTTGTCAGTTTGAAAAATGTTCGTACTTTTGCACCCGTTTTCAAGCCGCATTCGTCTAGTGGTCCAGGACATCTGCCTCTCACGCAGAAGATCATCAGTTCGACTCTGATATGCGGTACAAAAGCGATAGAATCAAAAGATTCTGTCGCTTTTTTTCTTTTACCAATTCTTAACTCTCTGGTCTGTTGTACTATCACATCAAGCATACTATTGACTTTTCCAGTTCGATGAGAATTTCCGTCATAAGTCAATTTTTCAGGGAACATTGAACGTATTAGCCGCATTTTTACATCTGTCGGGGCATCTTTTAGGTGTTTTTCTATGTTGGCAATGAGAGTTATAG
>JAGCOF010000043.1 GCA_017645585.1 Bacteroidales bacterium
CGTACAAGGTGCCAAAATCTGCTCATTTTTAACAAACATTTAACTTTGTTTAACAATTAGGCCCGATTTTGGTGCAAAAATACAACTTTTTTTCGAACTGACAAAAAAATATCGGACAACTTCGGGATAACCTCGGGACAACTACCGGATAACTCTTGGGTAACTCTTGGATGAGTATTGGCGGAGCGAGATGTTGTCCCATTTTTTGCAATTTATGTCGTGCACGACCTATCTGGAGCGACACCGTAGATGCACCGTGTTTTGTCCGACTGCGGTCGGACTTCAGTCGGAGTTGAGTCGGACATGAGTCGGACCGGAGTCGGAGGGGGTGCGACGGCAAAGTGATGTATTGTGCACTGAAATAGTGGTTTTTAGGTGATTGTTGGTTGGTAACCGGTAGCCGGTGGCCGGTAAAACGGCGGTTGGAGGGGCGGTTTGGAGGTTGAACTGACAACCGACAACCAACAACTGACAACTATTTATGTCGTGCACGACCTATTTTTTTGATAATGGGAGGCGGGCATGACAAACGCATCAAAATAATAGAGGTGGAAAAAATATTTTTGCTATATAAAATATTATTCGTATTTTTGCGCCATGATTACTAACAACGACATGGCCGTCAAGACGGCGAATTTCTTATTGACTGTGAAAGCAGTAAAGCTCAACAACGAGCATCCTTTCACATGGGCTTCCGGGCGCAAATCGCCCATTTATTGTGACAATCGCGTCACTTTGTCGTATCCCGAGATACGCACTTTTATCCGTCAGCGCTTCGTTGACGCCGTCCGCGAGATGTGGGGCGACGTGGATGTGATTGCCGGCGTGGCCACGGGCGGCATCGCCCAAGGCGCCCTGGTGGCGCAGGAGCTGGGCAAACCCTTCGTGTATGTGCGCTCCGAGCAGAAGAGCCACGGTTTGACCAACCAGATTGAGGGCGAGATCCACGAGGGTCAGTCCGTGGTGGTCATCGAGGACCTGGTGTCCACCGGCAAGAGCTCGCTCATCGCGGTGCGCGCGCTGCGCGAGAAGGGCTGCGTGGTGAAGGGCATGGCCGCCATTTTCACCTACGGGCTGCAGGTGGCCGCCGACAACTTCGCCAAGGAGGATGTCGAGCTGGTGACCCTGACCGACTACGACACGTTGATCGGCGTGGCCAAGGAGGAGGAGTATATCCACGCCCACGAGCTGGAAAGCCTCGCCGCCTGGCGGGTGAACCCCGAGAAGTGGAGCGACGACCACATGGAAAAATGAAAAATTAAAAGTAAAAAGTTAAAACTAAAAAAGTTAATCGATGGTAGACACTCTGACTGTAATGATGCGTCGATGGGCGTGTTCCAGCTGCAAGTTGTTTGCTGTTTTATTTTTTACTTTTTACTTTTTACCTTGCGTTTCGGCGCAGGACAGCGTGTTGACGGTGACGTTGCCCGACGGGCCACGCTTCGAGATGGTGTGGGTCGAGGGCGGCACGTTCACCATGGGCAGCGACAAGGCCCAGGGTGTCAGCCACAACTACGAGTATTCGCGTCCGGCGCACCGCGTGACCGTGGGCGGCTACTATATCGGCCGCTACGAGGTGACGCAGGCCCTCTGGGTGGCCGTGATGGGCGAGAACCCGTCGAAGTTCACCGGCAATGACTCGCTGCCGGTGGAGCAGGTGAGCTGGGCCGACGCGCAGCGCTTTGTGGCCATGCTCAGCCAGCTGACGGGCCGCAAGTTCCGCCTGCCCACTGAGGCCGAGTGGGAATACGCCGCCCGCAGCGCCGACCGCGACCTGCCCTTCGCGGGTTGCAGCCGAGGACAGCTGGAGCAACACGCCTGGTTCTGTGTCAACAGCAAAGGCCACACTCATGTGGTGGGCGGCCTGCTGCCCAACGGCTTGGGGCTGTACGACATGAGCGGCAACGTGGCCGAGTGGTGCTCCGACTGGATGGAGAAATACACCGCCGACGAGCAGGAGAACCCACGGGGACCGCGGCGCGGCGACAGCCGTGTGCTGCGCGGCGGACACTACAACAGTGTCTCGGCCGCCTGCACGGTCTATGACCGCGGCTGGTATGTGCCGTCGGGCAAAAGCGAGTACTACGGGCTTCGCCTGATTATGGAGATTGAAAAGGATGAGGATTAAGGACAGGGACTTCAAGCCGTTCATCACCGAGGCCGAGTTAGACGGCATTGTGCGTCGTCTGGCCGGGGAGATCAGTCGCGACTACAAAGAGGGCGACCTGGTGGCTTGTCCCATCCTGACGGGTGCCTTCATGTTTGCCGCCGACCTGCTGCGCCGCCTCACAGTGCCCTGCGAGGTGGAATTCGTGCGCTACACCTCCTACTGCGGCATGAGCAGCACCGGCGAGGTGAACTGTGCGCTGCCGTTTCCGACCGGCATCGAGGGACGCGACCTGCTGATAGTGGAGGACGTGGTGGACACAGGCCTCTCCATGCAGCACATCCTGACCGAAGTGCAGGCCCTGCGGCCCCGCAGCGTGAAGGTGTGCGCCCTCTTCTTCAAGCCCGCCGCCTTCAAGGGCAATTACAAGGTGGATTATGTGGGCCGCGAAATCGGCAACGAATTCATTGTGGGCTACGGCCTCGACTACGACGAGCAGGGACGCACCCTGCCGGAGGTGATGATTGTGGAAAATGAAAAGTGAAAAATGAAAAACAATAAGGTCATTCGGTTTTTGGCTGTGTCGGCGGCGATGGCGCTGCTGGCGGTGTCGTGCATCAAGAAACCTGAGGACAACAGGCTGGTGGTGTCGCAGGAGCAGGTGACGGGCCTGTGGGTGAAGGCCAGCAACCCCTACGAATTCTGGCGCTTCAGGGGCGACTTGACGGGCATCACGTGGGACGAGACACCCGACCCCGAGACCGGCGAGCCCGAGATGACCGAAGAGCTGAGCAACCTGGGCTTCACCTGGGCAATCGAGAACGGCGACGTGCTGATGTTCTCCTTCCCGGGAGCGATGGAGAACCAGGATGTACCCAAATACTACTACATCAAAGAGATTACCTCCACCACGATGCGGTGGGAGGACGAATACGGATTGACCTACATACTCAATAAGAAATGAAGATGAAGAAGGGTTGGAAAATAGCGCTTATCTCTGTCGGCTCGCTGCTGGGGCTGGCGGTGGTGGTGGTGGCTGTGGCCCTCTGGCTCGTCTTCACCCCGTCGCAGCTGACCAAGATTGTCAACAAACTTGCGGCCGAGTATGTGACCTGCGAGACCCACTTCGGCCGTGTGAACCTGACGCTCTTCAAGACTTTCCCCGATGTGGGGCTCAAGATAGACGAGGTGGAGGTGGTCAACCCGATGGAGGGCGCCCCCTCGGCAGAAGTGGCCTATATAGACAACCTTACGGTGGGCCTGGACCTGAAGAAGTTCCTCAAGACGAAAGAGGTGGTGGTGCACCAGGTGCTGATTGACGAGTTGCGGGCGACGCTGTATGTCGACAGCCTCGGCCACAGCAACTTCGACATATTCCCCCACAGCAACGACGAGGACACCACCGAGAGCTCTTTCAGCCTCGACAGCCTGCCGATTATCGAGCTGAGCAAGCTCGCCATAAGCAACAGCTGTGTTCACTTTATCAACGACAAGAACCGCTTTATTGCGGCGGCAGTGGACATGGACCTCGATGCGGCGGGCTCGCTGCACGAAGGAATGGTGGACGCCGATGTGGACCTGAAGCTGGAACGTTGCCGTTATACGATGTATCGCGAAGATAGCGTTGCGTCTGTCGACGGCAAGCTGCAGGGAATGAAGATGGCGGTGAAGGCCAAAGGATATTTGGAGGAGCTGCTGGGCGACCTGAAACTGAAAGTGGAAAATGGTGAGTTGTCGTTGAACGGCAAGGAGATGATCAACGAAAAGTTGCAGGCCTCGAAGCACGACTTGCTGAAGCTGGAGGTGCCGTTCAATGCCGACCTGCTCAACAAGCAGTTCTTGCTCGACGACAGCCGTCTGCAGGTCGACGACTACGCCCTCGGCCTCAAGGCAGACGTGCGTCTCGACCCCATGAAGATTGACGCCGTAGTGGCCACCGACGACAGCTGGCAGGTGGCGCCGCTGCTGGAGCTGCTGCCCATGCAGGTGCTGCCCAAAGGGATGGAGGTGGACGGCAAGGTGAAGCTGCAGGCCAATGCCTATGGCGAACCCTCGGCGCTGAAGGTCGACGCCAACGTGGGCCTTGCCGACGGCCGTTTCCATTACCCGAAAGCACTGCCCTACAAGGTGAACCGTATCGGCGGCGACCTGGATGCCTCGGTAGACCTTTCGAAGAAGAGCCCGAGTCATGTCAAGATTAATTCGCTCAAAGCACACACCCTCAACACCGACCTCACCGTGAAGGGTAGGGTAGACGACTTGCTGGGCGACATGCGTGTGGATGCCACCCTCAACGGCTCGCTGCCGTTGGAGGATGCCCGCCCCATGATACCCGAGAAGCTGCCGCTGACGGCCGACGGCAAAGCTAAGCTGGACCTCAGCACCTGCTTCAAGCTGAGCCAGCTGAAGGCAAAGGCATACGACAAGATGCAGATGGCCGGCGACATCGCACTTGAGCGCCTCGATGTGCTGTATGACAGCATCCATGTGGTGTCGCCTGACCTCAACATCGCGCTGCAGTTGCCCGCCCGCAAGCACAAGGACAAGATGGCCGACGTGCACCTGACGGGCAGCCATCTGCTGCTGGCCATGAAGGCGGTGGAGGCCGACATCAACCGTCCCGACATCCATGCGGGAGTCAACAACCTGTTTAAAGAACAGCTTGCTGCTGCCGTCGAACTTGCGGTGGGCAAGAGTGCCGTCGGCCTCGACTCCACTCAGATCGACCTGGCATCGATGGCCCTCAAGGGTTCCATCAGGATGGACTCCACCCAGAACGGTTTCCTCAACAAATACAAACCCCTTCTCAACATAGACCTGAAGAACGGCGTGGTGGGCACCACGGCGCTGCCCGAGAAAGTCTACCTGGGCGACCTGGCCTTCGACTACAGGCCCGAACGCTGCGAAGTGAGGAACGCCGAAGTCAAGCTGGGTCGCAGCGACTTCCAGCTCTATGGCTCGGTGGAGAATTTCGAAGATTGGCTTGTGCACAAAAAGATGCTTGTGGGTGAGCTGAACTTCGTGTCGCAATACACCGACGTGGACGAGCTGATGGACATGTTCAGCGGCAAAGGCACCGACCCCGACACGCTGGAGCAGATGCGTCAGGAGGACAAGGTGGCCAAAGACGCCAACCCCTTCATCGTGCCCAAGGACGTGAACCTGACGCTGCACACCCACATACACCGTAGCCTCGCCTTCGGCAACGACCTGGGCGATGTGGCCGGCGCCCTCACCATCAACGACGGCACCGCCATCCTCGACCAGGTGGGCTTCGTCTGCAAAGCCGCCACCATGCAGCTCACCGCACTCTACAAATCCATCCGCCCCAACAACCTCTTCTGCGCCCTCGACTTCCATCTGCTCGACATACGGATTGACGAGCTGCTCGACATGATACCCACCATTGACACCCTCGTGCCCATGCTCTCCGCCTTCGAAGGCAACGCCGACTTCCACCTCGCCGGCGAAGGCTACCTCAACGCACGCTACAAGCCCAAGATGAGCACCCTCCTCGGCTCTGCCGCCATCAGCGGACAGAACCTCGTCGTGATGGACAACAACAGCATTGCACAGATTGCTAAACTCATGCAATTCAAGCAATGGAAAGACAACGACAACAAAATACGCATCGACAGCCTCAGCGTCGAAATGACCTGCCTGCGCAAAGAAATCGAAGTCTTCCCATTCCTCCTCAACATAGGCAAATATCAACTCTGCGCCTCCGGCAAACACAACCTCAGCGGCGACTGCGGCTACCACGTCGAGCTGCTCAAGAACCCCCTGCTTGCCAAAGTGGGCGTCGACGTGCGCGGAAACCTCAAGAACCCGCAGATATCACTCGGCGAGATACGCTACGCCGACATGTACAAACCCGACAAACGCGGCGAAGTGGAAAAGCGAACCCTCGAGATGAAGCGCCGCGTCCGTGAAGCACTTGAAAACAACGTCAGATGAGCATCTTCCACCGATACAACTCCACCATCCACGGCAACTACCGCATAGCCTACCTCCGCAGCGGCCTCATCACCGGTGTGCTCCTCGCTGCCGGCAACATGGCCCTCAACAGCCAGCACCTCTCACTCGTCGCCGACTACTCCACGCTGCTCCTCGACATCCTCCTCATCGTCGCCGTCATCCTCTTCACCGCCTACTATCGCAACAGCCTCCCCGACCACAAAATCACCCTCAAAGAGGCCATGCTCTTCGGCATCGGCACCGCCGCCGTCGCCGCCCTCCTCTACGCACTCCTCCTCCTCGTTCTACAAACTACAATCTACAACCCACAACCACTCGACTCCGACTACCCACGCCGCTATTGGGCCGCCTGGAACGCCATCCTCGCACTCCTCCAGACACTCCTCCTCGGCTCCTTCGCCGCCTTCATCGCGGCCATCTTCCTCCGCAACGAAAAATCTGAAATACACCACAAAAAATAACCCCCTTAAACCTCAAACCCCATGGTAGACATATCCATAGTAGTACCCCTATACAACGAAGCCGAATCGCTGCCACATCTCGCCGAATGGATCGACCGCGTGATGAAAGAGCACAACTTCACCTACGAAGTCCTCATGGTCGACGACGGCAGCAAAGACGACTCCTGGCAAGTTATCGAGCAACTCCACGCACAGAACCCCGCCTACCGCGGCATCAAATTCCGCCGTAACTACGGCAAATCCGCCGCCCTCAACGTCGGATTCAGCGCCACCCAGGGCGACGTCGTCATCACCATGGACGCCGACCTCCAGGACAGCCCCGACGAAGTGCCCGAACTCTACCGCATGATCAAACAAGAGCACTTCGACCTCGTCAGCGGCTGGAAAAAGAAACGCTACGACTCCAAACTCGCCAAAAACATACCCTCCAAATTCTTCAATTGGACCACCCGCCGCATGAGCGGCATACACCTCCACGACTTCAACTGCGGCCTCAAAGCCTACCGCCACGAAGTCGTCAAAAGCATCGAAGTCTACGGCGAAATGCACCGCTACATCCCCGTCATCGCCAAATGGGCCGGATTCTCCAACATTGGCGAGAAAGTCGTCCAGCACCGCAAACGCGAATTCGGCGTCACCAAATTCGGCATGAACCGCTTCATCAACGGCTACCTCGACCTCATGTCCATCATGTTCATGTCCAAATTCGGCAAACAACCCATGCACTTCTTCGGCGCCGTCGGCTCCCTTGCCTTCCTCTTCGGCTTCGTAGCCCTCCTTGTCGTCATTATCCTCCGTCTCGCCGGGCGCATTGCCCTTACCAACAGCGTCTGGTTCTACCTCTCCATGCTTTTCGTCCTTATCGGCATGATGCTCTTCCTCGCCGGCTTCCTCGGCGAACTCATCTGCCGCAACTCCACCACACGCAACCAATACCTCATCGAAAAAGAACTTTAAAACCCATAACTCATAACTCATAACTTTTAACTCCTAACTGAAATGAGCCTCCAATGCGGTATAGTAGGACTGCCCAACGTCGGCAAGTCAACCCTCTTCAACTGCCTCTCCAACGCAAAAGCACAGGCGGCCAACTTCCCCTTCTGCACCATCGAGCCCAACGTCGGCGTCATCACCGTACCCGATGAACGCCTCGCCAAACTCGTCGAAATCGAACGTCCCGCCTCCGTCGTCCCCGCCACCGTCGAAATCGTCGACATCGCCGGCCTCGTCAAAGGCGCCTCGAAAGGGGAGGGGTTGGGCAACAAATTCCTCGCCGACATACGCAACTGCGACGCCATCATCCATGTGCTCCGCTGCTTCGACGACGACAACATCACCCACGTCGACGGCACCGTCGACCCCGTGCGCGACCTCCTCACCATCGACACCGAACTGCAGTTCAAAGACCTCGAAACCATCGAAAACCGCTACGACAAAGAAGTCAAGAAAGGCAAAGCCGGCGGCGACGCACGAGCCAAGAAACTCGTCGAAGTCATGGACCTCTACAAAGCCGCCCTCCTCTCCGGCAAGAGCGCTCGCACCGTCCAACTCGACGAAAACCAAGCCGAGGTCGCCAAAGACCTCATGCTCCTCACCTCCAAGCCCGTCCTCTACGTCTGCAACGTCGACGAAGCCTCCGTCGTCAACGGCAACAAATACGTCGACGCCGTCCGCCAAGCCGTCAAGGACGAACAAGCCGAAGTCCTCGTCATCGGCGCCGGTATCGAAGCCGACATCGCCGAACTCGAGACCTACGAAGAAAAACAGATGTTCCTCGAAGACCTGGGTCTCAAAGAAAGCGGCGTCAACCGCCTCATCAAAGCCGCCTACCGGCTCCTCAACCTCCAAACCTTCCTCACCGCAGGCCCCAAAGAATGTCGCGCATGGACCTTCCGTAAAGGCATGAAGGCACCCCAGACAGCCGGCATCATCCACTCCGACTTCGAACGCGGCTTCATCCGCGCCGAAGTCATCAAATACGACGACTACGTCACCCTCGGCTCCGAAGCCAAATGCCGCGAAGCCGGCAAGATAGCCATCGAAGGCAAAGACTACGTCGTCCAGGACGGCGACATCATGCACTTCCGCTTCAACGTATAAATGAGAAACCGCTGCACATACATACTCCTCCTCTCCCTCCTCCTCCTGGCTTCCTGCTCCACCAAGAAGGCCAAGTGGACCAATGTGCAGTATCACAACACCACCTGCCACTACAACGTCTGGTGGAACGGCAACGAAAGCCTCAAGGCCGGCCGTGAGAAGATAGAGAAGAACTCCGTCGACGACTACACCAACTTCCTGCCGGTGGAGAAGATTGCCACCGAGGAGGTCGCCCGCTCGGTGAACCCCGAGATGGACCTCGCCATCGAGAAAGGCGTCAAGGGCATCACCAAACACAGCATCTTCCTCAACGGCGAGGAGCATGTGCCCTACATCAAGGAGTGCTACCTCCTCACCGCCTACGCCACCTTCTACAAACAAGATTACACCGCCACCCTCAACACCTGCAACATCCTTGTCTCACAGTTTCACGGCACCCGTGCCGGCGACGAAGCCGCCGTCCTCATGGCTCGTTGCATGAGTCGCGAGAAGCGCTACACCGAAGCGGAAGCCACCCTCGACCAACTCTGCATCAACCTCGACAAGGGCAACTTCACCCGCAGCCAGAAGGACAAGCTCTACCTCGCAATGGTCGAAGCCCTTGTGCCGCAGGAGAAATACAAGAAGGCCGTAGAATACATCCACCTGGCAGTCGACGCCACCCGCGACCGCGACACCAAAGCCCGACTCACTTTCCTCCTCGCGCAGATTTACCAGAAACTCGACCGCCGCGCTGTCGCCGCCAAATATTACCACAAGGTCGTCTCCTACGGCCCTGAATACGTGATGGAGTTCAACGCGCGACTCGGTGAAGCCTCCTGCGCCGACCTCGAACACAGCGACATAGAAAAACTCGAGAAGCAGCTCGACGCCATGCTGCGCGACAAGAAGAACGAAGACTATCGCGACCAAATCTACTATGCCAAAGGCGAGATGTACTATGGTGCCAAAGACGCCCAGCGTGCTTGCGACAACTTCAAAACCAGCGTCGCCCTCGCCACCAGGAACCGCGCCCAGAAGGCCAAATCGGCACTCCGGTTGGGCGAGATACTCTACGATGTCTACGAGAACTACGACCAAGCGCAGCTCTACTACGACACCGCCATGCAGTGCATCAACAAAGACTATCCTTCTTACCCCGCCATCAAGCGCCGCAGCGACATGCTCACCGAACTTGTCACCTACACGCGTGTCTACGAGCGTTGCGACAGCCTTGTGGCGGTGGCCGCGATGCCAGAAAGCCAGCGAAACGCCCTCATACAATCCAAGATAGACACCCTCAAGGCACAGGAGGAACGCGCCAAAGAGAAAGCCCTCCTTGAGGAGATGATCAACGAAGCCAAGAGCCAGCAGAACACCCTCTCGGGCGATTGGTATTTTTACAACCCCAACACCGTCGACAAAGGCAAAACCACCTTCCGCCAGCGCTGGGGCAACCGCACCCTTGAGGACAATTGGTTCCTCTCCAACAAACCCAACTTCGGCCTCCTCACCTTCAGCGATGACGAGGAGGCGCTCAGCGACACCACCGACACCGAAGCCGACAGCACCCTCACGCCCACCAAGGCAGCCGGCAACCCCGACGACCCGCATTATCCTGCCTATTATCTCAAGGACCTGCCCACCACTCAGGCACAATACGACTCCATCGACTCGCTCGTCTCCATCAGCCTCCTCAATGCCGGCTACATCTTCTACGACGGCATCCACAACACCCCGCGCGCCCTCGAGTGCTATCTGCGTCTAACCAAAGATTACACCGCCTATCCCGAGATAGTGCAGGCCTTCTATATGCTCTACCGCATCTACGACCGGCAGGGTAACACGCCCCAAGCCAACTACTACCGCGATATGGTGCTCATGGGCTTCCCCGACAGCGACTACGCCAACCTCATCCGCGACAACGAATACTACAAGGAGTTGCTCCGCCGCGAAGCCGTCGTCGAACAAGCCTACGAGGAGCTCTACACCCAATTCCGTCGCCACAAACACGCCACCGTCATCACCCTTGCCGACAACGCCGAGGAGCTCTATCCGGGACACCCCATGCTGCCCAAGTTTCAATATTGGAAGGGCCTCTCGCTTGCCCAAAGCGGCCAGCGTCCAGAAGCCATCAAGCACTTCAACGGCATGCTGACGCAAATCAACGCCACCGACAGCCTTGTGCCGCTCATCCAGGCACAGCTGCAGCGCCTCGCCGACGACAGCACCTACCGCACCGATAGCAGCAACGAGGAGATTGCCGACAACAAAACCACCACAACCGTCACCACCACCAAGCCATCTTCTACCGCCACTACCCAGGAAACCGACGAGGAACTGCCTCCCGAAGCCCAAATCTACCGCTACCGCGAGGGACAGCAATACTATGTCATCATCCTCATCAACGACCGCCACATCAAAGCCACCGAGTTGCAATACCGCCTGGCCGACTTCAACAGCCAATACTACTCCAACAGCGGCTACAAGGCCAACGCCGTCCTCTTCGACGACACCACGCAGCTCATCACCGTCCACCGCTTCAAGTCGTCCGACGAAGCCATGAGCTATTATCGCCATCTGTCGCAGGACGAAAGCCCCCTGCGGCAGTATTCCGACGCCGACCACCAGGAGTTCATCATCTCCACCCAGAACTACGCCACCTTCTACAACCGCAAGAATCCGGCGGCTTATATGGCCTTCTTCCGCAAATATTTTTTGAAAACAAAATAAATAAAAGAATAAAACAATAAAAATTATGGCAAAAACAATGGAAATCGAAAGCAGCCCCATCAACATCATCACCGACGGCACCCACATTAAGGGCGATATCACCGCTTCGGGCGACTTCCGCCTCGATGGCGTCCTCGAAGGCAACATCCAACTCAACGGCAAACTCGTCATCGGCGACTCCGGCATCGTCAACGGCAATGTCCTCTGCCAGAACGCCAACATCATCGGTACCGTCAACGGCAACCTCTCCGTCAAGGAACTCCTCTCGCTGCATGCCTCCGCCCGTGTTCGTGGCGACATACTCATCAACAAGCTCTCCATCGAGCCCGGTGCCGTCTTCTCCGGCAAATGCCGCATGATCGACGAGGTGAAGGCCCAACACGAAGAGCAGCCGGCCGAAGTGCCCGCCGAATAATGGAACAGCTGAAGCGTCTGTTTGCCGCATGGGCAGGAGTGCCTTGTGCGGAATGTCTTGCGTTGGGAGCCAATGGCTCCTCGCGCCGCTATTACCGTCTCGTGGCGAATAACAACGGCCCAATCTCCGCCATCGGCTGTGTGGCCGACGACCTGCGCGAGAACGAGGCCTTCTTCGCCTACAGCCGCCATTTCTTCAATCGCGGCATCCCCGTCCCCGAACTCTATGCTGTCGACGACGACCGTCGCCACTACCTGCAGCAGGACCTCGGTGACCAGACACTCTACGGGCTTCTCCGCGAGAAAAAACAGCAGGGTGGGGGATTCGACGCCGAGATGCTGGCCCTCTACAAACAGGCGCTCTCCGACCTCCACAACATACAGGTCGCCGGCCGCGATATGGATTTCAGCTACGGCTACCCGCGTGCCGCCTTCGACCAACGCAGCATCCTCTGGGACCTCAACTACTTCAAATACTACTACCTCAAGTTGCAGCACATACCGTTCGACGAGGACCGTCTGCAGGACGACTTCAAGCGCTTCGCCGACCTCCTCCTCAGCGCCGACTGCAACTACTTCCTGTATCGCGACTTCCAAGGGCGAAACATCATGATACGTGAGACAACGGAACCTTCCACCTCTCACCTCTACTACATCGACTATCAGGGTGGTCGTCGCGGAGCCGCACAATACGATGTGGCGTCGCTGCTCTACAGCGCCAAAAGCGACCTCCCCGAGGCCATCCGGCAGGAGCTTCTCCAACACTACGTCGCCCTGCACGGCGACCCCGACTTCATGCAGCATTTCTGGCACTATGTCGTCGTGCGCATCCTCCAGACACTCGGCGCCTACGGCTATCGGGGCCTCTACGAGCGCAAACCCTACTTCATCGAGAGCATCCCTCTGGCGGTAGGCAACCTGCGCCGCATCATCGAGGAGCATCCGCTGCCGTCCGACCTGCACGAACTCAACACCGTCCTCACCCGCCTCTGCCAGCAGGTGCAACCCCTTCCGGCGGCCACCTCCGACCAGCTCACCGTCAGCGTGCAGAGCTTCAGCTACAGGCAGGGGCTCCCCAGCGACTCCACCGGCAACGGCGGCGGCCACATCTTCGACTGTCGCGCGCTCCCCAACCCGGGTCGCTACCCCGAGTACAAGAGCTACACCGGCAAAGACCGTCCCGTGATTGACTTCCTCTGCAAGGAAGCCGCCGTCGATCAGTTCATCGACCACGCAATGGCCATCGTCTCGCAGAGCGTCGACAAATACCTCGAGCGCCATTTTAGCCACCTCAGCGTCTCCTTCGGCTGCACCGGCGGACAACACCGCTCCGTCTACTGCGCCGAACGGCTCGCCGCACAACTACGCCAAAAATATCCCGAGGTCAATGTGGTTCTCACTCACCGCGAACAAGACAAACAATAAAAAGTACCCTAATTACCCGTTGATTAACAGTGAGTTTATTTAATAATGATAAATTATTTTAAATTGTATCGCAATTTATTCGTATCTTTGCACCCGAATTATTATTGGAATAAAAAAAGAAAAAAATATAACAATGAAAGGTAGAACTATCATTCAAATTGTGCTGGGTCTTGTCATCGTGGCCCTCGCCGTGGTGCTTTACAACAGCATCCAGAAACCCATGCGCTTCGACAACGAGTACACCAAACGTCGCGACGCCTGCGCCGAGAAACTGAAAGCCATCCGCACCCTTGAGGATGCCTACAAAGTGACCTACGGCACCTACAGCGGCAGCTTCGACACCCTCTTCAACCGCCTGATGAACGAGGACAGCATGAAGGTCGTCAGCAAGGTCATCAACTATGACAAAATCCCCGCCGACGTCGACATCAACGAGATCTCCGAGCTCGAAGCCGTGAAGCAGGGTTACATCTCGCGCGAAGAGATTTTCGTCAACCCCGTTGACGAGCTCCGCAAGAACGGCAAACTGCCCATCATCGACGCCAACGGCCACAAACGCCAGCTGACCGACGAGGAAATCCGCAACCTGCGCTATGTTCCCTATCCCCGTGGCGAGAAGAACGAGTTCGAGCTCGAAGCCGGCATGCTCGAGAAGAGCGGCTTCTTCGTGCCCGTCTTCGAATGCCGCGTGCCGCTCACCCAGCTGCTCAGCGACATGGATCACCAGCTGGTGGTCAACAAGATTGCCGAAATCAATGAAGTGAAAGGCCGCTATGCCGGTTGGAAAGTCGGCGACATGACCCAAGCCGTCACCGACGGTAACTTCGAATAAGCCGCGTAGCTATGCCGTATAGTTGCAAGTCTCTGTTAAAGACAGACAACGGGCTTGCTTCGCGCGAAAAAAGATTATCCATTTGCCTTGGGGCCAATGGATTTTCTTTTGCCGAAGTAACCCCTGCCGGACAACTGCTCACCTTCGGTGAGGCAGAAGGTCCCCACGCCACCACCATGACCGAGGCAATGAGCGACCTCAAGGCCCTCCTCGCCGCCGCCGGCATACGTCCCTGGGGAAACACCACCGCCGAACTCATCGTGCTGAGCGACACCAACGTCTGGGTGCCCGACGAGCTCTACACCGCCACCGCCAACCGCAAATACCTCAAGCTGGTGGGTAGCGATGCCGACACCATCATGACCTGTCAAAGCAAAGCATTGGCCTCGACGGCCATCTTCGCCGCCGACGAGCAGATAGTCACCGCCTTCAAGGTGGCCGTCCCCGGCATCCAGGTCATCAACCAGCACGTCAAAATGGCCACTCTGACGCCCCGCAGCGCCTCCCATCCCGTGCTCCTCAGCCATTGGCGCGAGGGTAGGGTGGACCTCGCCGCCTTCCGCGACGGACACTACCTCTACGGCAACACGCTCACCTTCGCCGACGCCGACGAAGCCCTCTACCATGTGGTCGACGTCATGAAGACCTACGACCTCGAGAGCGGCACCACCGAGCTGCTCATGTGCGGCGATGTCGACCGCGACCGCTTCGCGCAGTTCCGTCCCTACTTCCCGCAGGTGACCCTCTTCGGAGGCAACCTGCAGCCGCTCGCTCCCGAGTTCCGCCGTCTGCACACCTACCGTTACGCCCTCGTATTGATGTAATCACGCCCTATGCGCATCATCGCCGGAAACCTCAGAGGCCGTCGCCTCAACCCGCCACAGAACCTACCTGTGCGCCCCACCACCGACATGGCGCGCGAGAGCCTCTTCAATATCCTCAACAACTATGTCGACTACGAGGATTGCTCCGTCATGGACCTCTTCGCTGGCACCGGTGCCGTCTCGCTCGAATTCGTCTCGCGTGGAGTCCGCGAGGTGACCTCCGTCGACATCAACCAGCAATGCACCGACTTCATCAAGCAATGCGCCGCGCAATTCGGTGTCAGCAACCTCCATGTGGTGCGTGCCGACGTCTTCGACCTGCTCAAGAGGGCCAACCGCCGATTCGACATCGTCTTCGCCGACCCGCCCTACGCCATCGAGCAACTCGCCGCGCTGCCCGACCTTGTCTTCGATAGGGGAGTGCTCACCGACGACGGCATCTTCGTCCTTGAGCATCCGGCCGAATACTCCTTCGCGTCGCACCCCCATTTCTGGCAGCATCGCAACTACGGCAAAGTCAACTTCACCTTCTTTGCAATGAAAATCGAATAGACATAACACCCCGCCTGCGGCGGAAATCCTGTAAATCCTGGAAATAGATTTTTGATGATCTCCACGATTTGGCAACCGCGACGAGGGTAATCTTGAAAATCCAACAGAATCTGAAAATTAAAAAGATTTCCATGATTTCACGAAGTGGGAGATAAAAAAACAATAATATGAACGCAGTAGTAAAAACCAACTTCAGTTTTCCGAAACAGAAAAGCCTCTATGTGGGCAAAGTGCGCGACGTCTACAACATCGACGACCGCTACATGGCCATGGTCGTCAGCGACCGCATCTCGGCCTTCGATGTAGTGCTCCCCAAGGGCATCCCCTACAAAGGACAGGTCCTCAACCAGATTGCCGCCAAGTTCCTCGACGCCACCGCCGACATCCTGCCCAATTGGAAACTCGCCACCCCCGACCCGATGGTCACCGTCGGCCTCAAATGCGAAGGTTTCCGTGTGGAGATGATCGTGCGTGGCTACCTCGCCGGCAGCGCTTGGCGCGAGTATAAGGCTGGTGCTCGCACCCTCTGCGGCGTCCAGCTGCCCGAAGGCATGGTCGAAAACCAGAAATTCCCCACGCCCATCGTCACTCCCACCACCAAGGCCGACGAAGGACACGACGAGAACATCAGCCGCGAGGAGATCATCCGCACCGGCCTCGTCAGCAAGGAAGACTACGACCAGCTCGAGCGCTACGCCCTCCAGCTCTTCCAGCGCGGCACCGAGATTGCTGCCGCCAAGGGCCTCATCCTTGTCGACACCAAATACGAATTCGGCAAACGCGACGGCAAAATCTACCTCATCGACGAGATACACACCCCCGATAGCAGCCGCTACTTCTACGCCGACGGCTACGAGGAGCGCCTCGCCAAAGGCGAGCACCAGCGTCAGCTCAGCAAGGAATTCGTGCGCGAATGGCTGATGGACAACGGCTTCCAGGGCAAAGAAGGGCAGAAGGTGCCCGAGATGACCGACGAAATCGTCAACAGCATCAGCGACCGCTACATCGAGCTCTACGAGCACATCACCGGCGAGCGCTTCCAGAAAGCCGACGACTGCACCGACGTCGCCGCCCGCATCGAGCACAACGTCACCAACTACCTCGCCACACTCTGATGGAAATCGAACGTAAGTTCTTGGTAGCCAATCCACCTGCCAACCTCGAGCAATACCCGCATGTCGAGATAGAGCAGGGTTACCTCTGCACATCGCCCACCGTGCGCATCCGCAAGATGGGCGATGTCTATTGGCTCACCGTCAAAGAACCCCATCAACCACCAACCGCCAACCACCGACCACCGACTACCGACAACCGACAACCGATTACCAATAGGGAAGAGGAGTTCCGCCTCACCGAGGGGTGCTACAACCACCTCAGGGCCAAATGCGACGGCCATCTGGTCAGCAAGACGCGCTACCGCATACCGCTCGACGAGCTCACCGCCGAGCTCGACATTTTTCACGGCCGCCACGAAGGCTTGCAGCTCGTCGAGGTAGAGTTCCCGTCGACCGAAGTCGCCGACAGCTTCACGGCACCGTCCTGGTTCGGTGACGATGTCTCCACACGCCCCGAATATCGCAACAGTTTTCTTTCACAGATAGAGTAGACGCACCACAATACAACCATGCGCCCAAATAGCATTTCAAAATACTCTACTTAACATAATATACGTTATATAAAATACGGTATGTTATTCACACTACAAATATACAAACAAAAAACAAACCACAAAATCACTTAACATATTTAAGTGATTTATATCGTGCACGACATATCAGATATAACTCCGTGACAACACCGTATCAACAACGACTATTGTCCGACTGAAATCGGAAAATAGTCGGACTATACTCGGACTTAACTCGGACATGAGTCGGACTTGGTGATGTTTTGACGCTGAAATACAGCGAGTTAAATATTAAAACAATATATAATGCTGAATAATAGGCAGATACGAATTACTCTCCAACAACGGTTTATTTGGTGTCGTCCGACATCCAACCTTCAAAAAACGGCTTTATTTGACCTTGTTTTTTTCAAATACATCGTGTACGATATATTTTTCAGCCCCACCCCATCCCACCTTCTTTTACTTTCTGTTGGCAAATTATTTTTTTGCCGTTTCGGAAAAAGTGTGTATCTTTGCACCGTGAAATTTAAACAACAAATTATGGTATAATATATAAAAATACATACTGAGCTGACGCTTTTGTTCTCCATAGGAAAAGTCTGGTAAACTCACCTGTAAACGAGAATAAGTATGCGGAAGTTCACGCAATGGCGTGAATCTTTTTCCACTTATTTGTTTACACGGTATTACCAGACACCATCCTATGAAATAAGTAAAAGGTTTACGCCTTTTTTATGTCCTTATTTCTACATCGGCTTTCGGCTCAATTATCAAGCTGATATTTGTCTAATCTTTATAAAACTGACGGGCCGACAGGATAAAACGGGCATGAAAGAAAATGAAAAAATGGTTATTGACTATCGTTATTGGTGTGATGACTTTAACCTCCTGCCAGAAAGAAGAAGCGTGGGATTTCAATTATCCCAAAGAACAATTATGTGGTGGTTATTGGAAAGCCACTCACGCATCAATTTATGGTGGAAGTGGTTATTGGTCCACCATGAGTTCTCTTGGTGAGAGTTTTATGCTTATTTTCCATGAAGATGGGGCATACTATTCAAGCGGCTCTTTTAATGCAAGCAGCAATACACACACATGGGAGGCTCACGGCAATACCATTGACATTTATAATAATGGTAGTAATGTGTACACTTGGACTGTTGAGTCCTGGGAAACAAGTATCATAGAAATGAAAATGACTGCTGGCAGTTCATCAATTTATTATCGTTTTGAAAAAAGAGACTAAAAATATGAAAAGATTATTACCTACAATCATTTTTCTGATGCTATTAGGCTTGACAGCATCGGCCCAGGACATCATCACCACAAAGAATGGTGACGATATTCAGGCTAAAGTACTTGAGGTGACATCAACGGAGCTCAAGTATAAGAAACACAGCAACCTTGACGGCCCAACATACACAATCAAAAAATCCGACGTGCTGATTGTGCGCTATGAGAACGGAGAAAAAGAAGTATTCAAAGACACTCCAAAAGATAACACCTATAAACCGAACACGAAACAAGGAGTTCGGGAAGGCATGAGATATTCGGAGTATAAGAACCTGTATGACAAAAGTATGTATGTCCATCAGCCTGGCGACCCCTACAGCCCAAGCTGGGCCGGTATTGCGTCGTTTCTTCTTCCCGGACTCGGACAATGTGTTGCCGACGAATGGGGACGAGGCACGCTGTTCTTCCTCGCTAATCTTGGCCTAGGCATTGGCTCATACATAACGTCCTATGGTATGATTCATTACAGAGAACCATATAAAACCAACAACACATACTATTTCTTGGCCATTACCGCTGTAAGGCTGGCCGTCGATATTTGGAGTATTACGGATGCAGTCAAGATTGCAAAAATCAAGAATATGTATAACCAAGACATGCGTGGACAACGGACGGCCCTTTTGGAATACGGTATTTCGCCAAGTCTGACATTTGCCCCCGACATCAACAATAGTCTAACACCTGTGACAGGAATATCTGTTACATTGAGTTTCTAAAACAAAAAAGGCCGCTCAGGGAGCGGCCTTTTGTTTTCTTATTGCAGTGGCGACACGCGGGCGGTGACGCTGACGGCACGGGAGTTGTCGATGCGGAGGTGGTGGACGGCGCCGTCGGCACGGTGGTAGACGCTGAGCTGCTCGCCCGGACGGCTTTCGAGCTGGTAGTTGAGCTCGAGGCGGAAGGGCTGGTGCGGGTCGAAGCCAGCGCTGCAGAGGGCGTCGAACATGAGCTTGATGTACTCGGAGTTGTTGACGTGGCGTGTGTGGTCGACCATCGAGAAGGCTGCCAGGTGGCGCGCCACGAGGTCGCTCTCCCCCATTGCGGGCAGCGCGATCTTGTCGACGGAGGTGAATTCGGTGGCCAGGATGTCGTGGTTCTCGTAGTCGGCGATGACATCGTGCAGCCGCATGGCGCGGCGGGTGGTCATGTCGATGAGGGGCCACTGCGAGGTGCCGGTGAGGAGCTCGTCGCCGCAGTCGCTGACCATGCGGTAGTCGCGGAAGGCGATGAGGCCGTTGTTGCCACGCGACCAGGTGCTGAGTTCGACGCGCTCGAAGGCGTCGGGCAGCCGGTAGACGTTGTAGAGGCCGCGCACGATGACCCAGGCGCGGTTCTGCGCCAGGAGCGTCTTGAAGCCTATGCCGGTGGCGTTGCCGTGATATTCGGTGACCTCCTGACAGAGGCGCACAGCCGCCCAGGTGTGCAGCCGGTCGTCGATGTCGCACAGGTAGGACGGTATCTCGATGTGTTGTTTGTAGATCAAGTTGTCAGTTGTTATTTGGCAGTTTCACTTTTCACCTTACTACATTCGTTCGGGCACTTCGATGCCGAGGATGTTCATGGTGTTTTTGAGGGCGTTGGCCACGAAGGCACAGAGGCTCAGACGGAAGGCGCGCAGGTTGTCGTCGCTCTCGCGTAGGATGGGGGTGTCTTGGTAGAAGCTGTTGAAGCTTTTGGCGAGGTCGTAGGCGTAGTTGGCCACCATGGCGGGGCTGTAGGCGCCGGCGGCGGCGAGGATGGTGTCGGGCAGCGCATGGAGCGCCTTGATGACGGCACGCTCTTTGTCGTTCAACTGACAACCGGCAGCCAATAGCTTACCACTCGCGCCGGCTTTGCGCACGATGCTGCGGATGCGGGCGTGGGTGTATTGGATGAAGGGGCCGGTGTTGCCGTTGAAGTCGATGCTTTCGGCGGGGTTGAAGAGCATGTTCTTGGTGGGGTCGACCTTGAGGATGAAGTATTTGAGGGCTCCCAGGGCGAGGATGTGGTAGAGGTGCTGACGCTCGTCGTCGCTGAGGTCGTCGTTCTTGCCGTGTTCGCGGCTCATGTCGGCGGCTGTCTGCTCCATCTCGTCGATGAGGTCGTCGGCGTCGACTACGGTGCCTTCTCTCGATTTCATCTTGCCGTTGGGCAGCTCGACCATTCCGTAGCTGAGGTGATAGACTTTGTCGGCCCACGGGAAGCCGAGTTTGCCGAGGATGAGTTTGAGCACTTTGAAATGGTAATCCTGCTCGTTGCCGACCACATAGATGAGCTGTTCGGCGCCGAAGTCGTTGTGTCGCAGCAGGGCGGTGCCGAGGTCCTGGGTCATGTAGACGCTGGTGCCGTCGCGACGCAGGAGCAGCTTCTGGTCGAGCCCGTCGGCGGTGAGGTCGCACCACACGGAGCCGTCGTCCTTGCGGAAGAGCACCCCGAGGTCCAACCCTTTCTGCACGAGCTCTTTGCCGAGGAGGTAGGTGTTGGATTCGTAGTATACTTTGTCGAAGCCCACTCCGAGGCGGCGGTAGGTCTCGTCGAAGCCGGCATACACCCAGCCGTTCATCTTCTCCCACAGGGCGCGCACTTCGGGGTCGCCCTCTTCCCAGCGTTTGAGCATCTGCTGCGCTTCGACCATCAGCGGGGCTTCCTTCTTGGCTTGCTCCTCCTCTACCCCACTCTCCATCAGCTGTTTAATCTCCTCTTTGTAGTGCTTGTCGAATTCGACGTAGTATTTGCCCACCAGGTGGTCGCCCTTCATGCCGCTGCTTTCGGGGGTTTCGCCGTTGCCGTATCGCATCCAGGCGAGCATGCTCTTGCAGATGTGGATGCCGCGGTCGTTGACGAGGTTCACCTTCTTCACATTGGCGCCAGCGGCGGCCAACAGCTGGCTGACCGACCACCCGAGGAGGTTGTTTCTGATGTGCCCCAAGTGCAACGGTTTGTTGGTGTTAGGACTGCTGTATTCAACCACTACAGGAGCATCGTCGGGGTTGCATTGGCGGATGCCGTATTGGGCGTTGGCGACGTTCTCGGCCACGAATTGCAGCCAATAGCTGTCGGCTATCTCGAAGTTCAGGAAGCCTTTGATGACGTTGAAAGCGGCCACGTCGGCGAGGTGCTCTTTGACGTAGGCGCCTATCTCCTGCCCCACTGCCTCGGGGCTCTTGCGCGCCTGCTTGACGTAGGGGAAGACGACGAGGGTGTAGTCGCCGCTGAAATCGCGGCGTGTCTCCTGGAGCACGATGCCCGAGGGGGCCTGTTCGATGGAATAGAGTTCGTTCAACGCCTGGCTAATGACCTGGGACAGAGAGGTTGCTATGTTCATTGTATGCGATTTTTATGCGGCAAAATTACATAAAAAAGTTTGAATGGCAAAATATTCGTATCTTTGCAACTTCAAATGGAGGAGACGCAGATATACTACGTTGATGTGCTGCTGCCGCTGCATGTGCCTGGTTACTATACCTATAGGGTACCGCAGGAATACAACGGCAAACTCGTTGCCGGCCAGCGGGTGGTGGTGCAATTCGGCAAGCAGAGGCTCTACTCGGCGCTTGTGAGGCATGTGCACCAGCAGGCGCCGCAGTGGCGGGCGAAGTATATCATGGCCATCCTGGATTTGGAGCCGGTCGTCACCGAGCGCCAGATGGAGTTCTGGGAGTGGCTGGCGCGCTACTATATGTGCTATGTGGGCGATGTGATGGCGATGGCGTTGCCGGCGGGCATGAAGCTGGCCAGCGAGAGTGCCGTCACCATCCACCCCGATTTCGACGGCGAGTTATCGCAACTCGGCAAGCAGGAGCTGCAGGTGGTGCAGCTGCTGACCGACCACCCCGTGATGCGGGTGCTGGACATCGGGAGAGCCATCGGGTTGCAGAAGATTATGCCGCTGATACGCACCATGATAGAGCGGAACATTATAGTGATGGATGAAGAGCTGCGTCAGCGTTTTGTGCCCAAGACTTCCACCTATGTCAACCTGGCGAAAGCCTACCGCGAGGAGGAGGTGTTGCATCGGCTGTTCGACGAGTTGGAGCGGAAGAAACGCACCAAACAGGTGGAGCTGCTGATGCAGGTGGCGCAGTTGACGCACTTCGGTCAGGAGGCGGTCGCCAAACGGCAGCTGCCACAGGGGAGTTCGCTCAACACGCTGATAAAGAACGATATTCTTGTGTGCGAGGATCGGTTGGAGAGCCGCATAGAGCACTACGACGAGAGCGAGATGCTCGACCCCGCCGCCATCGTGCTCAACGAGGAGCAAGAGCGGGCATTCGACATGCTCCGCAATCCACAACCGGCCACTTCACTTTTGCACGGTGTCACCTCGAGCGGCAAGACGGAGATCTACATCAAGCTCATCGACGAGGTGGTGCGTGCCGGTCGGCAAGCGCTGTTGTTGTTGCCCGAGATAGCCCTCACCGCACAGGTAATCAACCGCTTGAAGCGTTATTTCGGCGACAAGGTGGGCGTCTACCATTCGCGTTTCTCGACCAGCCAGCGGGTGGAGGTGTGGCAACGCACATTGTCCACAGGAGCCGACCGTTACCAGGTGCTATTGGGTGCCCGCAGCGCTTTGCTGCTCCCCTATCGCGACCTGGCGCTGGTCATCGTCGACGAGGAGCACGACGCCAGCTACAAGCAGCAAGACCCCGCTCCGCGCTACCATGCACGCGACGCCGCCGTCTATCTGGCTTCGCTGTGGAAAGCACGCACGGTGCTCGGCAGCGCCACCCCCAGCATCGAGAGCTACCACAACGCGCTGAGTGGCAAATACGGCCTCGCCACCCTCACCCAACGCTACGGGGGCTTCAGCTTGCCCGAAGTGACGGTGGTGGATTTGAAGGCTGAAAGTGTAAAGGGGAAAGCTCCGAACTCTCACGTCTCACCTCTCACGTCTCACCTCTCGCCCACCCTGAGAGAGGCCATCGAGGAGGCGCTGAAGGCCCGCAAGCAGGTCATCCTCTTCCAGAACCGACGCGGATTCTCGCTGCACCTCGAGTGCGACGACTGCCACCATATACCGCAATGTGTGCATTGCGATGTGTCGCTGGTGTATCACAAGGCCACCAACTCGCTGCGTTGCCACTACTGCGGCTACAGCATCCCTGTGCCCACCGAATGTCCCGCCTGCCACTCGCACCATATCCGCATGTTCGGCATCGGCACCGAGCGCATCGAGGAGGACCTGCAGATAGTGTTTCCCGAAGCTCGTGTGGCGCGCATGGATCTCGACAGCACGATGGAGAAGAACCGCCATATGGAGCTGCTCAACGACTTCCAGCAGCACCGCATCGACATCCTGGTGGGCACCCAGATGGTCACCAAAGGGCTCGACTTCAGGAATGTGGCGCTGGTGGGCGTGGTCAATGCCGACAACCTGTGGAGCTACCCCAATTTCCGCTCCTTCGAACGTGCTTTCCAGCAGCTGACACAGGTCAGCGGTCGTGCCGGACGTCACGGGGAAGGCGGTCGCGTCATCATACAGACATTCAACCCTGAGCATCAGGTGCTTGCCGACGTGATGAGCTACAACTACCAGGGGTTCTTCGACGAGCAGATACAGGAGCGGCGCATCTTCCGCTACCCGCCGTTTGCGCGATTGATACAGATCACCCTCCGGCACCGCGACGACAACCTGCTCAACCGTGCGGCCGAGTGGATGGCGGTGCAGCTGCGCGCCACCTTCGGCAACCGCGTTATGGGGCCCGAATATCCGCTGGTGAGCCGTGTGCGCGCCCTCTACATCAAGCAAATCACCCTCCGCTTTGCGCAGGGCGAAGCGGTGGCCGACGCCAAACAGCTGATGATGCAGATGGCCGACGACCTGGTGAAACAGGAGGGTTGGTCGAACGTAAGCATCCACTTCGATGTCGACCCCTGTTGATAGATAATCAATACATTATAAAATAAATTTGGTGGGTTTGTAAAATTGTAGTAATTTTGCAACCCGATTTGACAGAAGAAATCAGCGATTTGGGCAAGTCTTATACGACCAGCTCCCATTGAATCCCCCAGGGTAGGAATACAGCAAGGGTGTTTGGTTGTAGCGGTGCGATATAAACAGCTTGCCCTTTTTTATTGTAAATCTTATGACTAACCAAGAGATAATCAAAGACCTTTTGACGCGCAAGGAGGCATTGCGCCGTTTCCTTGATATTGACGCTACGGCGGCGTGGATTGCCGAAGAGGAGAAGAAGACCGAAGCGCCCGATTTCTGGAACGACCTCAAGGAGGCGCAGAAGGTGGTGAAGGGCATCAACGCCCGCAAGACGTGGGTGACCGCCTACAACGAGGTGGATGGCGCCTGTGGCGACTTGGAGGTGATGGGCGAGTTTTTCGAAGCCGGCGACGCCTCGGAGGAGGAGCTGCAAGCGCAGATTGCACTCACGCAGAAGAAGGTCGAAGAGCTGGAATTCAAGAACATGCTGCGTGGCGAGAGCGACCGGCTCGACGCGGTGCTGAGCATCAATGCAGGTGCCGGCGGTGTGGAAGCACAGGATTGGGCCGAGATGCTGATGCGCATGTATATCCGCTATGCAGAGACACACGGCTACAAGGTGGTGGTCAGCAACTCGCTCGACGGCGACGGTGCCGGCATCAAGAGCTGCACGCTGCAGATCGAGGGCGACTTCGCCTACGGCTACCTCAAGAGCGAAACCGGTGTGCACCGCCTGGTGCGCGTCTCCCCTTTCAACGCACAAGGCAAGCGTATGACCAGCTTCACCAGCGTGAGCGTCACCCCGCTTATCGACGACTCCATCGAGGTGGTGGTCGACATGAGCCGCCTCTCGTGGGACACCTTCCGCAGCGGCGGTGCCGGCGGACAGAACGTCAACAAGGTGGAGAGCGGCGTGCGTCTGCGCTACCAATACAAAGACCCCTACACCGGTGTGGAGGAGGAGATACTCATCGAGAACACCGAGACGCGCGACCAACCCAAGAACAAAGAGAACGCCATGCGACTGCTGCGTAGCCAGCTCTACGACCGCGAACTGAAGCACCGCATGGAGGAGAAGGACAAAATCAAGGCCTCGCAGAAGAAGATTGAATGGGGCTCGCAGATACGCTCCTATGTGATGGATGACCGCCGCGTGAAGGACCACCGCACCAACTACCAAACCAGCGACGTGGCCGGTGTCCTCGACGGCAAGCTCGACGAGTTCATCAAGGCCTACCTGATGGAGTTCGGCGCCGAAGGCTAATCAATCAACAGTATACGACAAAACCCTGTATGGAGACATTGCGGACATCTCCATGCAGGGTTTCCTTTTTGTGCCCTGTGGGTTTACTCGACCACCTCGGCCATAGCCGTGCTGCCGCGGTAGGCGGGGCAAGTGTGGTGGGTGCAGCTGGCGGCCACTCCGGCCACAAACAGCATCAGCACCATGATGGCTAAAACTTTCTTTTTCATAATCCTATCTTTTCGTTGACAATCTTCAGTATTTCGGTTTCCTGCTTGATGGCCTCGTCCTCGATGGCTTGGGCCTTTGCCAGGATGTCGGCCTTGAAGGCTTCGTCCTTCAGCGAGCTGGCATTAATCTTCACATTGAGGTGGGCACCCATGACGGCCGAACGGGCAGCCAACGAACCCACACCGCCGTCGGTGACGCTGTTGGGGTTGCCCCACTCCACCATTGCGCGGCAGACCTCGAAAGCCTCGAGGCTCTTCTGCATGGTGCGGAAGGGCACCTGGGTGGCATACTTGGTGGCCTCTTGGATGGCGGCGCTGCGGGCAGCCTTCTCCTCGTCGGTCTTCTTGGGAAGGCCGAAAGCGTTCATGATGCGGTTGAAAGCCTCGGTGTCTTCATCCACCAGATGGAGCAGCTCTTCCTTCAACAGCTGACCTTTGACGGCCACATCGCTGAATTTCTCCCACTCGTCGTCGTAGGCGGCTTTGCCACCGGTGAGGTTGGCCACCATCGTACCGAGCGAGGCGGCGAGGGCACCCATGTAGGCGCTCACGCTGCCGCCGCCGGGGGCGGGGCTTTCGCTGGCGGTCTCGTCGCAGAAACCGCGGCAAGTGAGGTCGACCAATTTCTTCTTCGAGTGGTCTTCTATCAGGTATTCAATAACTTTCTCCTTGGGGTCGAAGGGCTTGAGGTCGTCGAGGCCCATACTCTTGACGGCCACCTTCATAATCTCCTCCTCGCTGACACCAAGGCTGCGCTGCTGTTTGGCCAGATAGTATTTGCCGGCGTCGATGAGCACGCTCTTGGGGATGAGGCCCACAATCTCGCAACCGGTGACACGAAGGCCGCGGTTCTGGGCGCAACGGCACACCTCGTCGAAGCAGAGGTGCACGGGAGCTACCTTGATGGAGGTGATGTTCATGGAGACCTGGGCGATGCCGTAATCCTCGATATACCAGCCGATGGCTTTGGTGCCTTTCAGCGTGCCGGGAATCATGATGGTCTTGCCGTTCTCGTCCTTCAGGGGTTTGCCGCTGGGCTTGCCACCCTCGCGTTTCGGACGGCCTTTCTCGCGCACATCGAAGGCAATGGCGTTGGCGCGACGGGTGCTGGTGGTATTCAGGTTGTAGTTGATGGCCACGAGGAAGTCGCGGGCACCCACCTGGGTAGCGCCGGTATGGGCGGTGTGATCATTCCATGCGTTGGGGCCGAAGTCGGGCTTCCACTGCTCGGTGCCAAGGCGGGAACTGAGGCTCTCGTACTCGCCGGTGCGGCAGTAGGCCAAGTTGCGGCGCTCGGGGATGAAGGCTGCGTTCTCATAGCAGTAGATGGGAATCTGAAGTTCCTCACCGAGGCGCTTGCCCAGCTTGTGGGCGTATTCAACAACCTCTTCCATGGTAATATTGCTCACAGGGATAAGGGGGCAGACGTCGGTGGCACCCTGACGGGGGTGGGCACC
>JAGCOF010000044.1 GCA_017645585.1 Bacteroidales bacterium
CGACGATGGAAGTGGAAGTGGAAAGTGGAAAGTGGAAAGCATCCTGCGGCCGGCGGCACCCACAAAGACAAGGTTCTTTATCGGGTACTCTTGCAGGAAGGCGACCAACGGCGTGTAGTCGATGCCTCGGTCGAAACCACCGAGGATGAGCGTATCCACATGTCCGAGGGCCTTCACGGCTGCGATGGCGGCGGCGGGGATGGTGCTGATGCTGTCGTCGTACCACGTGAGGCCGCCGTACTCACCCACCCTTTCGAGGCGGTGACGCAAGCCCTGGAAAGTGGAAAGTGGTGCATGGAAAGTGGAAAGCGGCCGACACGTCACAAGCGCCGCCACACGGCAGGCCACCAAAGCGTTGCTGAGGTTATGCTCTCCCGCCAGCGGGCAGGCCTCCAGCAGCGTGCGCTCCTCCTCCGAAATATCGTTAACCGAATACGGATGCCGTGAACTCCGAATTCCGAATTCCGAATTCCGAACCATGTCGCATAGTTCTTCGTTGTCGGTGCAGTAGAAGAAGTGGTCGTCTTCGCGTTGCTTCAAGGCAATCTGCATCTTGGCCATCTTGTAGCCCATGTAGTCGTCGTAGTGGTCGAGGTGCTCCTGGAAGAGGTTGAGCAGCACGGCGATATGTGGCGCACGATGCAGCACCTCGAGCTGGTGGCAACTGAGCTCGGCCACCACGAGGCTCTCTTCGTTCAGTTCGTCGAGTATGTCGAACAGTGGGATACCAATGTTGCCCGCCAGGATGGAGCCCGGCAGCAGGTGGTGGATAAGGCTGGCAGTGGTGCTCTTGCCCTTGGTGCCGGTGACGCCAATGACCTTATCGCCATACACTTGAAGGAAGAGGTCTGTCAATGACGAGCACTCCACACCGCCCATGACACGCATGGGCACACCGGGGCTTTTGATAATCAGGTCGTAGTCTTTGCCGGCTTCGGCGGCAATCTGTTCGCTGCCGTCGGCAATCCGGTAGTCGGCCTCCGGCACAAGGCGCTTGATGAGGCGTTCGGCGCTCTGACCCTCACGGCCATAGCCGGCAATCAGTATGCGTTTGCCGCTAAGCAGCGCTTTCAGTTGGTCTTCTCTGAACATGCTTGCTGAAGTATATTTCTCTCCTCCTCGGTGAGATTTCCTATTGGTTCCACTCTCTCCAACTCAACTATTTCTTGCTGTACATTCAGTTTTTTCAGCAGTGCCGGGCGCTCGGCGAGATACCAGCGGCGGAGGGCCATCGAAAGGGCCTGCCGCACCTCGCTGACGGTGCCCACACACTCGAAGGGCTTGGTCTCCGCCTCGCCAATCAGCTGCAGAAACTCGTGTTCGAGCGTCAGGTCGTCGAGCAAGGGCTTGCCGAAGATTTGGTTGAGGCGCTCGGGGGCAATAAACGGAGACAGGATGATGTAGGCAAAGAGACACTTGGCGCAGTGGCCACACCAGATGTCCTGCTTGCTGCCCACATTGCACGAGCGGAACACATCGTGGTAGGCGGTGAAGCGGCTGAAGAGCATGGCAATCTGCAGCTCGCTCAGGGGCCGAAGGAAGGAGAAATAATTGAATGTGTTAATGTGGGAATGTGTTAATATGTTAGTGGCTGACGCATTAATACTAACGCAATCACGCATTGACGCATTAACGCAATATTCACGGAAGTCGTCCTCGAACTCGAGGCTCTTGGAATATTGGTGATTCACATACGACCCTGCTACCGTGCTCTCATTGGCCGAGTTCTCGTTGCTGAGGGCCACATTGGGGATGCCGCTCAGAACTGAAGCCAGACGGGTGTAGAAGGCCAGCATGGCAGAGAAAGGCGTGTGGCCGTTGAGGTAGCCCTGCTTGTTGAGTTCCAGCAGCGTGGGGTCGATGGTGCGGCGGATGACCAGCACCTCATCTATCGGGAAACCCGCCACACGGGCACACTCCACCGTAGCGCCTCGAGGGTTCATAATCAAGGGGCGTATGCTCTTGCCGGCACGTCGCAGCAACTCAAGGGTAACAACGCTGTCTTTGCCGCCACCGACAGGGACGAGGTAAGTTCCAAGTTCGGAAGTCGGAGGTCGGAGTTGGCTGACGCAACCGTTAGTTCCGAATTCTGAACTCCGAACTCCGAACTGCAGGAACGCCTCTGGCGTTTCCGATATGCCGTTGGTATAGTAGAACTCACCAAGGCCGTTCCAATAGAGCTTCTTCCAGAAGGCCATCTGCTCGTCCGTGAGGCTACCGCAGAGCACGTGCACCGTAGGCGGGCAGGCGCTTTTCCAATAGCTGACCAACTCCACCATACCGATGTCGAACACCAAGCGGTCTATGTCGGCTCGCTTAAGGTCAAGGAACGGGCGCCTCTCCACCAGCGCAGTGGGGTGGAACTCCACATCGCCCATGCGGAAGTCGAACCATAGCCGAAGCCCTTCGTCAGATACCGCATAGTGGTAGGCTACATATTCAAACAGAGGATATTGCGCACGTAGCGCATAGTACTTGTCTGTGTTATTCATATTCAACTAACGCCTGCCATTGGAAAATATTGTATCCAAGTGCGTTAAAATATTTTTTCCATATTGTATAATAAAACACAAATGCGTTCGTTATGTAAAATTGTTTTATTTATAATTTATTAATAAATGGTACTACTCGACATTGCAAACGGCTGGAAGACCGCCATCATGATTGTGGCGATGATTGCCGTATTCTACCTGTTCCTCATCAAACCCCAGAGCGACAAGGCCAAGAAAGAGGCCGCCTACCGTGACAGCCTGAAAAACGGCGACCGCCTGATGACTGCCGGCGGCATCCACGTCACTTTCGTCAGCGCCGACCGTGGCATGGCCACCGTGGAAGTGGCCCCCGGCACACGCATCAAAGTGCAGACCACTACGCTGCAGCCCATTCCGGAACGTAAAGAGAAGAAACAATGATACTGAAACGACTGACACTACCCCTTGTGCTGGCCGCCTTAAGCTTGGCAGCCACGGCGCAGGAGAAACCAATACTGAGGCTCAGCCTTGAGGAAGCACAGAAGTATGCCCTTGAGCACAACGCTGCCATGCAGAACGCCGACCTCGACGTGAAAAAGGCAGAACTGAGCCGCTGGAAGACCCTCGGCACCATGCTGCCCCAGGTGAAGGCCGGCTTCGACTACCAGAACATGTGTGGCTACACGATGAACCTCGGCGGCGGCAACTCCATGATGTCCATGATGCCCGACTCCGTCACCATCGGCGGCATGACGGTACCCATCTCCTTCCCGTCGAGCACGAGCAGCGAGAACACCTCCAGCGGCATCCCCATGAATCCCAGCGGCACCTTCAGCATCACAGCCTCCATCGCCGTCACCGGCGCACAGATTGTGGGCACCATGCTGCAGAACATTGCCATACAGATGACCGACATCTCGCGTCGCCAAACCGAACAGCAGACGCGCGCCAATGTGAAGAACGTCTACGTCTCCATCCTCGTGATGGAGCAGACCGTAGGCCTGCTCGACTCCAGCTTGGCCAACCTTGAGCGTCTGGCCGCCACCACACAGGCCAGCGTCGACGTGGGCGCCGCCGAGCAGGTAGATGCCGACAAGCTGCAGGTGCAGGTAGCCTCGCTGAAGAACAGCATCAACAGCACACGCCGTTCCCTGCAGGCCCTGCGCAACACCATGCTGCTGCAGCTGGGTGCCGACGTGAACGCAGAGCTCAATCTCACCACCAGCGTGGACGAGATACTGAGCGTAGACCACGCCACACAGCTGCTGGCCAAAGGGTTCGACATCACCAAGAACTACAGCTACCAGCTGCTGGAACAGAACGAGCAGGTGGCCAAGCGCAACATCACAATGGCCTGGATGGACCTCACCCCCACCCTCTCGGCCTACTACCAATACAGCGACAAGACTTACTTCGGCAAGGAAGCGGGCTTCAACATGACGCCGCCCAACATGATAGGCGCCAGCGTCAGCCTGCCCCTCTTCACCAGCGGTACCCGCTACGCCAACATCAAGAGCGCCAAGATTGACTACCAGGAGGCCGTCAACAGCCGCCGCCAGGCCGAGGACGGGCTGCGCGTGCAGTACAACCAGCTGTGCTACGACCTCGCTTCGGCCCTCGAGACCTACGACATACAGAGCCGCAACCTCGATGTCACGCAGCGCGTCTTCAACAACCTGACCGAGAAATACAACTACGGGCGCGCCAGCAGCCTCGAGGTCACCAACGCCTCCACCGACATCATCAGCGCCCAGAGCAGCTACATACAGGCCGTCATGAACGTCGTCTCGGCCCAGATAGCGCTCGAGGATTTGTTAAATTGTGAAATAAAAAACGAAAATGAAAAATAACAGCACACACCAATCATTCCGATGGAGTAGCGGCATCAGCCCATTTCTCCTTTTTGCTTCCTGCCTTTTACTTTTAACTGCCTGTGGCGGCAACAGCAACGACAAAGGCGGCGGCAAAGGTGCCACCACCACCAAGAAAGAGGCCGAGAAGGTGAAGGTGCTCACCCTCCAGAGCGAGCGCATCGCCAAGAGCCTGGAGCTCTCCTCCACCCTCGAAGGCTACGAGACCATGAACATCGCCCCCAGCATCACGGGCCACATCGAACACATCTACGTCGAGGTGGGCAGCCGTGTGCAGAAAGGCACCCTGTTGGTGCGCATGGACCAGACCCAGCTCAACACCACACGCATCAACCTCAACAGCACCCGCACCGAGTTCGACCGCGTTAGCGCCCTCAAGCAGAGCGGCAGCATCAGCCAGCAAGTCTACGACCAGACCAAGGCCGGATACGACCAGCTGGTGGAGACCGAACGCTTCCAGGAGGAGAACACCTTCGTCAAAGCACAGTTCGCCGGCGTCATCAGCGCCAAATACTATGAGGACGGCGAGATGTATGCCGGCCAACCCATCCTCACCCTCACGCAAATCAGCCGCCTCAAGGCCATCATCAACATCCCCGAGACCTACTTCCCCTTGGTCAAACAGGGCATGAAGGTGAGCGTGGAGAGCGACATCTATCCCGGCACCGTCTTCCCCGCCACCATCGAGATTGTCTATCCCACCATCGACCCCGCCAGCCACACCTTCCAGGCCAAGCTCAACATACCCAACGCCAACGAGAAGATACGTCCCGGCATGTATGTGCGCACTACCCTCGCTGTAGGCGAGGTGAACGCCATCGTGGTGCCCTACCAAAGCGTGCTGAAGCTCACCGGCTCGAACGACCGTTACGTCTTCGTGGCCGATGGCAATACCGCCCGCCGCGTGGCCGTCACCCTCGGACAGCGTTTCGACGACCGCATCGAGATTATCCCCGTCGAGACAGGCGCCCTCAAGGCCGGCGACCAGCTCGTCGTCACCGGACAAGCCCGCTTGGTTGATGGAACAACCCTCGAAATCGTGGATTAAGCTGTGAGCTGTTTAATTGGCACCCGCCCCACTTACAGCTTAAAACTCAACACTTAAAACCAAAGAATAATGGCCATCTATAAAACCGCTATCAACAAGCCCATCACCACAGGCCTCATCTTCGTGGCCGTCATCGTGCTGGGCCTCTTCTCCCTCACGCGTCTGCCCATCGACCAGATGCCCGAGATGGATCCGCCCTACGTCACCGTGATGACCACCTACGCCGGTGCCAACGCCAGCGACATCGAGACCAATATCACCAAGATCATCGAGAACTCGCTCAACAGCGTCGACGGCCTCAAGAACATCACCTCCACCTCCAAGGACAACATGTCGGTGGTCACCCTCGAATTCGAGTGGGGCGAGAATATCGACGAGGCGCTCAACGACATACGCTCCTACGTCGACCTACTCTACGACAACCTGCCCGACGGAGTGAGCCGCCCCATGATCCTCAAGCTCAACTCCTCCGCCATGCCCATCCTGCAGTTCGGCTTCACCGCCAACGAGAGCTACCCGGGATTGGACCGCATCCTGGAGGACAACGTGGTCAACGTGCTCAACCGCGTTGACGGCATCGGTAACATCACCGTCAGCGGCGCCCCCCAGCGCTACGTCTACATCGACCTCGACCCCAAGCAGCTCGACGCCTACGGCATTCCCCTCGAGCTCGTCGGCAACGCCATCAGCGCCAACAACCTCGACCTGGCCAGCGGCACCGTCAAGATGGGCAAGGAACAATACCAGATGCGCGTCAAAGGCGAGTATGTAGAGAGCTCCGAGATAGCCGACATCGTGGTCACCACCACCGCCACCGGCAAGCAGATATTCGTCCGCGACCTCGCCACCGTGCGCGACACCATCAAGGACCTCTCGCTCGACGAGAAAATCAACAGCCGCGACGGCGCCCGCCTCATCATCACCAAGCAGACCGGCGCCAACACCGTGGCCATCGCCCGCGAGGTGCGCAAAGAGATGGAGAAAATCAAGAAGACCCTGCCGCCCGATATCGAGGTCACCCTCATCCGCGACGGCTCCGAGGAGATTGTCAACGCCATCAACGGCCTCACCAGCAGCATCTTCTACGCCCTGCTCTTCGTGGTCCTCGTGGTGCTCGTCTTCCTCGGCAATTGGCGCTCCACCCTCATCATCGCCCTCACCATCCCCATCTCCCTCGTCACCTCCTTCATCTACCTCCTGCTGGCCGACTCCTCATTGAATATCATCTCCCTGGCCTCCCTCACCGTCGCCATAGGCATGGTGGTCGACGACGCCATCGTGGTGCTCGAGAACATCACCAAGCACATCGAACGCGGCGAGTCGCCACGCGAGGCCGCCATCTACGCCACCAACGAGGTGTGGACCTCCGTCATCGCCACCACCCTGGTCCTCGTGGCCGTCTTCGTGCCCCTCACCATGATTCCCGGCATGATGGGCATCATGTTCAAGGAGTTGGGCTGGATCATCACCATCGTCGTCTGCGTCTCCACCACCGCCGCCATCTCGCTCATCCCCATGCTCTCCAGCAAGATGCTGCGCGAGAAGACCTTCTACCTCACCCGCGAGGCACGCGAGGAGGCCGAGCGCAAAGAGGCCCGCAAGTGGTTCACCTTCGACAAGACCATCGGCCGCCTCTTCTCCGCCGTCGAGGCCGCCTACGCCAACTTCCTCCGCTTCTGCCTGCGCCACAAACTCCCCACCTTCCTCGTCGCCCTCGCCTTCTTCTTCGTCTCCATGATTCCCGTGGTCACCGGCAAAGTGGGTATGGACTTCATGAAGGAGCAGGACAACGGCCAGATCAGCGTCAGTGCCGAGCTGCAGCGCGGTACACGCATCGAGGAGACCCTCAAGACCGCCCGCCACATGGAGGAGGACATCCGCCAGCTGCTGGGCGACGACATCATAGCCCTCTCCACCAACGCCGGCTCCAACGACGACGCAGGCTTCGCGGCACTCTTCAACAGCACCACCAACAACAAGATATCCATGACCATCCGCTGCACCAAGAAGTACGACCGCAAGCGCTCCATCTTCGAGATGCAGGAAGAGCTGCGCAAGTGCTTCGCCGAATACCCCGAGCTGGTCACCTACCAGGTCTCTCAGGGTGGCATGGGCGGCGGCTCCAACAACAGCCTCTCCGTCGAGGTCTACGGCTACGACTTCAACCAGACCACCGCCTTCACCCAGGAGCTCAGACGCCGCGTGGAGCAGAACGTCAAAGGCGCCCGCGACACCCGCATCAGCCGCGACGAAGACCGCGCCGAACTCAAGATAGAACTCGACAAACAGAAACTCGCCCTCCACGGCCTCAACGAGAGCACTGTGGCCCTCTACGTCCGCAACCGCGTCAACGGCATGGCCGCCGGCTACCTCAAGGAGGACGGCGAGGAATACAACATCGTGGTGCGCCTGCGCGAAGAGTACCGCGACGCCATCAGCGACATCGAGCAACTCTCCATCCCCACCGCCACCGGCCGCATCGTCAAGCTCGAAGAGCTGGGCCACGTCGAGGAGTATTGGTGCCCGCCCACCATCGAGCGCAAGAACCGCCAGCGCTACCTCACCCTCACCGTCATGCCCTACAAGACCTCGCTGCGCGATATGGCGATGGCCGTGCAGGACGAGATAGACCAGATGGGCGTGCCGGCCGGCATCCACGTCAGCCTCGCCGGCTCCTACGAGGACCAGCAGGAGTCCACACGCGCCATGATGCTCGTCGGCGCCCTCATCATTCTGCTTGTCTACATCGTCATGGCCTCGCAGTTCGAGTCCTTCGGCAAGCCCGCCATCATCATGGCCGCCATCCCCTTCGCCCTCACCGGCGCCGTGCTGGCGCTGCTCATCACCGGCGAGAACATCGACATGGTGGGCATGCTCGGCCTGGTGCTGCTGATAGGCATCGTCGTCAAGAACGGCATCGTGCTGGTCGACTACATCAACCTGCTGCGCGAGCGCAACATCGAGCTCAACGAAGCCATCGCCCTCAGCGGCCAGAGCCGTCTGCGACCCGTCATGATGACCGCCTTCACCACCATCCTCGGCATGATTCCTATGGCCACCTCCACCGCCGAAGGCTCCGAGATGTGGACCACCATGGGCCTCGTCGTCATCGGCGGCCTCACCGTCTCCACCTTCGTCACCCTCATCATTGTCCCCGTGCTCTACGGCGGCATGGAACGCATCCGCGAAAAAGCGTTCGGCAACCGCAACAAGAACAAATTCGTGTTTATGAACATCAATCTCAATGAGGAGTGAAAAGGAAGTGAAAGGGAAGTGAACGAGAAGTGAAAGGAACAATAGTTGACTTCTAACACATTTGTCCCCCTCACTCCCCCGCTCACTCCCACCTCACTCCTCACTCACTCCCCCTAAACAAAGAAAATATAATGAAAAGTATAATGATAGTCTTCAACCAAGCCAGCACCGAGCGCGTCGAATACATGCTCGACACGCTGGGGATACGCGGTTTCACCTTCTGGGAGAACGTGCAGGGACGCGGACATGAGAACGGCGACCCCCACCGAGGCACCCACACCTGGCCCGAGATGAACAACGCCGTAATGACCGTCATCGACGACGACAAAGTCGACGAGCTGCTCCTCTCCGTCCGCAAACTCGACAAACGCAACGAAGAGGTCGGCATCCGAGCCTTCGTCTGGACCATCGACCAGATGGTCTAACCATTGTCCCTCTCACTCCTCTCTCACTCCTCTCTCACTCCTCTCTCACTCCCCCTTCACTCCCCACTAACACAATAACACAATAACGCAATCCCACAATCACACAATAACACAATAAATAACAACATTATGAAAAAAGTATTTACCTTTGCCATTGCGGCCCTGATGACCCTCGGCCTCGCAGCACAAGCACCGCAGGAAACCAACGCCGCCATCGGCGACCTCACCGTCCCCGCCTGCACCGTCAGCCTCCAGAAAGACGTCAAGCTCGTCAAAGGCGCCATGGAGCAGTACCTCAAAGAGGCCCGCCTGAAGACCTCCAGCCAGCAGGGCTACACCGTGGCCGTCAACCAGACCGTCCCCAGCATCGCCGCCGAGCCCGTCAGCCTCTACACCAAAGTCGAGGAGCAGGGCAAGAAGAAAAACCGCGTCACCGTCGTCACCCTGGCCGTCATCGGCACCGACCTCACCGTCGACCAGACCGACCTGCGCGACAACGCCAAATCGTGGCTGAGCGACTTCGTGCAGTACATCGCGCGCTACGAGGCCTCGCAGCAGATGGCCGCCGAGCAGAAGAACCTCGACAAAGCCCAGAAGGCCGCCGACAAGGCCGCCAAAGCCGCTGCCGCCATCGACAAGGCCATCGCCAAAGACAACGCCAAGATTGCCGACAAGCGCAAAGACATCGCCAAGTACCAGGAGAAGATCAAAGCCTGCGAGCAGGACATCAAGAACCTGCAGGCCGACATCGAGAAGCAGCAGAAAAAGAAAGGTGACGCCGACGCCAAGGTCAACGCCGCCAACCAGAACGTCAACGCCGCCCAGGACGAAGTCGACCGCTACCGCCAGATGGCCGAATAACTCTTATTACCTCCCCGCCAGCGGCGGTAATCCACATATCCATTATTCTGGATTAAACAGATTACGCGAAGCGGGAGACACGAACCGCAAAGCGCCGAGCATGGCTTCGTCCACCGCTCGGCGCTTCGCGTTGTTGGTGCAGCGGTTGCTCTTGATCGAGGGCTCGAAGCAGCTGCCGTCGCTCCGCAGGAA
>JAGCOF010000045.1 GCA_017645585.1 Bacteroidales bacterium
ACACCGGTGGGGAAGCCGGCGCCGCCACGGCCGCGGAGGCCGCTCTTGGTGATCTCGTCGATAACCTGCTGCGGGGTCATCTCGGTCAAGCACTTTGCCAGAGCCTCGTAACCGCCACGGGAGATGCTCTCCTCGATGTTCTCGGGATCTACAAAGCCGCAGTTGCGCAGGGCGATACGGATCTGCTTGCGGTAGAAGTCCATGTGTTTCGAGTCGCTCACGTGCTCCTTGTTCTCGGGGTTGGTGTAGAGCAGCTCGGGGACCTTACGGCCTTTGATGATGTGCTCGTTGACGATACGCTCCACATCCTCGGGTTTCACCTGGGTGTAGAAGGTGTTGTCGGGCATGATCTTCACGATGGGGCCTTTCTCGCAGAAGCCGAAGCAACCGGTCTTGATGACCTGGACCTCGTCCTTCAGACCCTTCTCGGCCAGAATGTTCTGGAAGTTCTCGATGATCTGGAGGCTGTTGGAGGATTTGCATCCCGTGCCGCCGCAGATCAGAATATGCATTTTGTATTTTGCCATTTTTTTTTGATTGTGTTATTGTGTAATTGCGTTATTGCTTGAGTGCTGGCGCGAAGCCACTTGCACAATCAAGCATTAACACAATAACGCATTATTTACTTGTCAATGGTTTCGTAGTTCACGGGGATGATGCCCTCGACCAACTCGCCGTTCTGGACATACTTGGTCAGAATCTCGTCGGCGCGGTTGTTGTCGACGTGGCCGAAGACGATGGGGTCTTTGCCCGGGACGCGCACCTCGAGGGTGGGCTCGGCGTGGCAGTAGCCCATGCAACCCGTCTGGGTGAAGACGGCGGGGATACCCAGCTCGTCGGCCTTCTGCATCATGTGTTCCATAACCTGCTTGGCACCGGCGGCGATACCGCAGGTGGCCATAGCAACCTTGATCTGCACCAAGCTCTCGGGGTTCTCGGCCTTCTCACGGACGTCGAGGTTCGCCTGGAGCTTTTCGCGCATGGCTTTCAGGTCAGCCAAAGATTTTACTTTTGTCATAGATGTGACTTTTTAGGATTAATATTATTGTTTATTATTAGTTATCAATAACATACAAGGACACAGCGTCCTTATATGACCCTGCAAATATACGAAATAAAAATAATATTTTGTATCTTTTATAAAAAAATTATCACCAACTCTGGTGAGGCCCGTAGGGGAGGGTATAGGCGACCCCCACACGCAGGTGGTGGAAGGGATAGTCGCGCAGGCCGTACTGATACATCACGTAAGGCTCCAATCGGTTGAAATGCAACGCTATGCGCGAGCGCAGTGTCATCGGGCAGTCGCCCTTGTGCTCCCATCCGCTGTAGCCCGCCAGCTGCTCCTCCAGGCTGATGCGGCCCATCCGCAGGCGCACCAGCGCGCCGTACATCACCGCGTCGTTCTGCCGCCCGTTGTTCGTCTGCCAGCAGAGGAAGCCCGTGCTCGCCACCAGGGTGAGGGAGAGCGGAGTTCGGAGTTCGGAGTTCGGAGGTTGGCTGTTGAGTATGAATGTCTTGCCCGCCGTGGCGTCGAAGAAATAGCCCGGCGAGTCATAGTAGCGCGCACACTCGTAGCGGCCGCCCGAGGCCGTCTTCAGGGCCGCCCGCAGGATGAGCGACGGCCGCACTGTGCCCTCGCGCAGCAGCAGCATATCGGTGCTCACATACAGGTCGCCTCCCAGGTGGCCGCCCAGCGCCTTCGTGCGCCACTCCTCCTCCACGCGGCAGGAGGCCAGCCGCTGCTCCGTCGAGCGGTAGAATTCCACCACCGGCATCCACAGCGACAGGCTCACGCGGTCGCTCCACAGCGGCAGCCGCAGCCGTGCGAAGGGGTCGGTCGTGCGGTCGCCCTCGAAGCCCCAGAAGCCCTCGGCGGCCAGCTCGAAGCCCCACTTGCCGAAAGCCGCCGTGTCTGGCAGTTCGGGCACCGGGAAGGCGTTGGGGCCGAAGTAGGCCGGCGCCACCAGCGACGGCACCGCGCGGTCGGCGCGCGTCAGCGGCGTCTGCGCCTGCAACACACAGAGCGTCAGCAGCAGGGCGGGGAGGGTCACAAAGCGTTTCATACCCATAGTAACGCAAAGCGTGGAGAAATATTGTACAGGAGCAAACGGAGCACCCCCGAAGCGCTTCGGGGGTGCTTGCCGTTTTCATGGGGCCGACCCGAGGTTGTCCCGAGGTTATCCCGAGGGTTAGCTGAGCTCGGCGTGGCCGATGTACTCCGAGGGTGAGGCCACGCCCATCGTCTCGGCGGTGCCGCCGATGACGAAGCCGTAGACGTGCACCTCGAGGCCGCTCCAGCTGTTGGGGTAGCGCACGCTCAGCGTGGCGCCGTCGGTGCGCTTTGCGGCGGCCGACAGGCAGCCCGCCTGGGCGTCGGGACAGTAGACGAAGCAGTAGATGCTGTCCTCACTGTTGGCCTGGCCGATGTTGGCGTTGATGTCGGTCACCGACACCGTCACCGTGCCCGGGGTCGAGGTGCCGATGCTCGAGCTGAAGACCACCCCCGTCAGGTGGCCTCGGCTCACCATGATCTTCGAGGGGTCGATGCTCACATTGTCGGGCGCCGTGCCTGTCACGTTGCCGTAGTTCGTGTTCACGAAGCAGTTGGCCTCCGTGGCCTGGCGCTGCTTGCCGAGGTTGAAGAAGCCCAGCTTCAGCGCATTGTGGAAGACGATGGACAGCTGCACCAGCAGATTGAAGCGGGCCCGTACCAGCTGCTGGCTCTCGCTCTTGGGGTTGCGCACCTTGCCCTGGTAGGCGCTGTAGATCATTTTGCGTTTCCAACGGCGTCCGACGGCGGTGCCGAGTTTTCCGATTTGGTCACCCATGTAACCTTTGAAGTTTTTACTCATTTTGTTGTTCCTTTCTTTTTTTTGTTTGTTTGACTTTTGTTTGGTGTCCTTTTTGTCGCGACCGGACGCCCTCCAAAATAAGGCCATTTTGGCCGAAAGGCAAAAATCGTTACCTTATGGTACAACAAAGTGCTCTATGGTACGAAATATTACACTTCGTGCTTTACACTTCGCACCCCCGTTTTTTGCTTTTTTAGCCTCCCCGCCTGTGGTGGTAATCCATCAATCTTCTTTTGCCTCCCCGCTGCGCGGTAATCTATAAATCTTGTAAATTATTTGGGATTGTTGGATTACGCCGACAGGCGGGAGAACAAAAACGGATTACGCCGTAGGCGGGAGAAAAGAAAAAGATTTCCAAGATTTACAGGATTTCCGCCCAGCGGGGAAAAAGAAAACAGGATTTATAGATTACGCCGACAGGCGGGAGATAGAAAACCGGCGGGAGATAAAAAAATATTTGCGTATGTCGGATAATGTTAGTACTTTTGCAGTCACGTGAAAGAAATATAATTATGGAAAATTTTACCCCAAAACCATTGAAATTATGGAAAATTTTACCCTATAATCAATATAATTATGGAAAATTTTACCTCTAAAAACAGCTAAAGCAATCAAAAAATGGAAAATAATACCCCGATAAATCAAGATGTCATTATTGCCTCATCCGACAAAGAAAAATCAAAACTCATTACCCGGTTGAAAAAAGAAGGTGCGATACGGAAGATTGCCCCACGCATATATACGGCCAATAAGATTGATTCGCCCGAGAAAATCATCCGGCGCAACCTTTATTTCATTCTCGGCGAACTCTATCCTGGTGCCCTTGTCAGTCATCGCAGTGCAATGGAATATGCCCCCACAGAGAGTGGACATTTCTATGTCACATATAATTACACAAAGAAACTGCAGTTGCCTGGACTTACCCTTCATTTCATCGAAGGCAAGCCACCCCTGCCAGACGACAAGCCATTCATGCAGGGGCTGTGTGTGTCAAGCCAGGCCCGTGCTTATCTTGAGAATCTACAGTCCGCCCATATTCGTGATAACGAAACCAAGTGTTTGCCGCGAGAAGCCCTTGAGAAAAAACTTGATATGCTGCTGCAGACCAACGGCGAGGCGGCACTCAATGGCCTGCGTGACCAAGCACGGGTCATTGCCCCCCAGTTGGGAATGGAGAAAGAAGCCAAAAAACTTGACTTGATGATAGGGGCCATCCTTACCACAAAGCCTTCCAATGTCCTTGTGTCGCAAGTGGCGCTGGCCAGGGCTTTCGGCGAACCGTTCGACAGCCACCGCATCGAGTTGTTCGACACCCTGATGACAAAACTCATGCAGTTTGATTTTGCCGACCTGCCCGAGCCCAATCAAACGGAGAAGGCCTATGACAACTTCGCCTTCTTTGAGAGTTATTTCTCCAATTATATCGAAGGCACCGAGTTTGAGATTGATGAGGCTCACCATATAGTCGAGACACAGCGTCCTATGGCCACGCGCAATGCCGACAGCCACGACATCCTTGGCACCTATAACATTGTATCCAACCGCAATGAAATGTCTTTCCTGCCGGCAACAGCCGACCATTTGTTTCAGTTGCTTCTGCATCGCCATGCAATCATGATGGCGTTCCGGCCGGGTGCTGAGCCTGGGGTCTTCAAAACCAAAAACAATCGTGCGGGCGACACCCATTTTGTCGACTATACCTTGGTGCGAGGCACACTGAAGAAAGGTTTTGAGTTCTATAATGCATTGCAGCATCCTTTCGCCCGGGCTGTCTTCATGCTTTTCATGATTAGCGAGGTGCACCCCTTCATTGATGGCAACGGTCGTGTCTCACGCATCATGATGAACGCCGAGTTGTCGGCGGCTGGACAATCCAAGATTATCATCCCCACCGTTTTCCGTATAGATTATATAGACACCCTGCGTTTGTTGAGCCGCCAGGGCAATCCCGATAAATTTATCAAGGCGATGCTACGGGTTAGGGAGTTCAGTTACCACCTTCAGGGTGACGACTTCGAAACCATGCGTCGCTACCTGGAGCAGTGTAACGCCTTCAAAGATGGCGACGAGAATATCCTCCGTTTTTAATCAATATACTCTACCTTAACATAAATACCTTCCTGTCGGATAATGTTAGTATTTTTGCAGCAGAATTGGCCCCAAAAGTTAAATAAAGTTAAATGTTTGCTCAGAAATGAGCAGTTTTTGGCACCTTGTGCGTCTATAGAACATAGATTACGGACGATATAATGCGACGACTATTAACCATACTTACCAGCACGATACTGCTCGGTTCACTACAGTTTACTAATGCTGTGGCACAAAGTTATAGCACCCAGGGTCGCGACTTTTGGTTTAGATTCATAGATAATCATTGGCACCCAGCAGATAACAACAAGATATATGTAGCTTCCGAACAACCAGCCACTGTTATGATTGCCGGTTCCTATGTAATAGCTACTATAGACTTGCCCGCACATGGATTTGCCCAAGTGTTGCTTGATCCATCCGATACCATAAGTTACCATATCACTGCTACAAACGATATTACGGTTTATGCTGAAATCCATGAATTTGTTTCTGGTATGGCCACCATTTACCCCACCTCCACATTGCGTTCAAACTACATCATTCAAACTTTTGAAGATGACAATTATTTATTTTATGAAACAGAGCAATTTGCAATTGTAGCAGTAGAAGACAGCACATTAATATCTGTAAATGGTCCTGGAGGAGGATTTCAGGAACAATTTACTTTGTCGGCAGGAGAGAGTCGTCTTTATGGGAAAAATTGGAAACATGGACTTCATTGTCGATATTTCAGCGGTCCCTTCTCTGGCATAAATATTACAGCCAGCAATGGGAAAAAAATAGCTGTGTTTCAAGGTAGCACAAGCTCTGTAGTATGTGGTGATTGTGACCCATCCTTAATTAGCGCAGGTATCTTTTACGAGCAGGCCATGCCGACTGACTATTGGGGCCGTGAGTTTATTGTAACCCCGATAGACAATAACTATGCTGACAACGTGATACAGATTATTTCAAAAGAGGACTACTGCCGTGTTTGGATCAACGACACTCTTACCACCATCCTCAATTCAGGAGAGCATTATAATCTATGGCGCAACGATGTATTCCATATAAGAACACAAAGACCTGTATCAGTATGTTTATACACGACATTGCAATCTGAGATGGTAACCATTCCTCCGTTAGAACGAAGTATTCAACATAGCACTTTCTATCTTTGCAATTTTCATCAAGCGTCTTGCAATTCATTATATTATGTCAATGTGGTGACGCCCACATGTAGTGTATCAGGAATGCTTCTTGATGGACAGCCCATTGACACTGCGTTTATTTCATTTGATAGTATTTATAGTTATGCTCAACTGCATGTGTCTTCCGGTATACATACGTTAACCAATACCACCAATCTGTTCAATGCCTGGGCTTTGGGTGGGTGTTTTGGAGATGACGATGATGAAGACTACCCAGGAAATACACATTCATATGTTATTGGTATGGCATTGACCGATTCTGTTATAACCGTCAACAATGACTACCGATTACTTGTTGACAGTACAGTTGCGTCAAGCGATACTTTCTTCTGTGCTAACGATACTGTATGGTTTGAATTGAATACAGAAAACAATTATGGAAACGCTCGTTGGAGTCTTGACGATGTGCAACTTGAAAACACATCGCTGCGACTGCCATTGTATTTTGACAGCGCTGGAACACATACACTAAAAGCCTTACTGCACGGTGACTGCTGCCAGGAGTGGTGCGACAGCCTACAGATTACTCTCCATGTGATGCCCTCTTACCGAATGTACTCTGAAGATTTTTTTTGCAGAGGCTCGACTTACCGCTGGCAAGACACTCTCCTTTATGAGGAAGGTACCTACTACGACACCCTGATTACTGCTAATGGATGTGACTCACTGTTAGTGTTGCATTTAGTGGATAAATACACGCCTCGTTTTGGCTTGGAGCAGGAGGCTGACTGCTACAATCATGCATACCGCCTAACGGTAGACAAGCAAGACACCATCGAATGGGACTACTTACGCTGGAGCGCCGCACCCGATGATCCGATGTTGCACGGCCACGAGCACGACACAACGGTGGATGTATCACCCTCGCGCAGCACCACCTATACGCTCCACATCGAGACTCCATGCCCCGTAGACAGCAGTATTCGTTTGGAACCCATTGTATGGCCTGTGGCCCGTGTGAAGGTGTTGCCTGAAACCGTCATGCTTAGTGAACGTAATTCATTCGACGCTTACGATTTAAGCCAGCAAGCCACAGGTCGGCGGTGGGACGTGGATGGTGTGACGCAAACCGAGAATGGTTCCCATTTACACTATACTCTCAATGGGCAGATGGACAGTGTTCTGGTTGTGTTGACCGCTTATAACGACTACTGCATTGACACTGCTAATGCAGTTGTTAAAGTGCTTGCCACCGACATCTACGCGCCCAATGTGTTCACTCCCGAGGCTGATCTGAACAACCGCTTTGCCGTCATTGCCTATCGGCCAATTGAGGGCGAGTTGTCGATTTACAACCGAGAGGGGCTGTTGGTATTTCGTACCGATGACCTTGCTGCAGGATGGAATGGACTCGGATGCCCTCAGGGAGCCTATGTGTGGCACTTGCGTTATCGTTTCGATTTTGAGGCCGACCACACCAGCCATACCGCCGTCGGCACCGTCACACTGCTGCGCTGAAGCAGGGTGCGGGGGAGTAGAGAGAATCCCCGTCAGGGCGGGGCGTGAGGCCGCCGTAGGAGTCGGCGGCGCGTTGGAGGGCGTCGGGGGTGAGGTAGGCCTGGTAGGCGGTGCTGAGGGTGACGACGCGCTGCGAGGAGCAGCGGTCGGCACGGCGCCGCACGAGGGCCCAGCCGCAGGCGGTGTCGCCGTAGCGGTCGCCCACCAAGGCTATGCAGTTGTCGACGAGGCGGGTGTCGGCCAGGGCGATGTCTTCCGTGTCCACCACGAGGCGCGGCACGCCGCCGAGGGTGCGCTGGCGCAGGGCGACGAGCAGCAGGCGGTCGGCGGC
>JAGCOF010000046.1 GCA_017645585.1 Bacteroidales bacterium
CAGCAAGCCGCCATCAAGAGAAACAAAGGAATGAAGAGAAGTCTTCTCATAAGCGATAGTCTCAATAGCGAGGCCGCGGAGCGCAGCTCCGCGGCCTCGGGTTTTAGCCTTGTGGTGTTTTTTACTTGGCGTCGCGGCCGGCGCGGATGGCCTTGATGTTGGTCTCGACCACGGCGTCGCCCTTACGGCCGAAGATGGCATTGATGGCTTTCTCCAGTTCCTCGAAGGGAAGTTCGAGGTAGGGAGCAGCAGCACCCAGCAGCACCATGTTGCCGCGGGCGTTGAGTTCCTTGGCGATGGCGTTGGCGTTGAAGCTGACGCATTTCTTCAGTTTCTTCAGCTCGGCGTTGACCTTCTCGATATCAGGATAGTTCTTGATGTTGATGAAGGGGTCGCTGTTGGTGATGACGGCGCCGTCGGGAGCCAGGAAAGGCAGGTAGCGCAGAGCCTCCATGGGCTCCGAGCTGAGGATGATGTCGGCCTTGCCTTCGGGGATGACGTCGGCGAAGATGGGGTCGGAGCTGATGCGGAGGTGGCTGAACACCGAGCCGCCGCGCTGGCTCATACCGTGAATCTCGCTCTGCTTGACGTTCATGCCCAGGTTGAGGGCGGCGTCGCTGATGATTTTGGCCACGGAGACGATACCGTCGCCGCCTACGCCGCAAAGTATGATGTCTTTCTTCATATTGTTATCGATTTATTTGTTAGCAGCAATACGTTTTTTGTTCTCGACGATGCAGACGCGCTGCGGGATGATGACGCTGACGCCGTTGTAGGCGATCTCCTCTTCGAGGATCTTCATGAACTCGTCGTGGTTCTTGGGCAGCGGCACGATGGTGCGGATGTGGTCGGGGTCGACGCCGAGGCCCTTGCAGATGTTGAAGAGCTTCTGGTTGGCGCTGGAGGGCTGACCGCCGGTCATGGCCGTGATGTCGTTGTCGAGAATCATGATGATGACGTTGGCCTTCTCGTTGACGCAGTCGAGCAAACCGGTCATGCCGCTGTGGCCGAAGGTGCCGTCGCCGATGACGCCGATGGCGGGGAAGATGCCCATCTCGGCGGCTCCCTTGGCCATCGTGATGCTGGCGCCCATGCAGACGGTGGTGTCGATGGCACCCATATTGAAGCCGAGGGTGTAGCATCCGATGTCACCGAAGACGCGGCCGTTGGGGTATTTCTTCATTACGTCGACCACTGCCTGGTAGCTGTCGATGTGGGGGCAGCCGACGCAGAGGGCGGGAGGACGGTTGGTGACCACCTCGGGCACTGCGGGACCCTTGGGCATGGGATTGCCCAGGGCGATGGCCACCTTCTCGGCGTTCAGCTCACCGTCGCGGCGGATGGTCTCGTCCAAGCGGCCGTGCACGGGTTTGCCTTTGCCCAGGAAGCCTTTGATGTGCTCCTCGACGAAGGGCTGGCCATCCTCGAGCACAAGGATTTCATTCACCTCGTCATAGAGCTTGTTCAGCATATTGTAGGGCAGGGGATACTGCGTAATCTTCACCACGGGATAGGGGCATTTGCCGCCGGGGAAGTTCTCCTGCAGGTAATTGAAGGCGATGCCGGTGGTGATGATACCACGGCTCTTGTCGGTGCCGGGGATGTATTGGTTGAAGCCGCTCTCCTCGCTGCTCTTGGTGAAGGCGGGCTGCTTGTCGATGAGGTCGCGGTAGAGGCGTTTGGCATTGACGGGCAGCAGCACGTAGCTCTTGGGGTCGCTGGGGCTGCTGAGGGGGTTCTGGGCGCGGACGGGCTTGCGCTCGACGCCGGCGCGGCTGTGAGCCAGACGGGTGGGGATGCGCATGAGGATGGGGGTGCCCAGCTGCTCGCTCAGTTCATAGCCGAAGAAGACCATATCGTAGGCCTCCTGCTGGTTCGAGGGCTCGAGCATGGGAATCATGGCCCAATGGCCGTAGTAGCGGCTGTCCTGCTCGTCCTGCGAGGAGAACATGCTGGGGTCGTCGGCCACCACGATGATGACACCCTTGGTGCCGATGATGGAGGCGTTCATGAAGGGGTCGCCGCAGACGTTGAGACCCACGTGCTTCATGCAGGTCATGGCGCGTTTGCCGCTGTAAGCCACACCGATAGAGGCCTCGAGGGCTGTCTTCTCGTTGGCGCACCAATTGGCCACCACACCCTGTTCCTTGGCCTGTTTGCTCTTCATCACGTATTCGGTAATCTGGGTCGACGGGGTGCCCGGGTAGCTGTTGATGGCGCTACCACCGGCATCGATAAATGCCTGTGCTATAGCCTCGTCGCCTAAAAGGAGGAGTTTTGACATAATGCTGTATTTTTGTTATTAATTGATTTGTCGTTTATTCTGTTATCATCACTCTATTCCACCTTATAACTCAGCATAAGCCATCCGCATTTTTTTCTCAAACAGGTTCCAGAACTCCTCGGAAGACACACATCCTTCGGGCAGATTACGGTCAACTCTGTTTGCAGAATGTACAGACGGCTGCTGGAGCGTACGATACACCGCTTCGGGCTCACAAGCCATCAAAGGCTCCTGCTCTTCTGTGCTATAAGGTTTCCCACGCATAATTTATATAGTTGACGATGCAAAAGTAGGAATAAAAAACGACCTGTGCAAATTTATTTGCAAGGACGTGATTTACAATATTGTTTTAATGTTGAAAAACAGCAGGGCTACTTGGTATCCACCCACCAGAACCTGTAGTATTTAATGGATTGTGCAGGTGGTACATGTATCACGACTCGTTTCCCTGAACGTAATACCATAATATCCATACCATTTTGACTATAATACATAACTCCACCCCATCCGTTCTTGCGTATATCTTTATTCATCCTCGTTAACGACTTTTTTGTGTAGTTGCCATTTATTACTCTCAGTATCTTATCTCCAGGCTCCAAGCCGGCCGCTTTTGCTAATGAATTAGGGTGAATTTCTCTGAGTATAAAATGGTTGTTTGATAGATAAGATACGCCCAGTGGGGTCGAAATGCTTCTGCTAATTTCAATAACGCGGTCTTTGGGGGGAATTAACATCCATGATGCGTATGCTTTTAACTCGTCGGTGTTATTGAAATTTGGATTTAAGACATGTCTGGTTGCTGTTGCCTTCCACACGATAGGAGGATAGGTAAGGTTGGGATCGTTGATTCGTTTTGCGTCCAAGGCGGCTATCTCAAGGAAAATGTCTGTGGTCTTGGTCTCTTTAACATACCCACCTTCTTGTATTGTTCTGTTATTTTGTGTGGTGATGTAGTCGTTGGTTTTTGTGATGTAGTTATAACGTGCAGTTGTGGTGCTTCCTGTGTTGACGGTCCGGCTTGAGGGAGGAATGTAAGTGGAGTTAATGGTTTCGTTAACATTCCTTGAAATAGTAATCAAGAGGTCTGGATTGTTTTCATCCCGCGTCATTCCGGAAAAACTCATAGAGATGTCTATAAGTTCTTTGTCCAGCAGTGGATCGTTGCTGGTAATCAGGTAGTCATAAGTGTGACATTCGGAGAAGTCAAAATCTTTGTCATGCCGTTCCTCGAATGATACGTCTTTTGTTAAACGAGTTTTTCTTTGGGCAGCTTTCGAGTTGTTTTTGTTAAAGTCGTTGTAGGAGGCGTAAATTCCAAATTGTTTTAGTTTGTCTGGCAACTCGTATCTTGGTACAATTCCTGTGACATATTCGTATGTTTGCCCATTATTCCGACTGCGAAGTTTAAGCGTGATTGTGTCGTGTCGACCGTCCACCACTTTATAAAAATCTTCCTTGCTCCATCCGGCAGCCGATACCCCGTCCACTTCCAATATCATGGCGCCTAACTCTGGTGCACGACCTGCCCCATCATATGTGATTGGGTATGGGCCAGCAATATTACCGTCATAGATAACAATATGATTAATGTCGGTTATGGTTAGATACCCTTTGTTCCAATCCGAATATCTTCCGACTTCAATAACGTGCTGGAAGCCGCCGGGAAGGTTCTGTGCGAAAACACTTCCTCCGACAAAGAGTTGCATTGCAATAAGAAAAAAGTACTTTTTCATAATTGTTGTTTTATCTTCTCCGACCCTCCAACGGAACTTTAATCTTTACCAATAAGAAAAGGCATGAGGTTATGTGCTCACGTCCGTTTGCATTTAGGTATCGCCAAACACCTTCGAAGGAACGGGATTATGGGAACAATTCTCACGCCTGAAGATATGCTATGGGTATAGCATACACAATCAAGCGAAAGCATTAATGCTCCGTCCTCCTTCTTAAATTTGGCGAATTCAAATGCAAGGACTGTATTGCAATGCTTTTCTTGCTTACAGCTTTCGCTCTCGAAAGCGACTGCAAAGATACAAACATTTTTCAACATGGCAAAATTTTTATTTATCCCGTTGCGCGTAATCCATAAATCCTGATAAAAAAATTTATAAGATTTACAGGATTACCGCCGAAGTCGGGGAGGTAAAAAAACGGTGGTAAAAATAGGTCGTGCACGATATAAAAGGGTGGTCGATGGCTGGTTGGCGGTGGTCGGTTCAACCTCGGTGTAGATCCTAAAAGGTGCCTTTGTCGGATAAAAACAGGGGATGTGGCGGTTTTGATGTGCTAACAGTCGCTGTATCAGAGTGTAGTGCGCAATCTTGACGTTGTGTTGCCGCCGCACCCCCTCCGACTGTGGTCCGACTCAAGTCCGAGTCAACTCCGAGTGATGTCCGACTACAGTCGGACAAAATACGGTGTATGTACGTGCATGATGCGGATATGTCGTGCACGATGTATTTAATAAAATTTAAGCTTTGAACTATCGGTGGCGGAGGCGGCGACGGGCAAGAAGGATGACCATCCAGCCAAGGGTAACGCCGAGGGAGTTGGCGATAAGGTCGTTGATGTCGAACTTGCGGAACGGAAGGAGGTATTGCCCCCATTCGGTTGTCAATCCGATGGCGATGGCCAGCAGCCAGACGAGCAAGTGATGAGTGATAAGTGATGAGTGATGAACTCTTTTGAGGTCCATCAAGAAGAGGGTGCAGGGGATGAAGACGGAGGCGTGGAGCAGGTGGTCGGCGCGGAGGCCGAGGATGTAGTTGTCGAGTGGTATGCCTACGCCGTTCAATGGGGCCCACATGAGGAAGGCCAGCAAGCCGAAATACCAGGGCCTTAGTTGTCTCCGACCGGTGTGTCCCAACCAGCGCACTGCCAGGCGTTTGGCTTTTGATATGCTCAGGCGGCAGCGGCTGCTGCGGTGCCATTTGGGGTTGTCGGTGGTCACCTCGCGTCCGTCGGCGTGCGTCACCGCCACCAGGCGAGCCAGCAGGTCGTTGCGGTGCACCTGTTCGGTGCCTATGTTGTTGTCTCCCTGCAGGATATAGATGTCGTTTTTTATCTTCACCAGACGGTGCACCACGCGGCGCCCCTCATGGTGAAACAGCAGCACATCGCCCACCCGAGGCTCGTCAGCAAGTGACTCGAGCACAATGGTGTCGCTCCCGTGCAGGGTGGGCAGCATGCTGGTGCCGCCGAAGGCCAGCTTCACACGCTCGCCTGCCGCCAGCCGCTCCTCGGCGAGGCTGTAGATTATCTGGCTGTCAATCTGCATGGTGGCTGCTCATTATGGTGCTGAAACTCAGGCGTGCAGCATCGGCATCGGGCAGGCACCCCATGCGGTAGACAGGCACGTGGGAGATGACTGCCGACACGAAGTCCACCAGCTTGTCGAGGCAACGTTCCTCGCGTGCCAGCGACGGCGGGCAGGAGGGCTGCAGGGCGGTGAATGCTTCGACGGTGCCCAGGCGGCGGATGCTGTTCTCAGGCCGCTGTTCAAGACGGAGCAAGGCGGCAATGGGCAGGCGCTCGCGACGGTAGCAGGGGGTCTTGCCGCTCCACGGGGAGCCGTAGACGACCACCTCGTCACCTTCGATGCTGACGATGGGGCTGTCGTCGTTGAGTAGATAGGAGCCTTCGATGTGTTTGACCCAAAGGTGGGTATGGGTGCTTTTGCCGGTGCCGCTCTCGCCGAGGCAGAGCACGGCGCGGCCGCCGTTGACCACCGTGGAGGCGTGTATCGGCAGGGCGCCGAGGTGCAACCCCATCATGGCATAGGAGGTCCAAAGGGCATAGCGCAGCAGTTCAGGGTCGCCCAAGTGTGAGCATTGAACCTTGTCGGGTTGCCGCGAGTCGAAGCGCAGCAAGCCGCAGTCGCCGAAAGCATAGTAATAGACCCCTTCGCTGTCGGTGCCGAAACGACATTCCATCGTGTCGTCGGCCAGGCCGAAACGGTGGTGCCATCGGCAGTCGGGCAGCGTCAGGTTGGCGTCGAGCATGATGCGCCCCTCGTCATTGGCGGCCTCTTCGGCCTCGAATACACTCATGCCCGGCAGGCGTGACGCCAGGTCAGCGTCGGCTTGGCCGCTGATACTAATGGTGTGTCCGCCAATGGTGTAGCGCATTGCTCTGGAGGTTAGTCGATGATTAGCCCTTGTTCGCGCATGGAAACCACCCATTCTTCGGCATCGCGGCGGGCCGTAGCCTCGTCGGTGTCGTAGTTGTCAAGCAGCACCTGCACGATGTCGTCTGTTGTGAAGTCTTTACTTTTCAGCTCATTGTATAACAACATTGCCGACTCGTTCAACGCCACCACCTTGGTCATATCTACCGTTCCTTCCACCTGGCTGATGACGATGTTCTCTCCCGAGACATTGTGCACTTTCCGTTTAGGGTCAATCTTCATGGTTGGTTCATTTTTGCAGGATAACGGCAAGTCGGTATCCTTTATTGCATGAGGCACAGAAAAATACATTATCTGTAGCGATGTCAGTTTTTTTTTGTAATTTTGCACTTGGGAAACAATGTAAAAATGCACATGTTTGGCAAATATATCGCACTGATAACGTGCCTCTTGATCTCAATCGGCGCATTTGCGCAGAAGGGTGGGGCAGCCTCGTTTGCGCTGACAGAGGAGGCCGACGGCAGTTATCGACTGACGTTCACGCTGGGCGATGTTGCTACACGGCCATTGGACAATGGATTTGTCTCCGTTGATGCAGTCGGCATGGCCAACTTGGCGCCACGTGCAGGGTTGCCGGCGTTGCCTCAGATGAGTCGTCTGCTGTCGTTGCCGCGCGGCAGCCGTGTGACGGTGGGCGACATTGAGGTGTCGCGCCGCTCCATTGACATTGCAGGGCATATTGTGCCTTATACGGGTGCGACAGTGAAAGACCAGCCGGAGCCGTCGGTGGAGCCCGACAAGGAGGTCTACGGGGGCGATGGTTGGTACAGCAATGGTGACCCTGTCGAGGTGGAGGACCTCGGCGTGATGGGTGACCGTCAGCTGTTCCGTATTACGGTGCATCCTGTGGAATATATGCCGTTGACGATGGGCCTCAACGCGTTGACCTCCATATCAACCACCCTTACAATCACCTCCTCGTCGCACATTTCTCATTACTCATCGCCTGTCAAGCAGCTGCTTATCGTATCGCGACCTATGTTCCGCGAGGGGTTGCAGCCTTTTGTGCGCTGGAAACGCCAGGAGGGTTACAAGGTGACGGAGCTCTATGTCGACACCAACAAGCGCGACAGCATCAAGGCACAGATAGCCCCGTTCTTCGCTGGCGAAGCGCCCGATTATTTGCTGCTGGTGGGGGATGCCGCACAGATACAGGCTTTCCCGGGCACCACCCATCCTTCCAGCATGACAAGTCACATCACCGACCTCTATTATGCCGAGCATACGGGTGATTATCTGCCCGATGCCATTATTGGTCGTTGGCCCGTCAACGACACTGCTCAATTAGGGGCCGTGTTGCGCAAGACATTGCGCTACGAACAGGGTCGCGATCTCGACACGATGCGACTTAAACGCATGTTGCTGGTGGCCGGTGCCGAAAGTCAGTCGCCGGCGCCCATCACCACCAACGGGCAGGTGAACTACCTCAGTCGTGAAGTGGTGCTTGCCCACCCCGAAATTGACACTCACTGCTACTACAATCCAGCTTCATCTAACCAGCGAGCTGCGATACTTGGCGATTTGAGTCAGGGAGTTTCCGTGCTCAGCTACACAGCCCATTGTACTCTGGCCGGATGGAGCAATCCCTCGGTGTCGTTTGGCAGCATTGACACCCTCGATAATCCGCAGCCGCTGCTGTATATCAATAATTGTTGTCTGAGCAATGCTTTCACCGGCACCTGCTTTGGCGAACAACTGATACGTAAGCCCGTGGGCGGCGCCATCGGTGTGATTGGTGCCACCAATTCAACCCTCTGGAATGAGGATTACTATTGGGCCGTAGGCCCCAAATACCCTTTCACGCTTGAGCCTGTTTTCGACCCTGCAAGACTTGGCGCTTTCGACCGCTGGATAGGGCGTATCCCCGAGGTGCAGACGCAGGGTGAATTGTTGGTGGCAGGCAATATGTCTGTCATGGCCTTCGGGTCGCCCTACGACAAGTTCTATTGGGAAATATACTGCCTCTTCGGTGATCCTACATTGAGGCCCTATGTTGGTGCGCCGCAATCCATTGCGCTGCAATTCACCAACGGTGCCCCACATGATGGTAGTGGTTATGTTTACCTTGCTGGTACGCCTGGTGTTACCGTCACCGCCATGCAACATGATACGGTGTTGGGTGTGGGTGTTATGAGCGCTGATGGACATTTGGCCCTCGAACTTAATCGCTCGATAGACACCTCAAAACTCATTCTTACGGCCAGCGCCTATGGGTATCTGCCGCGTGTTGACACGGTAATGGTGCAGCCGGTCAGCGGCATAGGCGTTGCGTTGCGTGAAGTGGCTGTGAGCGACAGCACGGTGACATGCCGCGTCGAGAACGTCGGCACGCAACCGTTGTATGACTTGCGAGTGGTGTTTAGCCAAATGGATGCCGACAGTGCCGTTGATGCACTCATTGCCGAACAGCAGGCGGTCGTCGATACCCTCTTGCCGCACCATAGCCACAACATCATACTGCCCGTGCAGGTGACTGCCGTGGGACAATACCCGTTTTGGCAGGCGCAATTGTTTGCTTGGGATAGTGCCGAAGGAATGCTTTGCTGTCTTACTTTGGAGGAGCCGATAAACATTGACTATCCGGTTGCTACGTTCCGACTGCTGGAGTCTGACGGCAGTTTGGCTCATGGATTGTTGGCGCAGCATGAATACAAACTGGAAACGATAGTGGATGGCATTTTTGACAGTATGAACCTTGTGCTTACTACCCTGCCAACCGAGGAGGTGATTGGCAATCATTCTTTGTTTACAACTCCAGACACCCTAAATCACCTCCACATAGAAGCATCGCTGATGCGAGGGAATTACCGCACTGATTATGACTACTACATGATAGGCGGCCATAAGATGGATAGCTTTGAAGACGGCTTTAATAGCTATCCTTGGCAGCAGGGAGGCACCCTTCCGTGGCGTATTGACAGCACCGTGACCCATAGAGGACGTTATAGTGCGCGTAGTGGCGCCATCGACTATCGACAGACATCCGACCTTGTGATTGAAGTGTTCTTGGCTCAACCAGATACGCTCAGCTATTGGTTTAAAACCTCGTCGGAAGTATCGCATGACAAGTTTATCTTCTATGTCGACGGTACGCAGCGAGGGGAAGCCTGGTGGGGTGAGAGTCAGTGGATGCAACGCACCCACAACATTTCTGCCGGCCATCATACGCTACAGTGGCGTTATGTAAAGGACGAGAGTGACGACGCTGGCAGCGATTGCGTGTGGATTGACGATGTGCGCCTGCCGTTGGCCTTATGGGATTCGGCTTATGGCTGGTTCAAGGACACCACTACGTTGGGTATCAATCAAGAAGGACCTAAGCCTTTTGCTCTTGACATTCGTCCTAATCCTACTACGGGCACAGTAACTGTGGAGGGCACCGGTATGTTGCGTCTCTATGACCTCTATGGCCGTGAGGTATATGTGGAGCTGCTCTACTCCCCACGCACCACGCTCCACTTGCAGTTCCTGCCCGACGGTATCTACCTGCTACAGGTGACTGTCGACAAGGAAATATATAATCAAAAACTCATCATACAGCACTAATCTATGACTACTTCTGACACCCTTGATCTCACAACACTGCCTTTCTACCAATGGGATACCTTTGTTACCGTGGTGGAGGAAGCCGATATGGGGGTGTACCAGAGTATGATGGATTCGATTTTCCGAGAAGAGGATTCTATAGCGCAACAACAACGACCTTCATTGTTCCGCGAACATACCCTTGTGCCGTATGACTCCAACTTGCTTGTACGGCCCGACAAATCATCTCCTTCATGGACATTTGTCCTGTTGGTAATCCTGACAGGTTTGCTTTGTCTCTACTACAGGGTTCATAAAATCACCATTGGACATTTACTGCACTCTGTCGTGGACAGCCGCGCCATGGACCGTATGCTGCGGGGTAACAACATGACCCGTACTGTGCAGATGTTTCCTATGGGGTTGCTCTTAATTGCATCTCTGGCCTTGCCGGTAGCTTATTTTACCGACCGTTTGCCCTTCGTTAGCTATCTGACACTTAGTGCAGTGGTGATGCTGGCTTATTTGTTGCGCAATTTGCTTTTGCGGTTTTTTGGAACCATCTTTGACGACAGTGCGGCTGTGAATGCTTATATCACCAGCAACTATCTATACCATCTTGTTCTTGCTTCTGTCACTATCCCGTTGCTTTTCCTTTTCTTCTATCTGCCGTGGAGCAATGAAGTTGTGTTGGATATCCTTGCCGGCCTTATCGCTTTAGAGTTCATTATGCGCCTCTTTAGAGGGCTGAAACTTTTTTTAACACAATCTTCTAACGCTTATTTCTATCTTTTTTACTATCTTTGCATCGTCGAGATTGTACCGATTTTAGTGCTTATTAAACAGATTATTGATTAGTTCACAGAGAGTTGTGGCAATATCACAAGTAGTTATGAAAATAAAAAAAGTCCTCATATCGCAACCGGAACCTGCCGATTTGGAGAAATCGCCATACCGAAATTTGATCCATAAGCATAACGTTGAGCTGACATTTTATAAATTTTTTGAGATTGTGGGTATCTCCGCTAGCGACTTCCGTAAGACGCGTATTCATATCGGAGATTATACTGCCATCATCTTCAATAGCAAGAACTCTATTGACCACTTCTTCCGCATGTTGAAGGAGTTGCGCGAGACTGTCAGCGAGGACATGAAATACTTCTGCTCCACAGAAGCCATTGCTCTCTATCTGCAGAACTATATCCAATACCGCAAACGCAAGGTGTTCTTCGGCAACCAATACTTCTCCGACTTGGTGGAGGTCATTGCCAAACACCGTGACGAGAAGTATCTCTTCCCCTGCTCCGATGAGCGTCAAACTGAGTATACCAAAGCCCTCGACAAGGCCAAGATTAAATACATGAAAGCGCCTATGTATACCTCGGCGCCCAGAGATCTCACGAAATTCAATATCGATGAATACGATGTCCTGGCCCTCTTCTCGCCCATAGGTGTGCGTAGTCTTGTTAAGAGTTTCCCTGATATCAAGGAACACAAAGTGCTTATTGCTGCTTTTGGCACCTCCACCCATGCTGCACTGAAGGAACATGGCATCAAGCTTACCATTGCTGCTCCCACACAGTCGGCGCCCTCAATGGCTATGGCTCTTGAAAACTATATCCTCGGCAAGCAGCAGGATAGTGTGATTGCTTCCAAGGGTGATTCTTCAAAGCACGGTGTGAAGAATACAATTGCTACCTCGGGCAAACGGAGCAAGCCTGTCATTGCCAACAAGGAAATCTACAAGCAGCGTATGGAGGCCAAGAAGGCCCAAGCGGCTGCCCGTCGTGCCGCCCGTGCTGCCGAGAAAGCCAAGAAGGAAGCTGAGGCACAGATGGTGGTTGAAGCCAAAGTCCCCGAGAAGAAGACCTCTGCAAAGAAAACCGCGGAAAAGAAGGTGAAATGAGTTTCACCTTTTCAAAAGAGGAGCGGCTCTGTAGTAGGCAGTTGATAGAACGCCTCTACAGCGAAGGCCACCGACTGATGGCATATCCCTATAGTGTGCAGTGGATGGTTGTTCGTGATTCCTCTGATTCATCTATTCCTTGTCAGGTGCTCATTGTAGCTCCTAAGCGCAAGTTCCATCACGCAGTAGACCGCAACCGCGTGCGCCGTCTCACGCGCGAGTGCTACCGCCTGCGCAAACAGCACCTATATGACTTTCTGAACATGCATGGCATCAGCATTGTATTCTCTATGGTTTACATTCACAATGAAATAATGCCTTTTCAGCAGCTGGGACATAAGATGGACAAATTGCTGGATGCATTAGAGAAGGAAATAATGGCAACGTTATGAAGTTCAAACCCCTCTCTTGGATAATGCTGGCATTGATAGCCTTCTATCGTACCTGCATCTCACCGCTGACGCCTCCTGCCTGTCGCTATACCCCCACCTGCTCACAGTATGCTCAGGAAGCGATAAGGAAATATGGTCCTTTCAAAGGTGGATGGTTGGCTTTTAAGCGCATACTGCGATGCAATCCATTCGGTGGCTCAGGGTATGATCCGGTGCCTTAAAGACATTTCATTAGACAGGCAAAGTCGTCGATAAGACAATCAGCGCCGGCGGCACGAAGGTCATCAGACGATTGGTTGCCATAGGTAACCCCGCATGTGCGGCAACCCGCTGCACGTCCCATCATAATGTCAAACGAAGCGTCACCCACTACCAAGGCATCACCAGCGGGAATATTCAGTTGCCTCAATATCATCTCCACAGGCTCGGGATGAGGTTTGTGCCGTTGCACGTCGTTGGCGCTGACAATGGCGTTGATGTATTTCTCCAGATGAAATGTTTTTACAAAGCCGTCGAGTGTCGGGCGTCCACGACTGCTACAGATGGCCAACAGCAGTCCTCGTTCATGCAGGGCCGTGAGGGTGTCAAGCACATGCGGAAAGAGGGTGACAACGCCTGGATGGTTGTCCTCATCGAAGACTTGGCGGTAGATCTCGGCACAACGTTCGGCGGTGGCGAGGTCAACACCACAAAGCGTGATAAAGCACTGCATCAGCGGCAACCCGATGATACCGCGACATTCAGCATCGCTACGTGGCGGCAGGTGTAACTCGGCAAGGGTCCGGTGTAGGGTGCTGACAATTAGCGGCTGGGTGTCAGCCAGCGTGCCGTCGAAATCAAGGATGACAAGCCGTGTCACTTCTGGGCGTCCATGTATTGCTCAAGCAAACGTTGAACGTATTTTCCGAAGACGTCGAACTCGATGTTGACAACGGTGCCTGGCTTGAAGTTGTGGAAATTGGTCACATGGAAAGTGTAGGGGATGATTGCCACTGAGAACATGCCGGGCTCGCTATCCACTACTGTGAGACTCACGCCGTTGATGCTAATGCTGCCCTTGGGAACGGTGATGCTGGGGGCGTTTTTGGCGTCGTATTCAAAGTAGAAGCGCCAACTGCCGTTGTCGTCCACCACCTTGGTGCAGGTGGCTGTTTGGTCGACGTGGCCCTGCACGATGTGGCCGTCGAAGCGGCCGTCCATGCGCATCGAGCGCTCCACATTGACCTCGGTGCCCACCTGCCAGGTGCTGAGGTTGGTCTTGAGCATCGTCTCGTCCATAGCGGTGACCACATACTGTTTCTTCTCCTTGTCGACTTTTACCACAGTGAGGCAACAGCCGTCGTGCGCCATGCTCTGGTCGATAGCCAGCTCGTCGCCGAAGGGAACCTTGAGGGTAAAGTGGTAGTTGGTGTTCTCTTTCTCTATCTTGACGACTTTGGCCGTCATCTCTATAATTCCTGTAAACATTTGATATGATTGCTTGATTGTCTGAATGTTTGATTGCTTGATTGGGATTAGAACATATATCCCATTTTGATATAGAAGTTACTGAACTTTGAGTTGTCCTGCTGGTCGAAGGCGGTGGCCCAGTCGACGGAGAGGACGAAGTTGTCGTTCATGGCCACCTTCAAGCCGCAGCCGCCGCCGAGGTGGGGGTCGTATAGACGCTGGTAGTCGATATTGGTTTGGTCGTCGGTTATAGGGGCACCTATGTGCGGGTTGTGCGACACGCTGCGGTAAGGCTGCACGACCATGCCGGCGTCGAGGAAGGGTACAAGGCCTAGGTAGAACATATTCTTTCCAACCTTCAAGCTTGCCACTCGTGTGCGCAACTCGACGTTGGCGAAGGCCACGCCGGGGGCGAGGATGCGGTTGCGCAAGATACCACGCACTGAGTTGGCGCCGCCCAGTCCTTCGTAGATTACGCGCTGCATATAGAGTTGGTTGAGGTAAGTGTTGAGGTAGAAAGGACTGGCGCCGGCGAGGGTGAGCTGTGTGCCGACGCGATAGGCGAAGATGAGACGGTCGCTGTAGAGCGAGATGTAATGACGCCAATTGAAGTTAAATTTCAGGTTGTTGTAGTCGCTCATATTGCCAAGCCCCGCATAATAGGAGAGGAAGGCGTCGGTATGGATGCCGCGGGTGGGGTTCTGCTGGCGGTCGCGTGTGTCGTAGGTAACGCCGCCATGTAGGTAAGGATGGAAGCCGCCATTGGACTCGGCGGGGCTGATATAGCCGTCCCGGACATAGTAGTCAAAAAGCGACACCGTATCGGGAAGTTTGTTTTCTTCCTTCTTAGTGTAAGAGTTGAGGCGGTCTACGTCGACAGATCCGACGCCGAAATAGAGCAGGCCGATGCCGGCATTCCAATAGAGGGGTTTATGAATTGTTCCTTGAATGTCGGCACTGAAGCGGAACAGGTCGCGGCGGTATTTGTAATAGGCGCGCGAGATATAGGCGGGGTCGTCCTGGTTTGCATAGGCGGCATTGTATTCCGACTGGTAGCCGTTAAAGCCGTAGAAGTCGCACATCTGGTCGGGCAGATAGGTGATGTCAACACTGAGTCTGTGGTTTGGAATAAGGTGTTTGGAGTCGTAGGAGGTGCGGAAAATGCCAAAGTTCTTAGTGGTGTAGGCCGCTTCGGCATAGAAGGAGTGGAGATACTCGGGGTAGGTGGAACCGTCGCCGAAGTAGTAGATGTTGGTCAGCGCGCCGTATTGTAGGCCCAGGTCAGCATCGTAGGCTACGCTGGGCAGCACGCCAAAAGTCCAGCCTTGACGGATGTGGCGGGTGGTGTCTTGCGCATGCAAAGTGCAAGATGAAAGGTAAAGAGTTAATATCAGACTGACGCTGGTAAATGTGGTAAGTATTATTTTCTTCATCTTTTGACAATTTTAGTTCCTTAACTCTTTGGATTCTTCCGCTTCCTGAAAATGAAAAGGCAGAAGAGGAGCAATGCAACAACCATTATGCCCATAGTGATGAGCGTGTTGGTGAAGCTCAGGGGAGCGAATCCCATCAAAAGCAGCACGGGGAAGCCAAAGGCGAGAGCGGGAATGGTTTGCAGAACCAGGTTGTTGGCGGCTGGAGTTTCAAAACGGGGGTCGATTTCTCGGAGCAGAATCATACCGTTGCTGGCGGTGCCGGTGAGCATGCCGAACATGGAGAAGAAGCCCTCGTACTCGTAGTCGGGATAGAGCTTACGGCAGCAGCGAAGGACGTAGAAGAAAGTGACAACGGCGCCGAAAGTACATACGAGGATGAGTGGCAGCCAGAGGCCGCGCAAGTTGTTGAAGTCGATGGCGGCAGTGCCGGCCACAATCATAATATCGAAACAGGTTCCAGCGATACGGTCGAGCATGTAGTTGTTGATATACTCGCGCTGCATGAGGTTTCTCTTGCGCAGGCGACCGATGAGCCAGCGGACGAGGACTCCGATGAGTGTGCCCCAGAGGAAATTGAATCCCCAAACAAGGGGCTTAAGGGTATTGACGCCGAAGTTGCCCAACTCGAGTTGCTGTACACCGTACATCAGGAGGAAAACGAGCGCATAGACAAGTAGCACCAAGCAGAGCTGTATGGTGAGCTTGTCAATGGACTCGGAGTGGGGGATCTCGCCTTTTGACTCATAGTCGGCAAGGGTGTATTGCTCGGATTCTGCTTTCTCGCGCACCTTCAGTTTCCCACGGCGGCGCAATATATTCATGAACACCACACCAATGAGGCTACCAACGATGAATCCTGTAGCTGCAATACTAAGACCGAAGTCAGTTCCATGGAAGACGAGGCCTTGTCCCTCGGCCCACGAGGCGAAGGTCGTACCGAAATTGAGCGCCTGCCCAGGGCCCTGTCCGTATCCCATGGGAAGCAACAATCCAGCGGAATAGAAGAATTCCTTGTTGTTCCACCACAGGAAGAGCGGGACGGTTATCATGAGTCCCACAAGCCCCTGCAGAATATAAGTGCTGGCAGTGACGGCACCCGTTTCAATAACCTTGATTGTCGAAGTGGCGCTTTTGATTTTCTTATTCTTCAATGCCATTGCGACGAACCCAAGACCTAAGGTGTGGTAGGTGATAATCTCCATGGTGGGTTTGTCGACAAGGGTCGAGAAGCAGCCGAAGGGCTTCAGGCACATGATAAGTAATCCGGCAAGGAGCGCGGATGGAAGCAGGCTGCGCCGAAAGAGCGGCACATTGCATCGAATGAGATTGGCGATGAGAAGGGCCACCACGATGATGAAGATTTGGATGAGCCATTCCCAAGAGGAGAGATTAGCAAAGGAGGACATATTTGTGTTAAATTTTAATAAATAACTACAAAAAGGATTTTTTCGTATATTTGCAATGAGAAAAAAAGTGAGACATTCCTATATTTGATTGATAAAACGGTCAATAAACCAAACGATTAGCTGATGTCGAAAAAAATACAGGACAACGATTATCTATACAATCTGCTCAGCCCGTTGGTTCAGTTCGGTTGCCGGTGCCACTACAACCATTTCGATGTCCACGGTCTGGAAAACCTTCCTACCGATGGGGCCTATATCATCGCACCCTGTCATCAACAGGCTCTCATGGAACCGCTGGCCGTGCTTTGTTTTGCCCCCAAACCTCCTGTCTTCTTGGCGCGAGCCGACATCTTTCGTAAGCCCACATTACGCGCCATCCTTACTTTTCTTAAGATAATGCCCGTGTATCGTATCCGCGACGGACAAGACCAACTTGGTCGTAACAAGGAAATATTCGACAGCTGCTGCGATGTGTTGCTCGATAATTTCCCTCTCTGCCTGATGGCTGAAGGACGGCACAACAACCGTCACCACCTGCTGAATATGGGCAAGGGTATGTTCCGTATCGCTGGCGAGACGCAGTTGCAACTCGGCAACCACCCGCTGTACATCGTTCCTACCGGCATCGACTTTGACGAGTATGAGCAGCCTTACAGCAATCTGGTGGTTTATATTGGTAAGCCCATCCCGATACAGCCATTCATGGAGACCTATCGAGACAACGAGCCTCTGGCCCTCAACCAGATGCGCGATGCCCTCGCCGAAGCGCTGATGCCGCTGATGCACGACATACGCAACGAAGAGCATTACGACGAGATTATGACGCTCTGCAATGTATTGAATAAAGAGATGCGTCGTCACGAGGGGCTGAAGAACAATGCTTGGAATCGCTTCCGCATGCGGCAGCGTATCGCCCAGCAAGTGGACACTCTACTGCTAAATGACAAGTCGGAAGCACAACGTCTGATTGCCCACGCCTCACAGTTGACTAATCTATGTGCTCGAATTAATCTTGATGAGAAACTAATCTCTGAGCACTGGGGGCTGGCAGCCACTCTATTGTCACTCTTGGCAGTTGCTGCGGTGCTGATAGCTGTGGTGGCGGTGCCGGTAATCCGCTGGATTTTTCTTTTCTGCCTGTTTTGCTATCCCATGGCAGTGCTACCCACACACCTTATTGTCAAGAAGAAAATCGCTGACCCACAGTTCCGCAGTTCTTTCAACTTCGGTGTTCGCTTCTTCATTTCCATACTGTACACTATTGCAATCGGCATCGCGATGGCTTGTTGTGGTGGAGCCTGGATGAGCCATGTGGCCGACCTTGGAGCATGGTGGGGGCTGGTGGCAGTGGCTTTGGCGTTTGTTTGCGCCAGGATGACGGGCCCTGTCACAGCCTTTCTCCGTGACGTACTCTCCAACTTCCGCTACATTGTGTTACGTCTGTCCCGACGTAACACAATGCAGGAAATCAATAAGATTTACGAAAACCTGGTAAACCCTACTTGAGGAAGGTCTCGTAGTAATCAAACATCTTTTTGTAGAGGTGGTTGCGTTCCGGACCACGCACGTTGTGCTCGTGGTGGGGATACATGAAGTAGTCTACCTGCTTGAAGTTATTGATGCAACGCTCAATAAACTCGGTGCTGTGCTGCGGCACCACGGTGTTGTCTTCGGCACCCTGGATGACCAGCAGGCGTCCTTCGAGGTTCTGGGCCTTGCTGAGCAGGCTGGTGGCCTCGTAGCCCTCGGGGTTCTCCTGCGGGGTGTCCATATAGCGCTCGCCGTACATGATTTCGTACCACTTCCAGTCGATGACGGGACCACCGGCACAACCCACCTTGAACACCTCGGGGTGCGCCAGCTTCATAGTAATGGTCATGAAGCCACCGAAACTCCACCCTTCGACGCCCATGCGGTTCTCATCTACGTAGGGTAGGCTCTTGAGGAACTTGACACCCTCCATCTGGTCGGCCATCTCAATCTCGCCGAGGTGGCGATGCGTGCAGCTCTCGAACTCGAAGCCTCGGTTGTCAGTGCCACGATTGTCGAGGGTGAAGACCACATAGCCCTGCTGGGCGAGGAACATGAAGTAGAGGTTGCCACCGCCGAGCCAGCTGTCGGTAACGAGCTGCGAGTGCGGGCCGCCATAGACATAGACGAGCGTCGGGTATTTCTTGCCCTGCTCCATATTGGGAGGGGTGATGAGGCGGTAGTAGAGGTCAGTCTTGCCGTCGGCAGCCTTTATGGTGCCAAGTTCAATGCCTGGCATGGCATACTCTTCCAAAGGGTTCTCGGCCAAATAAAGAGACTTGCCGGTGGAAAGAACGACCCCGTTCTTCTTGTATTTCAGAGTAGAATAATTTGCATGTGCAGGCACTTCCACCGAGGAGAACACATCAATCAGGCAAGTGCCGTCTTCATTGAGCACAACACTATGTGTACCCATGTGATTTACGTTGAAACTGTGGGTGATGCGCCACATCGTGCCAGTCTTCAAATTCACGCGGTAGGCGTCGCGACCGGCCAGATTGTCCTTGTTGGCGTAGACGAAGATGTTCTCCCCCTTCTTGTCGAACTGGATGAAGCCTTCCACCTCGTACTCGCCTTGGGTTACCTGCTTCACCAGCGTGCCGTCGAGGTTATAGAGGTAGAGGTGCTTGTAGCCGTCGCGCATCGAGTACCAGAGGAATTGGTCTCCCTTAGGGGTGAATATCATCGGTTCGCAGGGCTCCACATAGCGGGGGTTCTCCTCCTCGAAGAGCACCTTCACCAGCTGGCCGCTGACGGCGTCGTACTGCTCCAGCCACATGTGGTTCTGCTCACGGTTCACCTTGGCGATATAGACATACTGCTCGTCGGGGCTCCAGGCGATATTGGTGAGGTACATCTCACGCTCGTGGACGGTGGTGTCCTTGCGGGTGTTCAAGTAAACGAGCTTCTCGGTAGCCACATCCCACACGCCCACCGTCACCTCGTGGCTTTTCATGCCGGCCATAGGGTACTTGATGGGTTTGGGCTCGGCTTCGCGGGCCTTGGTGTTGACCAGCGGGTAGTCCTTCACCATGCTCTGATCCATGCGATAGAAGGCCAGCTTCGACTCCTTGGGCGACCAGAAGAGACCACCGTCGATGCCGAACTCGTTGCGGTGGACGCTCTCGCCCAGGACGATGTTGTAGCCGTCGCCGCGCTCCACCAGCTTGCCATCGACATAGAGGTTGCCATCTTTCGTCTCCACCCGAGAATCCTTCTTCCCCGAGACCGTGCTGACGCTGTATATCACACGATCCATGGAGGTCATCGGAGACTCCTTCTTGCCGTCGAAAATCATGTGGACTGTGTCCTTCATGTACATCACCTTGTTGGAACCGGGCACAAAATGGAAGCCCCGTATCTCGCGCTGCGGATAAAGGTTGCGGTCCATCAGCTGGTTCCACTGCAGGAGCTTCTCCTGCGAAAAAGCGGTGCCCGCAACAAGCAGCACCGCCAAAGTCAAAAGTATTTTTTTCATATCAATAATTCTTCCAATTGCGGCATTTAAGGTTGAAGACGCCGAAGAAGGCCTCCTTGAAGATTTTCATGCTCATCTTGCTGACGCCCAGCACACGGTCGGTGAAGATGATGGGCACCTCGTAGACCTTGAAGCCCAGCCGTGTGGCGGTGTACTTCATCTCGATCTGGAAGGCGTAGCCGATGAACTTCACCTTGTCGAACTTCATGCGTTCGAGCACCTTGCGGCTCCAGCAGACGAAGCCGGCGGTGGCATCGGCCACCTTCATGCCGGTGACGCACTTGACATACTTGGAGGCGAAGTAGCTCATCAGCAAGCGCATCATGGGCCAATTGACGACGCTGATTTTGCCGCCCACATAGCGGCTGCCCACCACCACGTCGCCCTTGCCGGTCGCGAAGGCATCGTAGAGGTGCACCAGGTCGTCGGGGTTGTGGCTGAAGTCGGCATCCATCTCAATCATATAGTTGTAGCCGTGTTCCAAGCCCCAGCGCATGCCGTCGAGGTAGGCGGTGCCGAGACCCAGCTTGCCTTTGCGCTCCACGATGAACAGGCGCTCGGGGAACTCCTGCATCAGGCGTTTCACGATGGCGGCCGTGCCGTCGGGCGAATTGTCCTCGATGATGAGCATATCGAACTCCTTGGGGAGCGAAAAGACCTTGCGGATGATGGCCTCGATGTTCTCTTTCTCGTTGTAAGTCGGGGTGATAACAAGTGTGTCTGACATAATGCGCTGTATATAATTGAACTGCAAAAGTACAAAGAAAAAACGACATACGCAAATTATTTTTTATTTAAACTGCTTCGTGGCGTGGGATAAGAGCGCATCAACGACCTACCAAGGACTTCCCATCGACTTCCCAAGGACTTCCCATCGACTTCCCAAGGACTTCCCATCGACTGCCACGGAGGTAGTAGATAAGTCGTTTATCAGGTTGAGAACCTATCATCCCGAGAACTTGCTCCGAAGGTACCAAAAGCCAGACCCCGAAAACGCCGCCGGTTCGTTTTGACATTTTGTCAAAAATATTATTTGTTTTTTTCATCGGATAGTTGTATATTTGCAACTTCAAATATTTCAATTTTAACAACTAAAAAACTAACAATAAAATGGTTACAAAACTTGACGACCTGCTTGAGCTGGTCAAATCAAAAGGTAAAAAACGTATGGTGGCCGCCTATGCCAACGACAGCCACACCATTGCCGCCGTCAGCGCTGCCATCGACCGCGGTATCGTGGAGGCCACCCTCGTGGGCGACATCGAGACCATGAAGAAGGTCTGCGCCGAAGAGGGCATCGACCCCAACAAGTTCGAGATGATCCAGGAGGCCAACGACAACAAGGCCGGCGCCCTGGCGGTGAAGCTCATCAACGAGGGCAAGGGTGACTTCCTGATGAAGGGTCTGCTCTCGACCGACAAGTACATGCGCGCCATCCTCAACAAGGAGTGCGGCCTCATGCCCGGCAAGAAGAACGACATGCTGACCCACATGGCCGTCATGGAGGTGCCCGCCTACCACAAACTGCTCATCTGCTCCGATATGGCCATCATCCCCGCCCCCGACTTCAAGCAGAAGCAGGCCATTATGAACTTCGAGATCAGCGTGGCCAAGAGCCTCGAGAATCCCAAACCCAAAGTGGCCATCCTCGCCGCCACCGAGCAGGTGTCGGTCGGTATGCCCGCTTGCGCCGAAGGTGCCTGGCTGGGTCTGATGAGCCAGCGTGGCCAGATTCCCGGCGCCATCGTCGACGGTCCTCTGAGCCTCGACTGCGCCATCGACAAGGAGAGCGCCCAGACGAAGAAGCTCACCAGCGAAGTGGCCGGTGATGCCGACTGCCTGCTGTTCCCCAACATCGAGGCCGGTAACATCTTCTACAAAGCCTGCACCAAGTTTGCCCACGCCGAGCTCGCCTGCATGGTCATGGGTGCCCGCGTGCCCTGCGTCCTGACCAGCCGTGGCGACAGCGCCAAGACCAAGCTCTACAGCATCGCCCTGGCCGCCCTGCAGTGCAAATAATTTAAGTTGAAAACGGAAAGTGGAAAGTGGAAAGTTATGCTGTCGCGTCAGCAAGTTTTCCACTTTCCACTTTCCTCTTTTCGTTTAGTTTAGACTTATGGACCAATATTTTGAAGGACTGACAAACATTGCCATCACGGTGTGCGACGCCGAGGGCAATGTGCTGGACATGAACCAACATTCGGCCGACGTCAACAGCCACGGGCAGAAGATTGTGGGCTACAACCTGATGAACTGCCACCCCGAGCCCGCCAAGACCAAGCTCAAAGGACTGCTGGAGCATCAGCAGCTCAACGCCTACACCATCGAGAAGACGCTGGCCGATGGCAGCAAGGTGAAGAAACTAATCTACCAGACACCTTGGTGGAAGGAAGACGGCGCTTTCGGCGGCCTCATCGAGTATTCGATAGAGATACCCTTCGAGATGCCCCACTTCGTTCGCCAACCGAAAGCCTGATTGACAATGAAAAGGTTATTGATATTGATGATGCTCTGCCTACCATTGGCAACATGGGCACAGCAGGGCACCGTGAAGGGGCGTGTGATGGATGCCCGTACGGGAGAGAACATCGAGTATGCCACCGTGGCGCTGCTCAACCCCAAGGACTCGACGCTCAAGGGCGGCACCGTCACCGACGGCGGCGGCCACTTCAAGATCGAAGCCCCCTACGGCCGCTACCTGCTGCGCATCACCTTCGTGGGTTATGAGCCGCAGTACTATAAAAGTCCCGTGACCCTCAGCGCCGAGCACCCGTCGGTGAACCTCGGCAAGATGGCCATCAACCCGCAGGCCACCATGATGGAGGCTGTGGAGGTGGTGGCTGAGCGCTCGATGGTGGAGTACCAGCTCGACAAACGCGTGGTCAACGTCGACAAGAATATCGTGGCTGGCGGCGGCACTGCCAGCGACGTGCTTGAGCAGGTGCCCAGCGTGGCCATAGACAACGATGGCAACGTTACATTGCGTGGCTCCACTAACGTCAAGGTGCTTGTCAACGGGCGCCCCAGCGAGCTGCTGGCCAGCGACCTGGCTACCTTGCTGGAGCAGATACCCGCCTCGACGGTGGAGAACGTGGAGGTCATCACCAACCCCTCGGCCAAGTATGACCCCGAGGGCATGAGCGGCATTATCAATATCAAGCTCAAGGACCGCACAGTCGGTGCCCTGGGCCTCAATGGTGTGGTGAACGTCAACGTGGGTGCGCCGCTGCCTTTCATGGTACCCGACTCGCTGCCGTCGTTCATCCCCACCGCCATGGGCAATATCAGCCTCAACTACACCACCGAGAAGTACAACCTCTTCTTCAACGCCGACGCCGGTCTGCGCCAGCGCGGCAACAAGAGTGAGTCGGACATCGAATATCTCTTGCCCAGCGGCACGTCCCTTTCGCACAACGCCATCGAGCAGTACGGCCTCAACCCCAACCACATGGGGAGCGTGAAGGTGGGTGGCGAATACTACTTTAACGACAAGAACAGCATGTTGCTCTCCTATCAGCTGCGTGGTGGCAACCGCCAGCGCAATAGCAACAGCTACGCCACCGACCTGCTATACAACGATTCGCTGGACTACCTCCAGACCGCCACAAGCGACAACAACAACCTCAACCACTCGTTCAATCTGCTCTACACGCGCAAGTTCGACCGCAAGGACGAGGAGCTGACTTTCGACGCTACCTTCAGCACCCGTCAGGTGCACGGCGAGGGCTTGCAGGAACAGATATATGACGATGTGTTGGCCAACTACGATAGCTATTACCGTCGCCGCAGCGTCACCGAGAACCACCACCAGGCCTTGAATCTCAAGCTCAACTACTTGCGTCCGCTCGACTCGTTTCTCGGCAGGGAGGGCTGGCGGCTGGAGACCGGCTACGAGGGCCGCATGGACTGGCCCGACCAGTGTGCCGACTATTACCGCACAATATACAACAACACGGGTGGCTCCTATTCCTACTACGGCTACTACGATTCGCTCTCCTCCACCCACTTCAACTATCGCCAGCATGTGCACGCCGTCTATGCCACCCTGGGCGGCAATCTCACCGACGCCCTCTCGCTGCAGGCTGGCCTGCGCGGAGAGTATGCCTCCATCTACGGCCGCGACCTCTACCATCCGCAGACAGCAGCCATCGACAAGCCCTACTGGCAGCTCTACCCCACGGTGCACATGTCGTACAAAATCAGCGACCTGCAGAGTGCCCAGGTAAGCTACAGCCGCCGTGTCCATCGTCCCCACTTTTGGGACCTCAACCCATTCATAGACATCCGCGAGGACAACCAGATGAGCTTCGGCAACCCCAACCTCGACCCCGAGTACACCAATGCCTTCGAGCTCAGCTACAATCTTGGCGTCAAGAAGGTCAACCTCTTCACCTCGCTCTACTACCGCCAGACCAACAACATGATTACCCACTACGGCTTCACCTGGTGTAGAGATAGTGTTGATCGTTACGCCTGGTGGGAGCCCTACAATCAGGAGTACGACGGCTACCGCGCCTCGACGCGCCTCAACCTCAGCACCGGCTACAACTACGGCATGGAGTTCATCTTCGACTGGCAGATATTCCAGTGGTGGAAAATCAACGTCAGTCTCAATCTCTATCAAAGCCACATTGAGGGTACCGAGCTACTCCACAACCAGAGCACCTCGTCGTTCCAGGCCAGCGGCAAATTCAGCTCGTTCATGACCCTGCCGCATGACTGGACCATCCAGCTCAGCGGACAGTACTGGGCGCCGTGGCTCGACCTACAGACGAAGATGGACCCCAACTACTGGGTCGACCTGGCGGTGAAGAAAGATGTGTTCCAGAAACGTGGCACTATCAACCTGCGCGTCAGCGACGTCTTCTGCACTGGCGGCTGGGGCCACACTACCTACAGCCAGACCTTCAACCGCGTGGTCAAGGCCAAGCGTCTGTCGCCGGTGGTGACCGTCGGCTTCTCGTGGAAGATTAACAACGGCTTGAAACAGAAACCGCAACAGCAGGAAGAAGAAGGTGGAGACGAAAGCACCATATACTGAACTGCAGATACGTGAGCGCGACGGCCGCCGCGAGGTCCTCGACCCCGTGCGTCGGCGCTGGGTGGTGCTGACGCCCGTAGAATGGGTGCGTCAGCAAACCATCCTGATGCTGCACGAGCGCCACGGCTACCCCTACGAGTTGATGCAGGTCGAGGGTGCCATCACCGTCAACGGGCAGACGCGCCGCTGCGACATCGTGATCTATGACCGCGAGGGCAAGCCTCGGATGATTGTGGAGTGCAAACGTCCCGAGGTGCCGCTCACTCAGAAGGTCTGTGATCAGGCCTGCCGCTACAACACCGTGCTACAGGTGCCCTACCTTTTACTAACTAATGGCCGACAGCAGGTAATTGTAGAAATAGACTACCTCCAGGGCACATTGAAGCAGTTGCCGGAAGTGTTAAATATTCATAAATAATGTTAAACGGTGGGCTGATTTTGGCACCTTCTCCGTCTATAGGGCATGACAACGGCAAAAAAACAGCAAATACTCACCGAGCACTACCTCGACTTCTTCAACCGAGCCGTTGCCATACTTGATGATGAGGACGATGCCAAGGATGCAGTGCAGGAGGCCGTGGTAAGGACTTTGGTGAGGATAGGGGTGAGAAACCCGCATGCCTACTGCCTACGTGCCACGGTGAACCAATGCATGGACATTCTGCGGCACCGCAAGCGCCTGGAGCGCTATGATGACATGAAGATGCTGACCAGCTATGACGAGGAGAGCATTGTGCAAATGGTGGAGGAGGGGAAGTCGGCCCTGGAACCGTTGGAGCGGAAGGCATTGGAGTACTACCACGAGGATGGCCAAGCTTATCACAAAGTGGCAGCCATCATGGGGGTCAGCGTGAATACCGTCAGGCGTCTGGTGGCCCGTGGTGAACAAAAACTAAAGGAACAATTAATAGACAAGATATGAAGACAGAATCCTTGGAGCGACTGATGGACAAATACCGTGAAGGTACCCTCAGCGATGAGGAGCGCGACGAGCTGAACCGTCTGACGCACCGCGATACGGTGATGGCGGCCGCCAGCCAGCGTGCCCGAGGCATACAGCACCGTACCCGACTGGGTATAGGGTTTACCGTGCTGGTGCTGGTGGCGGGCGGTGCCGTGTGGACCTTGATGCCTCGCACCGATAAGGCACCCCAGATGGCGGAGGTGGTGACTCCCATGGAGGTCACCGTGCCTGAGCCTGTGGTGGAACAGCAGGCTGTGCCCGAAGTACAGCCACAGCGCCAGCATGTGCAGAAAAAGAGCGCCCGCCCCTTGACAGCTGCTCCCCAGCGTGCCGATGAGGACGAGCCTGTGGTGATATGCAACAACCAGTGCGAAGCCGACTCGGTGATTAGCGACATTTGGAAATTCCTTACGGTATGAAACGCATAGCATTACTATTGCTGCTGCTCGCCACGTTTGCAGCATCGGCTCAGACCGATCTCTATCAGCGCTATGCTTCACAGCCCGGCGTCAAGGTGGCGTCTGTGAGCAACTTTGCCCTTGACAGCACCGCCAAAGTTGATGTTACCGTCATTGCCGCCGAGGACGATGCCGGCTGGGAATGGATGAAACGCGAGTTCTATATCGGTGACCTGGCCCCTGAACAGCAGGCCAATCTGCAGGAGGGCAGTGACGTGGTGCTCTTTGCCCGTCGCAGCCGTAGCAATCCCCGTGAGAACGCCCCCATCGTGGACGAGAACATCAATATCGCCGCAAGCTGCTACATGGGCATCTCTTACCTTAGTCGCGCGGTCTATGTCTTCTGCGCCGACACCGAGGAACAATACGACGCCATTGTCGCCCTCCTCATCAAGAAAATCATGCACAATTCACGATAGCAGAGCTATCTCCTTCATGCCGCAGCAGAGCCGTCGGCCGTCGTCGGCATCCAGCAGCAGATGACCGAAAGGGTCGATACCGGTAATGGTGGCGGTAATTTCCTCTTCTTTATATTTGTATCGTGCGGGAGCCCCAAGGTTCAAGAGGCGGGTAAGATATTCCGCGTCGAGGTCTATGCCGGATTTTAGGTCGTTGTATCTTTTTTCAATACATTGTAGCACTTGACGCAGCAGAGGCTCCAGCTCGTATTGTTGTCCGGTTGACAGGGCCAATGAGGTGGGGTGGGGGACCCATGCGGGGAACTCGCATTGGTTGACGTTAAGGCCGATGCCGCACACCGCCGAGGCGATGCTGTTGCCTACAAGACGGGTGCTGACGAGTGTGCCGCAAATCTTTTTGCCATCGACATATATGTCGTTGGGCCACTTGATGAGAGGTGAGAGGTGAGAGGAGAGTGGTGAAAGGAAGTCGACCACAGCCAGGGAGAGAGCCTCGGTGAGTTTGAACTGACGGTCGGCAGGCAGGAATGTGGGGTGCAGCACAAGACTGAAGGTGAGGTTCTCACCAGGCGCCGATGCCCAATGATTGCCACGTTGGCCGATGCCATCGGTCTGTTCCAACGCCCAAAAACAGGTGAAATCCTCGACCTGCTGCAGGTCGAGGATTTCGCAGTACTTGTTGGTTGACTCCAAAGAGTCAAATCTTATCAGTCTAGCCATACTAGTTACACTAGCGGTACTAGATGCTCATAATCTCTTTCTCCTTGGCGGTGTAGATTTTGTCGCACTCGGCAATGTGTTTGTCGGTGATGTCCTGCAACTCTTTCTCCACCTGCTTCACCTCGTCTTCGGGCACTGATTTGTCCTTGAGTTTCTTTACCTTGTCCATCACATTGCGACGGGCGTTGCGAATGTTGACCTTGCTGTTCTCAATCTCGTTCTTGGCGGCTTTGCAAAGTTCTTTGCGGCGCTCCTCGGTGAGGGGCGGGATGATGATGCGCAGCAGGTCGCCTTCGTGGCGCGGCGTGAAGCCGAGGTTGGCATCGAGGATGGCTTTGTTGATGGCGCCCACGAGGGTCTTCTCCCAGGGCTGGATAACGATGCTGCGTGCGTCGGGGGTGTTGATGTTGGCCACCTGGCTGATTTCGGTCATGGTGCCGTAGTAGTCCACCTTCACGCCGTCGAGCATGCCGGGGTTGGCCTTGCCGGCACGGATTTTCGCCAACTCCTTGTCCAGGAAGTTGAGGGCGCTTTGCATACTGTTTTTAGCCTCGTCGAGGCAGGCTTTTGATAGATCGTTCATATTGTTGTGTTTTATTATTTGCTAACCAGGGTGCCGATGGGCTCGCCTTCGACCACGCGCAGCAGGTTGCCGGGCTTGTTCATGTCGAAAACGTAGATGGGCAGGTTATTGTCCTCGGCCAGGGCGAAGGCTGTGAGGTCCATGATTTTGAGTTTCTTCTCCAGGGCCTCGCCGTAGCTGAGGGTCTGGTATTTGGTGGCTGTGGGGTCCTTCTCGGGGTCGGCGGTGTAGACGCCGTCCACGCGGGTGCCTTTGAGGATGACATCGGCCATAATTTCTACAGCGCGGAGGGTCGAGGCGGTGTCGGTGGTGAAGAAGGGGTTGCCGGTGCCGCCGCCGATAAGTACGACGCGGCCCTGCTGCATGGCCTCCACCGCACGGCGACGGCTCATGGCCTTGCAGATAGGCTCAATGGCGAGGCCGCCGAGCAACTCGGTCTTCAGGCCTTGCTTCTCCAGCTCAGCCTGTAGGGCCATGCTGTTGATGAGGGTGGCCATCATGCCCATGTAGTCGCCCTGCACGCGGTCCATGCCCTTGGAGGCACCGCTGAGGCCGCGGAAGATGTTGCCGCCGCCAATGACGATGGCCACTTGCACGCCGCGTTCCACCACGGCCTTGATATCGGCGGCATACTGCGTCAGCATGGCGGGGTCGATGCCGTAGCTCTGGGTTCCCATGAGCGACTCACCGCTCAATTTAAGTAATACTCGGTTGTATTTCATAGGGTCTATTTTGCTATCGTTTAACTATTTGCACTATTTTCTATAGTGCAGTTTAATTATGCGAAAATAGAAAAAAGTTTTCATTCCTGCAAGAAAAAAATGCACCGACTTTAGGAAGGCACCCTATAGGGGCCTGCCGATCAACCAGTGAATAGCAACTGTTTAATTAAGTTAAACAGCCGTTATTCGGTAATTGCGAGGTTGGAGTCAGTGCGCTGTTTGCTATAAATAACTTTGTTTGGATGAAAAAAAAAGTGTATATTTGCAGTCTAAAATCAGTAGTTATGGCCAACGTTAAGTGCTCAATACCAAAGGGTACGCGCGATTTCCTGCCTGTGGAGATGGCGCGCCGCAACTATATTTTCGACACTATCCGCCAGGTGTTTCGTCACTACGGCTTCGAACCCATCGAGACCCCTTCGCTCGAGAACCTCAGTACGTTGATGGGCAAGTATGGCGAAGAGGGCGACAAGCTGCTCTTCAAGGTCCTCAACAGTGGCGACTTTATGGAGGGCGTGGACTTCAACCAGGACTATCACAAGGTGGCTCCGCAGATTTGCGAACGCGGCCTGCGCTACGACCTCACCGTGCCTTTCGCCCGCTTTGTGGTGCAGCACCGCGACCAGATTACCTTCCCCTTCCGCCGCTACCAGCTGCAACCCGTCTGGCGCGCCGACCGGCCGCAGAAGGGTCGCTACCGCGAGTTCTATCAATGCGACGCCGACATGATTGGTTCCGATTCAATGCTCAACGAGCTAGAGTTGGTGCAGATGATTGACGAGGTGTTCTGCCACCTGAGCATCGGCGTGGTGGTGAAAATCAATAACCGTAAAATTCTGGCCGGCATCGCCGAACTGATAGGTGCCCCCGACAAGCTGGTGGACATTACCGTAGCCATCGACAAGCTGGACAAGATTGGACTCGACAACGTGCGCGCCGAACTTGCCGAACGTGGTCTCACGCCGGAGCAGATTGCCGCGCTCAATCCCGTCTTCGAGCTTGAGGGTGACGCCCGGCAGAAATTGGGCCGCCTGCGCGAACTTTTCGCCAACATAGAGGTTGGACTCAAGGGAGTGGAGGAGATGACCGAACTCTTTGATTTGATTGACCTCTTCAACCCCGGCTGCGACGTTGAGCTTGACCTCACGCTGGCCCGCGGCCTAAATTATTATACCGGTGCCATCTTCGAGGTCAAGGCCAAAAATGTGAGTATCGGCAGCATCTGCGGCGGTGGCCGCTACGACAACCTGACGGGCATCTTCGGCATGCCCAACGTCAGTGGTGTGGGCATCAGTTTCGGTGCCGACCGCATCTACGATGTACTTACCGAGCTCGACCTTTTCCCGCAGGCACTCGGGCAGTCGGCCCGTGTGCTGTTCGTCAACTTTGGCCCCGAGGAGCAGAAGCATTGCATCAAGTTCGCCTACCGTTTGCGTGCCGCCGGCATCCCCGTGCTTATCTATCCTGAGGCGGCCAAGATGAAGAAGCAGATGGATTTTGCCAACCGCAAGGGCATCCCCTACGTGGCCTTCGTGGGCGAGAGCGAGATGCGCGACAATACCGTTACGCTCAAGAATATGGCTGACGGCACGCAGCAGACGCTGACCGTCGACGCAATGATAGACTTGCTGCGATGAAAAAGCTGCTCATTATACTGCTTTTGTTGCCTTTGGGCATGAAGGCCCAGGAACCGATAGACTCTATACAATCTATAGACACTATGGTTTCTATGGCCCCGCCCGAACCCGACACCGTTTATATCCTTCGCACCGACACCGTGGTGCGCTACCACACCGACTCAATTTATATTTTGCGGGTCGATACAGTGGTGCAGCGCATTGCCGACACGGCGGCCCTCAGCGCCATGAAGGAGAAGGAACGTTTCTATCGCGAGATATTGAGCAACAACGGTGTGGACAAGGAAAAGCTCGAGGCTGAGCGCAACTACTATATCCACATGGTCGACTCGCTGCGCGCCATTGTGCGCATTGCCGAGATTGAGGCCGTGCGCAAAGAAGAGGCCAACAAGTATCTTGAGGAACGCGCCAAAGCTGCCGAGGAGAAGGTGGCCGTGGCCACCAATCGCAAGAAGAAGATACGCCCCATACAGGGTGTGGCCATGCGCTTCTATCGCACGCCGGCATGGGAGATACGCCTCAAGGGCGGTGCACAGCCCAATACCTACGACAAGTATATCAGCAACCGCAATGAGGGCTCTGTGGAGTTCGACTTCACCACGGGCGCCTCGGTGATGCTGTGGGACTTGACCAAGTATTTCAATCAGGACCACACCATCGGAGGCTCGGGGCGCGAGATTAAGCGCTTCGACCAAGATTTTGCCTATGACCTGGGCTTCTATGTGGGCTTCGGCGGCAGCAACCTATTCAAGAACTTCTACACCGGCTTCAGCTTCCGCTTTGTCGACTTCTTCTATCTGACGCTGGGTGTGAACATCGCCGAGTATCAGGTGCTGAAGAAAGGCTACGCGGATGGCGACGTTATCGGTGCCAGCCTCAGCATCGACGACGTAACGGCCAAGGCGTGGTTGGTCAACCCCTTCCTGTCGCTGTCCATCGACCTCGACTTCCTGTCTTACATAAAGAAATAATGCCTCGCTTAGCTCCAGATGCTGAGTTTGCTGAGGAATGAGATATTCTCGCGCACCGAGGATTCGATGACGCGGTCGAAGTCCAAATCGCCGTCTTTGTGGAACGCCACCTTGACGGGCAGGATATAGACCGGCAGGTCTTTCGTGAGGCCGCGCAGACGGGCGGCGTCTTTCTCGGTGGTGAGTATAATTTTCCTTGCGGCGGGTATGGCCTTGAAGGTCTCGCCGATGCGCGCAATGTCGCGCGAGGTGTAGTTGTGGTGGTCGGCGAAGCGTAGGTGCTGCACCTTGCAGCGGCGCTTCAGCTCCTCAATCATGGGTTCGGGATGTGCAATGCCGGTGACAGCCAGCACACGGTCTATGCGGCGCAGGTCTATGCCGGCCGGTTGCCCGTCGAGGGTCTGTATCTCGCCATACTGCAGGTAGGAGAAGAAGACCTTTTGGTAGTTCTGCAAGCCCAAGTCGTTGATGATATTGTGCTTTTCGATGGGATTGAGGCGTGCGGGGCTTTTGGTGACCACCACGATGCTGGCCCGGAAACGGCCGCTGCGGAATTCACGCAGGTTGCCGTAGGGCAGTATGTGGTCTTTGAAATAGGGATGGCGGTACTCAGTGAGGAGTATGTTGATGCTGGGCTTAATGGCGCGGTGCTGGAATACGTCGTCAAGCACCACCAACTCCAGTGGGTGGCGGGGCGCCACTTCCTCTTCTTCAGCTGGCGCGGGCGGTTCCTCCATCAGGCGGCGCACTCCTTCAACGCGTTGCTCACAGACGGCCACCTGGACCTGTGGATGCTTGGCGGCAATCATGGCAGGTTCGTCGCCTAACAGAGTGGCGTCGTGGCTGCCGTCGTCGAGCACAAAGCCTTTGCTCTTGCGCTTGTATCCGCGGCTGAGCATGGCGGTGGTGTAGTGGTCGCTGAGTAGATCAAGCAGATACTCCACATGCGGCGTTTTGCCGGTGCCGCCGGTGGAAAGGTTCCCCACACCAATGGTAGTGATGTGGGGAGCCTGCTGTTTCTTGATGCCAAGGGCATAGAGCACATTCTTGCACCACACTCCTACCGCGTACCAGATGGTCAGCGGCCACAAGATGTAAGAGATGGTGGTGCGGAAACTCATTGTCTATGCCGCTTATTTTTTGAAGTAGCGGTTGTACAGACCTTCAAGGGCTTTGCCGTGGCGGGCCTCGTCACGGGCCATCTCATGCACGGTGTCGTGGATGGCGTCGAGGTTGAGGGCTTTGGCGCGCTTGGCGAGGTCGGTCTTGCCGGCGGTGGCACCGTACTCGGCATCGACGCGCATCTTCAGGTTCTCGGCGGTGCTGTCGGTCAGCACTTCACCCAGCAACTCGGCAAACTTGGCGGCGTGCTCGGCCTCCTCAAAGGCGGCTTTCTCCCAGTAAAGACCCACCTCGGGATAACCTTCGCGGTGAGCCACACGGGCCATAGCCAGGTACATGCCCACTTCTTTGCACTCTCCCTCAAAGTTGGCACGGAGGTCCATCTTGATGTCTTCGGGGGCATCCTTTGCCACGCCGACGATGTGCTCGGCGGCCCAGGTCTTGATGTCCTCTTTCACTTCCTGCATGGGTTTGCCGCAGATGGGGCATTTCTCAGGCATGGTGTCGCCTTCGTAAACATAACCGCATACGGGGCAGATAAACTTTTTGCTCATAATTATTGTTTCTGTTTTTAGAATTAATATAGACGATTTTACTTTAATCCAGCACCAGGCTCGGGGCGCTGTAGGTGCGGGCGGCGAGCTCTTGGTTGAGCATGTAGAGGCTCTTGGGGTCGGCGCCGAAGAGTTCCATCTTGGTGATCATATCGCGGGCATTGGTCTCTTCTTCGCCCTGCTCCTTGACGAACCAATCGAGGAACTGCATGGTGCGGAAGTCCTTCACTTTGTAGGCGGCGTCATAGATGGTGTGGATGCTGGCGGTGACATACTCCTCGTGCTCCAGACCGGCTTTCAGCACGTCCATGTCTTTCTTGTATTTTTTGTCGGGCATGGCGATGGCGTTCAGCTTGATGGGGCAGTCGTTGTTCTGCATATATTTGTAGATGAGCATGGCGTGATCGCGCTCCTCTTGGGCCTGGATCATGTACCAATTAGCGAAGCCGTTGAGGCCGCGCTTGTCGAAGTAGTTATTCATGTCGAGGTACAGATAGGCGCTGTAGAGCTCCTTGTTGATCTGCTCGTTAAGCAGGTCGGATACTTTCTTGTTAAGCATAATATTGTAATTTTAATGTGTTAATGCGTTAATGTGTTATCGTGTTAGTGTTTGGGCGCGCAAGCCACTCACGCATTGGCGCAATCAAGCAATAACGCAATCTTTTTTATTGTTTCTCAAAATGACTTTTGTCGACCGAGCAGAGAGGGCAGACCCAGTCGGCGGGTAGGTCTTCAAACTTGGTTCCAGGGGCGATGCCGTTGTCGGGGTCGCCTTTTGCGGGGTCATATTCATATCCGCAGACATTGCAAATGTGTTTTTCCATCGTTTAATGGTTTAAAGGGTTTATAATTCAAAGTGCAAAGATACAACTATTTTTTTGTTCGGCAAAAAATATTTGCTTCAATCCATCAACTTAAAGTCGCTCTTGCCGTGTTTGCACCAGGGGCAAACGAAGTCGTCAGGCAGTTCGTCGCCTTCGTAGACGTAGCCGCAAACCTCGCAGACCCAGCGCTTCTTGGTGGTCGGGGCTGCTGTAGGTTTCGGTTTGATGTGCTGCTGGTAGTAGGCGTAAGTAATACTGGGACTATCGGAGAGCACTTTGGCTTCCATCACCCTGGCGATGAACAGGGTGTGGGTGCCAAGGTCGATGCTCTTGACGACTACGCAGCTGATGACCGCATTGATATACTTGGGCAGGTAGCGCAGGCCGTTGTCGGTGCGCAACTCTGTCTCACACTCGGCGAATTTGTCCACCGTCTTGCCGCTCTGGAAGCCGAAATGCTGAAAAGGCTTCATGGTGGCCTCCTCGCTGAGGGGACACAAGTTGAATTTGAGTGTCTTCAGTATCATGTCATGCGTCAGGTTCTGTTTGTTGACGCAGATGGCCACTTGCAGGGGGTCGCTGGTGACCTGTTGTGCCACATTGATGATGCAGGCGTTGTCCTTCTCGCCCTGCTGTGCCACCAGCACGAAGAGGCCGTAACTGATATTGAAGATGGCTTTGTTGTCGATCATGTTTCTGGTTTTTTTAGGAGTGAAGGGGGAGTGATAGAGGAGTGAAAGGGGAGTGAGGGGGACAAATGTGCTTGTCGCTTTTGTTGTTCACTTTGATGCCTGCACGATTGTCTGCAGGCGCTATTGCCCTTATCACCTCTTCTCTATCATTCCCTATATTATATTGTGTCGTTCTTCATTGCATTGTTATTGATTATCCCATTGCAGTACGCATTAAGGAATTTACTTGTCATCAAGATGGAGAGTCTCAATTGTTCATATTCTTCGTCGCTGATATAGTTGAGGTCTTTTGCGAGGATGCGGTAATCGCGACATTCCTCCAAACTGCCTTGGGCAATATTAAGGAACCGCAGCTTGTCCGCTTTGCCTATTTTCCGATAGCCTTCGGCGATATTGGCTTCTATTGATACCGCAGCTCTTCTCAACTGGGAGGTTAGGCCAAAGCGTTCGTCTTCCGGGAAGTGCTTGGAGATTTTATACACCAACAATACAAACTCATGAGCTTTTTGCCATGCAATTACCCTCTGAAAACCATATTCCATATATGCCCATTTAATTGTATCTTATTGTATCGTCACCCTCACTCCACCTTCACTCCCCTCTCACTCCACCATCACTCCCCTTTCTCCATCATCTCCCCATACTACCAACTATCGCGTCGGCCAACGTAGCGAGCTGCTCTTCCTGGGCGGGAGCGGCGGCGCTCTTGAGGCTGAGAGTGTCGCCGACGATGGTGATGTCCTTCATCTGCTCCAGTTCGGCACGCATCAGTTTGCCGGCCTGCGGTGCCCAACTGCCGTTCTCGATGAGGGCCACGGTGCGCTTCTGCCAGCTGTGGGCCTTGAGGTCGGCCAGCAGGCTCTCCATCGGGGTGAAGATGCCGTTGTTGTAGGTGCTGGAAGCAAAGACCATGTGGCTGGCACGGAAGCACTCGGCCAGCAACTCGCTGACGGGTGTACGGCTGGCGTCGTAGGCTTTGATGTTCTTGATGCCGCGCTGAGCCAGCAGGGTGCCCAGACGCATGGCGGCGGCCTCGGTGTGACCGTAGATGCTGCCGTAAATAATCACCACTCCCTTGTCTTCTGGTTCATACTTGCTCCATACGTCGTGCTTGCCGACAAACCACCCGAGGTTCTCTCTCCATACCGGTCCGTGCAGCGGGCATATCATCTTGATATCGAGTGAGGAGGCTTTTTTTAGCACATTCTGCACTTGCACGCCATATTTGCCCACAATATTGATGTAGTAGCGGCGGGCTTCGGCGAGCCATTCCTGCTCGAAGTTCACCTCGTCTGCAAAGAGGTTGCCGCTCAATGCGCCGAAAGTGCCGAAAGCATCGGCCGAGAACAGCGTGCCGTCGCTCTGGTCATAGGTCATCATCACCTCGGGCCAATGCACCATGGGGGCCATAATGAAGCTCAGTGTGTGACGGCCGGTACTGAGGGTGTCGCCCTCCTTGACCATCTGCAGCCGCTCCGGCTTGCTGCCGAAGAACTGCTCCATCATCTGTACCGCTTTGCCGGTGGCGACGACGGTGGTTTCGGGGTGACGCAACAGGAGGTCCTGCAGTGTGGCGGCATGGTCGGGCTCCATGTGGTGCACTACGAGGTAGTCCAGCTGACGACCATCGAGGGCGGCAGCCACATTCTCGAAGAATTGCGTGGCCACCGATGCATCCGTGGTGTCGAAGAGCACAGTCTTCTCGTCGGTCAGTAGGTAGCTATTGTAGCTCACTCCGCGCGGGATGGGGTACACATTCTCAAACAACGCCGTCCGTCGGTCGCTCACGCCGACATACACCAAATCCTCACTAATATTTTGGTTGTTAGTCATCTTTTATTGGTTATTCTATACTATTGTCCCTCTCACTCCCCCTTCACTCCTCACTCACTCCCCCTTCACTCCTCACTCACTTCCCCATCACTCCACTTTCACTCCCTATTTGATTATATCGAATCCCAGGTACGGCCGCAGGCACTCGGGCATGACGATGCCGTCGGGGGTCTGGTTGTTCTCCAGCAGGGCCGCCACGATGCGCGGCAGGGCCAGCGCCGACCCGTTGAGGGTGTGGCACAGCTGCATCTTGCCGTTCTCGTCCTTGAAGCGCAGTTTCATGCGGTTGGCCTGGAAGGTTTCGAAGTTGCTCACCGAGCTCACCTCCAACCAGCGCTTCTGTGCGGCGCTCCACACCTCGAAGTCGAAGGTCATGGCGCTGGTGAAGCTGATGTCGCCGCCGCAGAGCCTCAGGATATGGTAGGGGAGGCCCAGCTTGTCCAGCAGACCGCCCACGTGTTTCTTCATCTCTTCCAGCATGTCATAGCTGCGGTCGGGGTGTTCGATGACCACAATCTCCACCTTGCTGAACTCGTGCAGGCGGTTCAGGCCGCGTACATCCTTGCCGTAGCTGCCGGCCTCACGGCGGAAGCACTCGCTGTAGCCTGCGCGCTTGATGGGCAGCTGCTTTGGATCAACCACCTCACCGCGGAAAATATTGGTGATGGGCACCTCGGCAGTGGGAATCATATAGAAGCCGTCGAGCGGTATGGCATACATCTGGCCCTCCTTGTCGGGTAGCTGGCCGGTGCCGAGGCCGCTGGCCTCGTTGACCATCAGCGGCGGCTGTATCTCGACAAAGCCTGCATTGGCGGCCTCGTTGAGGAAGAAGTTGATCAGCGCACGCTGCAGACGGGCGCCCTTGCCCTTGTAGAACGGGAATCCGGCGCCGGTCACCTTGTTGCCCAATTCAAAGTCGATGATGTCGTATTTGGCGCAGAGGTCCCAGTGGGGCAGCGCGTCGGCGGGCAGGTCGGGCTTCACGCCGTATTCAGCCACCACCACGTTGTCGGCCTCGCTCTTGCCCACAGGCACGCTGGGATGCGGCGCATTGGGCAGCGAAATCAGTTTCTCGTTGAGGCTCTTTTCCACCTCTGCCTGCTGGGCCGAGAGGGCGGCACCCTCCTCTTTCAGTTTTCCGTTTTCTTCTTTCCGTTTCTCCGCTTCGGCGGAGTTGCCCTGCTTCATCAGCATGCCAATCTCCTTGGCAATTTTGTTCTGCTCGGCCTTTACGGCATCGCTCTTTACCTGCAGGGCGCGGCGTTCGGCGTCGAGGGCGATAATCTCGTCGATGCGCTCTTCGACATTTTGAACGTTCTTAATCTTCAAACGGGAGATAATCTCCTCACGATGATCTTTAATATATTGCAGTTGTAACATGCTTATAGGGTATTAAAAAAGCGGAGAGAGAGGGATTCGAACCCCCGGACCCTCGCAGGTCAACGGTTTTCAAGACCGCCGCAATCGACCGCTCTGCCATCTCTCCGAAATGCGGTGCAAAAATACACATTTTTCCCCATTCCGCAAAAACTTTTATTAAATATTCGGGTAATTCATTGATAATTAAAACGCGCGCCATTCGTGAAAGTCGGCTAATTCGCCGTTTTGGTAAAGATTATTTCGCCGAATGGATTTTTATTCGTAATTTTGCACCTCGAAATGAAGCGCATTCTAATTGCCATAGTGAAGCTCTGTGGTTGGAAACTCCTGCTTCCTGCCCCAGGCACACGCCCCGAACTGAAGCGGTGCGTCTTCGCCGTGGCGCCCCACACCGCGGTGTCCGACTTCTTCGTCGGTGCGGCCTATCTGTGGTCGCTCGATGTCAACGGCAAGGTGTTCATCAAGAAAGAGTTTTTCCGCTGGCCTGTTGGTCCCATCCTGCGCCGTCTCGGTGCCATCAGTATCGACCGTGGCAACCGCCACAACGACATGGTGGGTACCGCCGTGCGCGAGTTCGCCAAGGGTGGCTCCTTGGCCATCGCCATCACCCCCGAGGCCACCCGCAAGCCGGTGCGCCGCTGGAAGCGCGGCTTCTGGGAGATTGCCCGTCAGGCCAACGTGCCCATCGTGCCCGCCTACCTCGACTTCAAACGCAAGGAGGTGGGTATCTACGATGCCGTCACCCCCACGGACGACTTTGAGGCCGATGTCGCTGCCATCCGCCGCCACTACCGCAAAGAGATGGCCAAGCGCCCGGAAAACTTTATTGAGGTGGGAGTGAGAGAGGAGTGAAAAGGGGAGTGAAAGAGGAGTGAAAGGGGAGTGAAAGGGGAGTGAAAGGGGAGTGAAAGAGGAGTGAAAGGGGAGTGAAAGGGGAGTGAAAGGGGAGTGAAAGAGGAGTGAAAGAGGAGTGAAAGGG
>JAGCOF010000047.1 GCA_017645585.1 Bacteroidales bacterium
GCGTCGACGCCGACCACATCCGCACCATTGTGCCGCTGCCCATGAACCACGACGAGTTCATGAAAATTCTCGAAGAGGAGATTGCCTACAACGGCGTCTCGGTCATCATCCCGCAGCGTGTCTGCATCGTCGAGAACAAGAAACGTATTGCTGCTAACAAATAAACATCGAATAACATGAAGAAAGACATCATACTTTGCGGCGTAGGCGGCGACGGTATCGTCTCCGTGGCCAAAATCATCAGCGACGCCGCCCTCAACCTGGGCATGAACGTCAAGCAGAGCGAGATTCACGGCATGAGCCAGCGCGGCGGCTCGGTGTTCAGCCACCTCCGCATCAGCAGCGAGCCCATCTTCGCCGACGTCATCCCCGAAGGCAAGGCCGACATCATCCTCAGCTCTGAGCCCATGGAGGCTCTGCGCTACCTGCCCTTCCTGGCCCCCGACGGCGCCGTCATTACCAACAGCGACCCCTTCATCAACATCAAGAACTATCCTGATATCGAGAAGGTCAACGCCGAGCTCGCCAAGCTGAAGAAGTGCGTCAGCTTCAACGCCAACGCCATTGCCAAGGAGCTCAACGCCCGTGGCAACATGGTGCTGCTGGGTGCTGCCGCCCCCTACCTCGAGCTGCCGTTCGAGGAGCTGGAGAAGGCTATCAAGGCCATCTTCGGCCGCAAGGGCGACGCCGTGGTCGAGACCAACATCAAAGCCATCCGCGCCGGTCGCGACGCCAAGTAAAAAAACGCAAAATTGGCATAAAAAGATAGCCTTATGGTGGCCGAAAACCGCCATAAGGCTATTTTAATTTCAAGTCATAATACACTATAAATCAATTCTTAATTCTTATTTCTCAATTCTTAATTCAAAAAAGTTTTGTCAGTTCGGAAATTCTTCATACTTTTGCACCCGATTTCCGCGAGTGGAAACTCTATAAACGGTGGGCGTAGTTCAGCTGGTTAGAGCGCCAGATTGTGGATCTGGAGGTCGTGGGTTCGAACCCCACCTCCCACCCCAAAAGAGAGACCGAGACTGTCGGCCTCTCTTTTTTGTTTCCATCCAAGAGGGCAAATTTTACGAAAAAAGACAGATTATGTGAGCGAAATGAGCAAGAGAGAAAGCAGGGAGCAAGAAAAAATATCACTTAATACATATTTATAAATCAATTGTTTATAAACAAAAACCAACACTTTCTAAAAAAATATTTTGTCGGTTTGCAAAATGTTTGTACTTTTGCACCCGCTTTCGAGAGAGAAAGCATGTCTGAAAAGACGGTTTGGTCCGGTAGTTCAGTTTGGTTAGAATACATGCCTGTCACGCATGGGGTCGCGAGTTCGAGTCTCGTCCGGACCGCCAAACATAAAAGTTTAAAGTATATAGTTTAAGGTTTAAGGAATGGCAACACCCTTAAACCTTAATCTTTAAACCTTAAACCAAACCCTTTGGGGCTGCTTGGTTTTGACAGCAGGGATAATGGGTTTGTAAGCATGCAGGCCGACGCGCCAGAGGCCTTGAAAACAGACGCAAAACAATAATTGGCGAAAACAACTACGCTCTCGCTGCCTAACCGAAGCACAGTAAGTTCGGCTTAATTCCCGCGCAAGGCGCAGGAACGAGACATCTCCCAGCCGCCCCGACCGTCGGCTGCTGACCAGGAGGTGCAGGGAAAGACGGGATAGCCGGTGCGACACCTCTACACGCCGGTGAAACCTTCAGAGGATAAGGGCTGCCTTGGGTGCCGATGTCCGGAGCCGCCCCGACAACCAACCATCGGATAAGCATGTAGAAAGCACATCTGTTAACTGTTTGGACGGCGGTTCGACTCCGCCCAGCTCCACACAAGAGGCGGGACACAAGCGTCCCGCCTCTTCTTTTTTATACCTCCGAAAGTTAATAAGTGTTAAGTTTAAAGGGGTCTTTGTATAGATTTACCCCTCAGGGTGGTTATTATTATTGTAGAGGCGGCCTGCTATGGAGGTTGCCAAAAAGAAATATTGTTCAACAACAAAAACAACAACATGTTCAAACACACAAAACAAATTGGCATGCTACTCCTGATGGCAGCCTTAATGATTGTCACCTCCTGCACAAAGGAGGAACCCGCCAACAGCAGTAACTCCTCGCCCACACCCGAGGCGCACGGCAGGCTCTACGGGACGCGATGGACAAAAAACTACACAGAGCATTTCATGGACGAGGGCTATTACCAGGACCATTACTATGTTTACAAATGCAGCGCCACGCTCCACTTCACGACGAACAACTCGGGAGAGCGCACTCTCAGCAAGGACATCTACGATGAGATACAGCAAGTCACCACGGGGCACCATTCCGACACGGTGGCCCATTTCACATACGTCTACAACGGTGGCGACTCACAGTACGGCCCTGGAGTGTTGTATTGGGACAATGGCGACAGTTCCATATTCTATATTAACTCACTCTACGGTGGCGACAACATTTATATCGAAGGCGAGGAATTCCCCGACAACAGCACCCCCGTCTATCTCCTTGACGATTGATAGTCCTCTAAAGGGCTTCACACAATAAATCCTTCCGTATCGCGTTTTTAGCAGATATGGAAGGATTTATTCTTGCTGCAGGATTGGGCACACGGCTGCGGCCGCTGACCAACGACAGGCCCAAGGCGCTGGTCGAAATCAATGGCGTCACCCTGCTGGAGCACACCATTCACAGACTTGAAGAGGCCGGCATCCGTCACATTGTGGTCAACGTGCACCACTTTGCCGACAAAGTCATCGACTTTATCCACACCCACCCCTGGCAGGCCCGGATAGACATCAGCGACGAGCATGACCTGCTGCTCGACACCGGCGGCGGCCTGAAGCATGCGGCGCCGCTCTTCTCGGACCGCGAGAACATACTCATCCATAATGTGGACATCCTCTCCGACCTCGACCTGCAGGAGGTGGAGCGCCACCACCGCAGCGAAGGCAACCTGACGACACTCTGCGTGAGCCAACGCACCACCAAGCGCCTGCTGGCTTTCAGCCCCGACGGACTTTTGTTAGAACGGGCCGACACCTCCCACCCCTCACCTCACACCTCTCACCTTGCCTTCAGCGGCATCAGCGTGGTCAGCCCCGCATTGTTCGCCCTGCTGCCCGAAGCCGACCATCCCTACTCCGTCATCGACGAATACATACGCCTGGCGCACGAAGGCCACCGCATAGGCTCCTACCGGCACGCGGCCGACGGCTGGCTCGACGTGGGCAAACCCGAAACCCTCCAACAAGCACAATCATGGACACTTTCCTGAAGCAAGTGGCGCGCCGCATCGCCGACGCACACCCCAAAGACACCGACCGCGTGCTGGTGGTGATGAACAACCGCCGCTCGGTGCGCTTCTTCCAGCGGCAGTTCAACGGCCTGGGGCGGCCCATGTTCCTGCCCCGCACCATGGTCATCGACGACCTGGTGGCCGAGTTGGGGGGGCTTGAGATAGTCAAAAACGAATTCCTGCTCTTCGAACTCTACCGCATCCACACCGAACTCGGCGGTGAGGAGCGCAAATACAAGACCTTCGACGAATTCATCTCCTTCGGCGACCTGATGATGGGCGACTTCTCGGAGCTCGACCAATACTGTGTCGACGCCCGCGACCTCTTCGGCAACCTGCATGCCCTCAAGGGCATCGGCGAGTGGGACATCGAGGGCGTGCAGCTGACACCCTTCCAGCGCGACTACCTGGAGTTCTACCGCTCGCTCTACGACTACTACCGCCTGCTGCACGAGCGCCTGCTCTCGCAAGGCAAAGCCTACAGCGGCATGGCCTACCGCCACGTGGCCGAACACATCGGCGAGCTGGCCGACGGCTGCCCCTGGGAGGCCGTCTACTTCATCGGTTTCAACGCCGTCAGCGAATGTGAGCGCCGCACCATCGGCGAGTATGTGCGCCGCGGCATCGGCCACCTGCTGACCGACGGAGACCCCTACTTCCTCGCTCCCGAGCAGGAGGCAGGCCACTTCCTGCGCAAGCACATGGACGAGTTCCCCGAGATACGACCCTCGGGCACCTCGCTCTTCGGCCAGGGACCGCGCCGCATCACCGTGGTGGAGTGCCCCGAGGCGGTGCTGCAGTGCAAATACGCAGGCCAGCTGCTGGAACGCCACCCCGAGTGGCTGCGCGAAGGCGAGCAGGAGAGCACCGCCATCGTGCTGGCCGACGAGAGCCTGCTGCTGCCCACCCTCAACTCGCTGCCCGACACCGGCGACGACTACCGCGTCAATATCTCGATGGGCTACGCCTACACCGACAGCAACATGCACCTGCTGGCGCAGAAGCTGCTGACGCTGCACCGCAACCGCAACGCACGCGGCTACTACTGCGGCGACCTGCTCGAGGTGCTCAGCGACAACTACGTGTGCCGCCTGCTGGGCCAGCACGACCTGCGGCGCCGCACCACACGCTTCCTCGAAGAGGGCAACTACATACGCTGCCAGGCCGTGGAAATAAAGACGCTGATCAGCGGCACCGACACCCTCGTGCCGCTCGATTTGCTCTTCCCCGATGAACCGCTGACCGTCGACGGCTGGATAGCCACCCTCACGCAGCTCACCGCCGCCATGCTCAACAGCGGACTGCTCGAAGGCAACAACAAGGAGCGGCAGGCCGCCGGCAGCCTGGCCGAAATCACGACCTATCTGGCCGAACTGCAGCAGGCCTACCACTACATCGACACCTTCGACACGCTGGAGCGCATCTACAGCCGCCTCGCGCGGCGCCACAGCATCGACCTCATCGGCGAACCCCTCTCGGGCCTGCAGATACTCGGCGTGCTCGAAACCCGCAACCTCGACTTCCGCCGCGTGGTGCTGCTCTCCACCAACGAAGGCATGCTGCCTTCGGGTCGCGGAGGCAACACCCTCGTGCCCCACGAGCTCAAACAGGCTTTCGGGCTCCCCACCTACCGCGAGAAAGACAGCGTCTATGCCTACAACTTCTACCACCTGCTGCTGCGCGCCGAGGAGGTCTACCTCGTCTTCAGCTCGGAGAGCGAGGCGATGGGCAAGGGCGAAGCCAGCCGCTTCATCCGTCAGGTGGAGAGCGAGTTGGCGCCGCGCTTCGGCATCGAGGTGGAGCACATTATCGTCAACAACAACGAGCCGCCGAAGGAAGGGGAAAGTGGAAAGTGGAAAGTGGAAAGCAAAAGTGAAGCACTGATGGAGCACCTGCGGGCGATGGCCGACCGGGGCTTCACGCCCACAGGCTTCGACGACTACCTCGAGTGCCCCCTGCGCTACTGCTACACCCAGGTGCTGCGCATCAGCAAAGACGACGACCTGGACAACGACCTCGACGCCTCGCAGCTCGGCACCTGCATCCACAACGTGCTGGAGAAAATCTACGCCCCCTACGTGGGCCACGCCGTGGAGGCCGACGGCCTCAAGCAGGCCCTCGCCGACCTGCCGCAGCTGATGGAGTCCGAGTTCCGCAGCTACTACCTGCACGGCCGCGACACCGAGGGCCGCAACCGCTTCTACCACTCCGTCGCCGAGACCCAGCTGCGCAACCTGCTGCGCAAAGAGGTGGCCCTGTTAGAGCAAGGACACACATTGGAGCTGGTGGCCGTGGAACAGATGATCGAGCCGCCCTACCTGCTGTGCCACACCCCCGACGGCGCCCCCGTGCGCCTGCGCGGCAAGGTGGACCGCATCGACCGGCTCGACGGGCAGCTGCGCATCATCGACTACAAGACCGGCCACCTCGACGACAAAGAGATAGCCTACAGCAGCACCCCCAACCGCAACAGCGAGGTGGTCATCCCCGGCAAATGGTTCCAGCTGATGTGCTACGCCCTCCTCTACGCCCGATCACTCATCACTCATCACTCATCACTCACCACTCTCCAGGCCGGCATCTACCCTCTGCGCCACCTGCAGTCGGGTGTGCGCCTGGCCTCGTGGGACGGCGCCACCGACATCACCCCCGCCATGCTCGACGACTTCGAAGGGCTGCTGCGCGACCTCTGCCTCGAACTGCTCAACCCCGACATCCCCTTCCGCGCCGCCACCCGCAAGGAACACTGCCGCTACTGCGACGTGCGCTCCTTCTGCCCCCTGCGACCCTAATCTCTACGGTTGTTCTATGCCCGTTCTACGGTCGTTCTTCGGAAAAAAGCGAAGAACGACCGTAGAACTACCGTAGAACGGGCAATGGAAAGTAGTACCCAACACCGTCTTTTCGCCTACTGTTTACCATCAGTTCTTCAACAGTTCTTCAAGAAAAAGTTGAAGAACTGTTGAAGAACTGATGTTGATTAATTGGAGAACGGATGGACCGAGGAGGGCTTTTGCCTGACGGTTGGTAAGTTTTTTTTCACCATTATAAAAAAATACGTATATTTGCAAGTTAAAGAATAGGCACACACGAGGACCCACACCCCGTGTAGGTGTTTGATAGACATGTATATAAACGAAATAAACAATATAAAATGAGAAGGACACTTTTCGTATTCATGCTCATCAGCGTGCTGCTGACAGGCTGCAACGGGCTGAATAAAATGAAATCCAACGCCAATAAAGTGCGCTATGCCGCCAATCCGAACCCCGTGGAGACGATGGACGACAAGGTGATGGTGAAGTTCACCGGCCAGATACCGGAGAAATACTTCGACAAGAACTGCGTGATGTTCATCCAGCCGGTGTTCACCTGGGAGGGCGGCAATATACCGCTGGAGCCCATGACCCTCAAGGGCGAGAAGGTGGACGGCGACGGCACCATCATCAACTATGCCAACGGCGGCCGCTTCACCTACAGCGATATGTTCGACTTCAAGCCGGGCATGGAGACGGGCCGTGTGGTGCTGAACCCCGTGGGCTACCGCGATGTGCGCACCAACGAGGATGCCCGCTTTGCCGACGACGTGAAGCGCGACAACCGAGGCGTGGAGTTCGGCCCCGTGCTCATCAGCGAGGGTGTGAACAACACCTCGTCGATGGTCGACATCAAGGGCAACGTCTCCATCTCGCCGGTCAACTACAACAAGACGCAGGGCATCGTGGAGACCGCCGACATCTACTTCAACGGCGGTACGTCGGAGCTGGATTGGAACTTCGCCATGAACCAGAAGTTCGACGCCCAGGGACAGCTGCAGCACCTGAAACGCATCATGCTGGAGCAGGGTCTGCCCAAGCAGATCAGCATCACCGGCTGGGCCTCGCCCGAGGGTGAGGAGAGCAACAACGTGGGCGTGTCGAAGAACCGCGCCGACGTGGCCACCGCCCAGCTGAACAAAGTGCTCGACGAGGTGCTGACCATCATGGCCCGCCGCGCCAAAGCCAAAGACCCCGAATACTACAAGTATGAGCAGCTGAAGAAGCTCATTATCACCACCCGCGCCTCGGGCGAGGACTGGGTGCACTTCGTGGTGATGGTCGAAGCCAGCGAGATACAGGACAAGCACGCCATCATCAACATCGTGGAGACCCAGCAGAACCTGGTGAAGCGCGAGCAGATGATTCGCAACATGGCCGAGGTGTATACCGAGCTGAACGACGAAATCTTCCCCAACCTGCGCCGTGCACAGATAGCCCTCTACTACAGCGAAGCCCGCAAGACCGACGCCGAGCTGGCCAAGCAGGCCTCCATCAACCCCGCCAAGCTGAGCTTCGACGAGCTGATGTACACCGCCTATATCAACTACAACTACGACACCAAGCTGAAATACTACAAGTGGGCCACCGAGAACCACCCGCAGGAGTGGGCCGCCTGGAACAATGCCGGCGCCATCGCCTTCTATCTTGACGACTACGACGAGTGCGAGCGCTACCTCAATGTGGCCCGCGACCTCAACCCCCACAACCCCGACGTGCTGAACAACACCGGCCTGCTGTGCCTGGCCCGCAAAGACTACGCGTTGGCCAAGTACTACTTTGAGGAGGCCAAGCGTCAGGGCAGCAACGACGCCGATGCCAATGTGCCCATCCTCAACCTCAAGCGCGGCAACTACAACGACGCCCAGAAAGCCCTCAAGGGCAACCCCTGCACCTACAACCTGGCCTTCGCCCAGCTGATGAACGAAGAGACCCAGACCGCCATCCGCACGCTCGACTGCTGCCTCGACCAGAACAAGGACGTCAACTACTTGCGCGCTGTGGCTTATGCCCGCCTGGGCGACAAGGTGAACTGCCTGAAGAGCCTCAAGGCCTCCATCGACGAGGACTACGAGTACAAGCGCAAGGCCGCCGTGGACACCGAGTTCAAGGAGTATTGGGACGACGAGGAGTTCAAGCTCATCGTGAAGCTCTACAATGATTAAACGGCAAATCCCCAACCTGATAACACTCTGCAACCTGCTGTGCGGTGTGATTGCTGTGGGCCTTGCCGTCAGCGGTAATTCGTACGCGGCGGCGCTCTTTATCTGTCTGGGTATTTTCCTTGACTTCTTCGATGGCCTCACAGCACGCTTGTTAGGGGTTAGTTCCCCTTTGGGTAAAGAACTTGATTCGTTGGCCGATGTCGTCACAAGTGGCGTGGCGCCAGCCTTTATCCTCTTCTCGCTCTTGGAACATTCCTATAACTGTTACGGCGCCCCGTGGGTGAACTACCTCAGTTTTTCCGCTTTCTTTATGCCACTTTTCGCAGCATACCGCTTGGCTAAGTTCAATCTGGACACCCGCCAGAGCCATTCTTTCCTCGGACTTCCCGTCCCCTCGAACGCACTCCTTTGGGTTGGCATTGCACTCACAACTACGGGGTGCACATTCTACAATAGCTCCTCGGTATTGTGGCCCTTTGCCGAAACGCCTGTCTTCCCCTATTGCCTCATTATTCTCTCACTTGTCACCGACGTGCTGATGGTTTCCGAGCTGCCGCTCTTCTCGCTGAAGTTCAACTTCAAGGACCTCAGCTGGAAGACCAACAGCGTGCAGTATATCTTCCTGATTGGCTGCGCCGTCATCATCGCTGTGCTGCGCGATTGGATAGCACTGAGCGCCATCATCCTGTGGTACATCATTCTCTCTGCCATTACGCAACGCAAACATGCTGAGTGACTTGAAGAGCCTCCGTATTGAGGACTACAACTACCCCCTGCCCGACGAACGCATTGCCCGCTACCCGTTGGAGCAGCGCGACCACTCGAAGTTGCTCTGCCTGAAGGGAGACAACATCAGCGAACACCACTTCTACGACCTGCCGTCGCTGTTGCCCGAACGGGCCATGCTGGTCTTCAACGACACACGCGTCATCCACGCCCGCCTCTTCTTCCAGAAAGAAACCGGCGCCGTGATTGAGGTGTTCTGCCTCGAGCCTCACAATATGGCCGTCAGCCAATGTTTTGAGCAGCGCGAGCACTGCACCTGGACCTGCTTTATCGGCAACAACAAGAAGTGGAAAGAGGGTGCGTTGAGCCTCCAATTCTCAAGTCTCAATTCTCAATTCTCAATTCAGGCCACGCGGCGCGAGGCGGTGGGCAACGCCTGGGTGGTGGACTTCAGCTGGACCGGCGGCATGAGCTTTGCCGAGGTCATCGAGGCCGCCGGCGTCATCCCCCTGCCGCCCTACCTGGGACGCGAGGCCGAGGAGAGCGACAGCACACGCTATCAGACCGTCTATGCCCACATCGACGGCTCGGTGGCGGCCCCTACGGCAGGCCTGCACTTCACCCCCACCTTGATAGAACAGCTGCGGCAACAGGGCATCGACACCGAGTATGTCACCCTGCATGTGGGCGCCGGCACCTTCAAGCCCGTGAGCACACCCACCATTGGCGAGCACGAGATGCACAGCGAGCACATCGTGGTGGAACGGGCGTTGATTGAGAAACTGCGCGACATAGACCGTCCGCTGGTGGCTGTAGGCACCACCTCGGTGCGCACGCTGGAGAGCCTCTATTGGTTCGGTGTGCGGCTGGCCTCTCAGCCCGACCAGCCGATGCAGGTGGGGCAGTGGGACCCCTATACCCTGTCCTCCATCGCTCCGGACAAAGCTTTGGAGAACATACTGCGCTATCTGGACCGTCAGCACAGCGAGCACCTCATCGGTGCCACACAGCTGATGATAGCCCCAGGCTACCGCTACCGCCTGATCAACGGCCTTATCACCAACTTCCACCAGCCAAAGAGCACCCTGTTGCTGCTGGTGTCGGCCCTGATAGGCGACCGCTGGCATGAGTGCTACCGCTACGCGCTCGACCACGGCTTCCGCTTCCTCAGCTACGGCGACAGCTGCCTGTTCCTTCCGTGATGTCACCCCTGAAGGCCATACTGCAAGTACTCTTTCCTGCCACCTGCGCCTGTTGCGGCGATGTGCTGGTGAGCGGTGAACGGCAGATATGCCTCAACTGCCTCTCTGACCTCGACCGCAGCCACTACAGCCCTCTCCCCAATAATCCTGCCGAGCAGATGCTTTCCGGACGTATACCTTTCGTCGCCGCCACCTCGCTCTATCACTTCAGGCAGGAGAATATGGTGCGCAATGCGGTGCACGCCATGAAGTTCCACTCCTGCACCGAACTCTGTCTGCTCATGGGGCGACAGATGGGGTTGACGCTGATAGGAAGCGGGCGCTTCGACGACGTGGACCTGCTTGTGCCTGTGCCGCTGCATTGGGTGCGCCGACTGCAACGCGGCTACAACCAAAGCGAGTTGCTCTGCCGCGGAATTGCCGAAGTGATGCCGCGCGAAATCAACACCACAGCCCTCATACGTCACCGCTACACAAAGCAGCAGAGCAGGCAGTCGGGCACACAGCGTGTCGGCAACGTCGAAGGGGCATTCCGTGTGCGGCAGTCCGAAGCATTGCAGGGCAAGCATGTGCTGCTGGTCGACGACGTGCTGACCACCGGCGCCACCCTGGCCGCCTGCTGTGAGGCCCTCAGCAAGGTGGAGGGCATACGCATCAGCATCGCAACCTTCAGCATCGCCCGCTGACACCCCCACCCTATTCTTAACAATAGTTAAATTATGCAATCCACTTGCATAGCACACTTTTTATTCGTAATTTTGCAACGACATTCCAATACTGACTACCATGAATTATCACGACCGAGAAGAACAGCTCTTTGAACGTTGGGCCAAACGAGCAAGGAAACTCCATGAGAGCGACGAAATCACCAAAGACGGACTATTGTATCGCGGCGAGTTGTGGTTCGACGGCTTCAACCAGGTGTGCCGCCCCGCCGACGAGGAACAGCAATGGGACGATGCCGGCATGCGCCTGCTGGTACTCACCAAGGAACTCAACGAGGACGATGGCTGGGACATCCGTGGCGAGAGCGGCCGTGTGCCGTCGCCACGCCTCACCTGCCGCACCGCCCAGCGGTTCTTCCCCAACCTTGAGCTGTGGGTCTACGGTCTGATGACCATCCCCGACCGCAAGGTGATGTCCTATAGCCGCGCCGACAATCCCACGCGCCTACAGGGGTTCTACGAGAACGCCCCCATCGCTCGTGTCAACATCAAGAAGCAGCCCGACATCAAGTCGGCCAGCAACCTGGTGCTGCAGAAATACATGCGCGACTATGCCGACTTGCTGACCGAGCAAATCGCCATGTATGACGCCGACCTCATTCTCTGCATCGGCGGCCAAGGCGTCATGGTCAAGTTCCTCATGGAGCAAGTATACAAAGACCTGGAGCAGGTGAACGACCACCTCTGGTTCTCGCCGGCGGCAGGTGTGGCGGTGGTGAAGCAGTACCACCCCAACTACAACGTCTACTCGCGTCAGGAGATGTATACCTCGCTCATGAAAAACTACCAAGCCTTCCTCAAAGCCCACCCCGAGTTTCCCCGTCAACGTTAGTGCCTTATGGACGAACTGAAAGTATATACCCTGCAGGCCGGCCATGTGCAGGCCGACATCACTAATCTGGGCGCCCGCATCATGCGCCTGCTTGTGGACGGCACCGATGTGGTGCAGGGCTTCGACCGTCCAGAGGACTACCTGCCCGAGAACCACCTGAACGACTTCGGGGCCGTCATCGGACGCTACGCCAACCGGCTGGCAGGCGGCCGCATCGCCCTCGATTGGGATATCATACAGCTGCCGCAGAACAACGGTCCCAACTGCCTGCATGGCGGTCCTCGCGGCTGGCAGTACAAGGTGTATGACGTGGTCGACGCCACCGACACACGCCTGGAGCTGGCGATGGTGAGTCCCGACGGCGACCAGCGCTTCCCCGGCACCGTGCAGGTGCGCGTTGTCTATACCCTCTCGGCTGACGGGGCTTTGCGCATCGACTACCACGCCGAGACCGACCAGCTGACGGTTATCAATATGACCAACCACAGCTACTTCAATCTCAACGGCGACCTTTCCTCGTCCATCCACAACCACCTGCTGCAGATTGATGCCGAGCGCTTCACCCCTGTCGACAAGGTCTCTATCCCACTGAGAAACCACCAACCCGTCGGGGGCACCCCCTTTGATTTCCGCACCGCCAAGCCCATCGGACAGGACATCCATGCCGAGGACCCGCAGCTGTGTATCGGCCGCGGCTATGACCACAACTATGTGCTGCGGCAGCCCTCCCTCGACCACGTCAGCGCAAGGCTCAGCAGCCCCGTGACAGGCATCAGCCTTGAAATCTGCACCGACGCCCCAGGCCTGCAGCTCTATACCGGCAACTTCCTCGACGGCGTGCAGGGCAAGGGAGGGGTCAGCTATCCCGTGCGCAGCGCCGTATGCCTTGAAACGCAGCAATACCCCGACTCGCCCAACCACCGTTGGCCCGAGAGCACAGGCTATCTGGTCCCCGGCCATCCCTTCCACAGCACCACCCTGTTCCGCTTCCAATGAACCGCGGGAAGAACATCTGCAATGAGCTGAAAGCAGTGCGCCGCCGCATTGCGGAAGAGAATGACATCCCTCTTGAGATAAAAGAGTGTACCTATAAAGGCGAGTGCCAGGGCACCTGCCCGCACTGCGAGGCCGAAATGCGCTACCTGGAACGTGAGTTGGCCAAGCGTATCTCTGTCGGCAAGGTGGCCACCATAACCGGCATAGCGCTGGCATTGTCTGCCACGTCACAGGCGCAGTGCGTGAAACCCAACACCACGCAGCAGGACTGCAACACCATCGACTGCAACGAGACGTGCGTCAGCACGCTGAAAGGCACGGTGATTGACCTCAAGACCGGCGAAACGCTGCCGTTTGTCAACGTCATCCTCAAAAAGGACAACAAGCAGATAGGGGCTACAACGACCGACTTCGACGGCCTCTACACCATCAAGAAGGTCCCCTGCGGCGACTACACGTTGGAAGTCTCCACCCTCGGTTACCGCCACCTCATGCAGAGTATCACTATCGACCGCGCGGGCTTCACAGTGCGTGACATAGGCCTGAGCGCCGACTCCAATTCAACATTGATTGATGGCGCCATTCCCGTGATAGACATAGGGACTCCCTCCAATAGTGTAGACGAGATAGTGCGCCAAATCGGCGGCAAAGATGGGCGTGTACAGGCACCTGTCGAGGCCATCGGCGAGATACAGGTGCAGCTGCCCGGCACCCCCGCCAGCCAATCGGGCGACACCCTCACGAAAGCCACCCGCATAATCACCGTTGACCCAAAGAACCCCCTAAAAGAATGATAGACACCACCATCCTGCAGCAAGCCTTTGGCAGCCACTTCGGCGGCGAGGGCATTCCTTATTTCGCCCCCGGGCGCATCAACCTCATCGGCGAACACACCGACTACAACGGCGGCTTTGTCTTCCCTGGAGCCGTCACGCAGGGCATCAGCGCCGTGATGCGGCCCAACAACTCGCCCAAAGTGCACCTCTACGCCGTCGACCTGCAGCGCAGCTGCTCTTTCGACCTCACCGACCTTGAGGGACCCGCCGACGTCAACTTCCGCTACGTCTATGGCGTAGTGCGCGAGCTGATGGCCGCCGGCGTAATAGTAGAAGGTTTCGATGCCGTCTATGGCGGCGACGTGCCTCTGGGTGCCGGCATGAGCTCGTCGGCAGCCCTGGAGAGCTGCTTCGCCTTCGCCCTCTGCGACCTCTTCGGCGGCCACCTCGACCGCATGACGCTGGCCCGCATCGGACAGGCCACCGAGCACAAGTATGTGGGCGTCAAGTGCGGCATCATGGACCAATTCGCCTCCATGCACGGCCGCGCAGAGCACCTGATGCGCCTCGACTGCCGCAGCGGCGAGTTCCAATACTTCCCCTGGCACCCCGACGGCTACCGCTTGTTGCTCATCAACAGCTGCGTGAAGCACGAGCTGGTGGGCTCGCCCTACAACGAGCGACGCGCCTCGTGCGAGCGCGTGGCAGCGCTGGCCGGAGTGGAGACTCTGCGCGATTGTTCTTGGGAGCAGTTGAAGACCCTGCAACCGCAGCTCAACAACGAGGATTACCACCGCGCCCGCTACGTGCTGGGCGAGGTGGACCGCGTGCTATCCGTCTGCGGCGCCCTCGAGCGCAACGACTACGAGGAGGTGGGCCGACAGATGTATCTGACACACGAGGGCTTGAGCAAAGACTACGAGGTGAGCTGCCCCGAGCTGGATTTCCTTGTCGACGAGGCGCGGCGACTTGGCGTCAGCGGTGCCCGCCTGATGGGCGGCGGCTTTGGCGGCTGCACCATCAACCTGCTGCGCAACGAACTCTACGACAACTTCCTCAACGAAGTGCAGCAGACCTACCGCGGCCGCTTTGGCGTCGACTGCCATCCCATCCCCGTCAGCATCGGCGACGGCGCACGCGAACTATAATTATTCTTTGCCCGCCAACAGACCGCAGGCGGCATCGATGTCCTGCCCGCGCGAAGCGCGCAGGGTGCAGATGATGCCGTTACGGTTTAGATAGTTCTGGAAGGCCGCGATGGTCGACGGCAGGGAGGTCTTGTAGGGGGCCTCGGGCGACTCATGGAAGCGTATCAGGTTCACACGGCAATCCAGACCCTTCAGAGCCTCCACCAACTTGGCGGCATGCGCCTGGTCATCGTTCAGGCCGCGGAACATGGTGTATTCGAACGACAGACGCCGCTGGCCGCTCCAATTATACTGCCTCAACAGCGCCAGCACCTCGTTCAGCGGATAGGCCTTCTGCACAGGCATCATCTGCTGACGCTCCTGAGCGACAGGGTTGTGCAGGCTGACGGCCAGGTGGCATTGGCTCTCGTCCAGGAAGCGCTTGAGGCCTGGAAGGATACCCACCGTGCTGACCGTAATGCGCTTGGGGCTCCAGCCGAGACCCCACGGGGCGGTCAACACCTCGGTGGCGGCCAGCACAGCGTCGAGGTTATCCATCGGCTCGCCCATGCCCATAAAGACCACATTGGTCAGCTGCTCGAACTCGGGGATGGAGAAGAGTTGGTTGAGGATGTCGCCGGCGCTGAGGTTGCCGTGGAAGCCCTGCTGACCGGTGACGCAGAAGCGGCAGCCCATCTTGCAGCCCACCTGGCAGCTGACACACAGCGTGGCGCGCTCCTCCTCGGGGATATAGACTGCCTCGACAAAAGCTCGGTCTCCAACCTCAAAGAGATACTTCTTGGTGCCGTCCTTCGACACCTGGCAGCGCACCGGCGTCTCGCGGCCGATATAAGCCAGCTCGTTCAACCGGGCCCGCTGAGCCAGCGAGAGGTTGGTCATTGCATCGATGCTGTCCACACGCTTGCGGTACAGCCAATCGCACAACTGCTTGGCCGTGAAGCGCGGGAAGCCCTCTTGGGCGCAGAGTTCCTGCAACTGAACTAACGTCTGTCCTAAAAGATTAACTTTCAACTTTCAATTCTCAATTTTCAATTCTTAAAAGTCCCACTCGAAGCCTTCGTTCTCAATCTCCTGCTGGAAGTTGGAGCAGTCCATCTCGATGGGCACCGCAGGCCGCTCAAAGTCGCCTCGGTAGAAGTTGAGCTTGTTGTCCTCGTAGATTTTCTGCATGTAGTAGCCGAAGATGGGCAGGGCCATGGCGGCACCCTGTCCATAGGTCATGTTGCGGAAGTGGATGCTACGCAACTCGCCACCGGTCCACACCGCGGTGGCCAACTTGGGCGTGATGCCCACAAACCAGCAGTCCGAGTTGTTCTGCGTGGTGCCCGTCTTGCCGGCAATGGCTGTGGAGTAGTTGTTGAGGTGGTACTTGTAGTTGAGCCTCACACCGGTGCCGCTCTGCACCACACCCTTCATCAGCTCAATCATCATGTAGGCCGTCTGCTCGTCGAGGGCTTCGCTGCGCTGGGGCGTGAAGCGCTCGAGCACCATGCCCTTGTTGTCTTCGATGCGGGTCACAAAGATAGGCTCCACATACTCGCCCTTGTTGGCGAACGTGGCCATAGCGCCGGCCATCTCGTAGACGGTAATCTCGGGGGTGCCCACAGCGATGGCGGGCACCGCGTCGATGGGGCTGCGCACGCCCATCTTGCGGGCTATATCAATCACCTGGTCGGGCGACCCCTGCTTCATCAGGTAGGCCGACACCCAGTTCACCGAGTGCGCCAACGCCCACTTCAGCGTCACCATCTCGTCCTCACGTTCATGCGTGCTGTTCTTGGGACACCAATCGGGGGCGTTCCACACCTCGAAGCACACCTGCGAGTTGGGCACCTCGGTGCAAGGATACATGCCCAGGTCCTGCAGGGCCATCGTGTAGACAAAAGGCTTGAAAGTGGAGCCCACCTGGCGGTGGCTCTGCACATTGTCATACTTGAAGTAGCGGTAGTTGATGCCGCCCACATAGGCCTTCACATAGCCTGTGCCGGGCTCGACGCTCATTAGGCCCGCGTTGAGGAACTTCTTGCAGTAGATCAGCGAGTCCCAAGGCGACATAACGGTGTCCTTGTTGCCCTTCCAACTGAAGACACGCATCTTCACCTTCTCGTCGAACTTGGCCCGTATTTCCTTTTGGCTCAATCCCTCGGCCTTCAGAGCACGGTAGCGGTCGCTGTTCTTCATAGCCTGGGTGAGGAACTTCTCCTGCTGCTCCTTGGTGATGTCGCAGAAGGGGTTGCCCTTGCGGTTCTTCAACTCGCGATCGAAGGCAGGCTGTATCTCCTCGCTGAAGTGCTTGCGCACAGCCTGTTCGGCATAGCGCTGCATGCGGCTGTCGATGGTGGTGTATATCTTCAGGCCGTCTTTGTGCACATCGTAGTACTCGCCGTTCTTCTTGCGGTGGTGCTTGCACCAGTCCTTCATGTAGGTGCGCAGATACTCGCGCAGGTAGGTGGCCAGGCCGTCGTTGTGGCTCTGGGGCGAGTAATTGCTCATGTCGATGGGCTTCTCCTTGTAGGCGGCATAGTCCTCATCGCTGAGGTAGTTGTATTTGTGCATCTGGTGCAGCACCGTGTTGCGGCGCTCCAGCGCGCGGTCGCGGTGCAGGATGGGGCTGTAGGTAGTGGGAGCCTTGAGCAAGCCCACCAGCAGGGCGGCCTCGTCCACGTCGAGCTCCGAGGGCGTCTTGTCGAAGAAGGTCTTGCTGGCGGTCTTGATGCCATAGGCGTTGCTGCCGAAGTCCACCGTGTTGAAGTACATGGCCAATATCTCCTGCTTGGAGTAGTTGTGCTCCAGCTTGACGGCCACCACCCACTCCTTGAACTTGACAAACACCACGCCTATCTTGCTCTTGTGGCCGCGGGGGAAGAGGTTCTTGGCCAGCTGCTGGGTGATGGTCGAGCCGCCGCCCGAGGAGCCGTGGCGCCCGATGACGGTCTTGAAAAGCACGCGGAAAAGACTGCGCGAGTCGATACCCGAATGTTTATAGAAGCGCACATCCTCGGTAGCCACCAAGGCGTTGACGAGGTTGGGCGAAATCTGGTCGTAGGTCACGTTGCTCCGGTTCTCCAAGCCTATGAAGCCCAGCACCTCGCCGTCGGCGCTCAACACCTCGGAGGCCTGCAGGCTGCGCGGGTTCTCCAGCTCCTCGAACGAGGGCATGAAACCCAGCCAGCCCAGCGACAGGAGGGTGAAGAACAGGAAGATGAAGACCCACAGCCCGCCGAAGACGAGCCACATGGTCTTGATATACTTGGGTCTGCCGTTGTTTTTCTTAGCCATGATAGTTATTTCATATTGCTGTATTCAATGCGGAAACCGATGTCGCGCAGCCCTGCAATGGCGCTGTCGCGCATGCCGTTGCTGAGCGAGAAGCGGTAAGTGCCCTCCATCGGGAAGAGGGCGTTGCGGCGGAAGTAGTAGCGCGTGTCCACATAGCGGCCCGTGCGCTTGCCATACCAGCGGCCCGAGGGGTCGGCCAGCGGATACTCCAGCGTGTCCTGCGCCATGCTGCCGTCGGGGAAGGTGGTGCGGATGAAGAGGAAGGTGTTGCTGTAAGGGTAGCTGATGCTGTTGCGCACCTCCACCAGGAAGTTGAAGATGCGGTTGGTGTCGTCCACCGTCACGTCGAAGTCGACGCTCTCCTCGGGCAGCCAGCCCTGCTCGTCCACGCGGCGGCTCTCGTCGTAGAAGACGCTGCCGTCGCAAGCAACGAAGATGAAAAACGAAAGACAGAAAATGGAAAACAGGCTGACGAAGCGCAGGCCTCTTTCCTTTTTCATTTCTCCTTTTTCCTTTTTCACTTCTCATTTTTCACTTTTCATTTTTCACTTTTCACCTCTCAACTCCTCCGGTCGCGTCCACCGCTGCGGCGGGGGCTGTTGCCACCCTCGTTGCCCTCACGGCGGGGCTTGTTCTGCTGGCGGTTGCCGCCACCGTTGTTATTGTTGTTGCTGCCACCGTTGTTGTTGCGGGGCTTCTGCTGACGCTCGCGGTCGTTGCGGTCGCCCTTGCGCTGACGGTCGCCGCGACGCTCGCCCTTCTGCCGGTCGCCGTTTTCCGGTCGCCGGTCCCCGCGCTCCGCTTTCCGGTCGCCGTTTTCTTCGCCGACCACGCCGTTGCCGCCTTCGGCCAAGCGCCGTATCTCGCGCTCCACCTCTTCGTCGGTACTCTCCTGCGCCAGGGCCGAGGTGGACATCAGCTCCACCTGGTAGTCCTCCATGCGCTCGGGGTACTGCTGCTGGCGGTTCATCTCTATAATCTCCTTCACCTTCTCGGCCGGCAGCGCTATGAGGTCGTTCTCGCCCTCATAGGCATACCACATGATGCCGCGGAAGACGTCGGTCTTCTTGTACAGCGCCAGCCCCTTCTGGAAGCGGATGGCCTGGCCCGCCGGCGGGAACTTCTTCAGCGCGTCGGCATAGACCTCGTACTCGAAGTTGAGGCAGCACTTCAGCTTGCCACACTGTCCGGCCAGCTTCTGCGGGTTGGGCATAATCTGCTGCACCTTGGCGGCGCTGGTGGTCACGCTCTTGAAAGTCGTCAGCCACGTGGAGCAGCACAACTCGCGGCCGCAGGTGCCCAGGCCGCCCACCTTGCCGGCCTCCTGGCGCACACCGATCTGCTTCATCTCGATGCGCACATGGAACTCCTCGGCCAGCACCTTGATCAGCTCGCGGAAGTCCACACGCGCGTCGGCCGTGTAGTAGAAGATGGCCTTCGAGTGGTCGCCCTGCATCTCCACGTCGTTCACCTTCATGTCGAGCCCCATGTCGGCCACAATCTGGCGCGTGCGCAGCAGCGCGTTGCGCTCCTCGCGCAGCGACAGGGCCCAGCGGTCGATGTCGGTGTCCTTGGCGCGACGGAAGAGCTTGCGTATATTCTCCGACTCGGGGTTGATGCGGCGCTTGCGCATCTGCAGACGGCACAGCTCGCCGGTCAGGCACACGATGCCCACATCGTGACCCGGCTGACCCTCCACCGCCACAATGTCGCCCTCCGTCACCTCCAACCCGTCGGGCAGGCGGTAGAAGTCCTTGTGGTTGTTCTTGAAGCGCACCTCCACACAGTCGAACGGGCGCTCGGTGGGCTGGCGGATGCCGCTCAGCCAATTGGTGCAGGTCACCTTCGAGCAGCTCTGCCGCTCGCATTGGCCCACGGGCACATAGCTCTTGGGGCAGTGGTTGCAGCCGCGGCTCAGGTAGACGGGCTCGTCGTATTTCACCCACGGTATCTCGGGGTCGGGGTCCAGATAGGGATCCAGCGAGTTCTCCTCGCTGTGATACTCCTCCACCTCGGGGTTCTCGCGCTCCACGCGCGTCTTCTTCTCCTCACGTGCCTTGCGGCGCTCACGCATGAAGGCCTCAATGTCCTCCTTGCTGGCCACCTCCTCCACATCGTCGGGCATCGCCACCACAGGCTTCGGCTCCAGCTCTTTATCTTTGTTTTCTTCCATTGTCTCGTTTATTGTTTGTCTCTTCACCTCTCACCTTTCACCTCTCACCTCTTCTTCAGTGCTTTGCTGATGCGGAACGACAACTCCATGAACGCTATCTTGCCGTAGGCGTTGCGCCCGATGGCGAACAGCGCGTCGTTCAACGCATCGTTGATCAACTCTATATTGTTGACGGTGACCATGTTGGGGAACATGGCATCGAACTTCTCATCGCCCGAACCCAAGCTGCACGGCAGGCCCGCGGCCGACTTCAGGAAGCAGTCGCGCATCACCCCCAGCGCATAGGTCAGGAACTGCTTCTGCTCCTCGCGCCCCAGGGCGGCCATCTTCTCCACCTGGCTGGCCAATTCCTTCATCTTCAACTTGAACAGCATGCGCAGCCAATCCACCAGCAGCGGCCCGTACTCGGCGTTCTCCGGCTTACGCTCTCCACCCTCCGACTTCAGCCTCACCTGCTGCACACGGCTCACAATCGTGGGCAGCAGCTCCTCGGTGCTGTCGTCCACCAGCAGGATAAGCGTCTGGGGCATAGGCTCCTCCAATGTCTTCAGCAGCTCGTTGGCCGCCTCCTTGTTCATCTTCGACGGGCGCCAGATGACCAGCATGCGCCAGCCGCCCTCGTAGGACTTCATGCCCAGCGTCCGCACGATGTTGGCCGCGTCGCTCTCGCGGATCATCGTCGTCTTGATGTCGCGGTCCAAATAGCGGTTGAAATCGTCCAGCGTCCCCAAGGCCTTGCGCTCGCGCAGAAACGCCAGGAACTCGGCCATATAGTCGTCGCTGCTCACCGACGGCGACCCGTTGGGCGGATTGGGGAAGACAAAATGCAGGTCGGGATGCATCAACTGACTGATTTTCTTGCACTCCGGACACTCGCCACACGAGTCGGCCCGCAGGTCGCCCTGTTCGTGGTGCACACGGTGGCTGCAGCACAGATACTGCATATAGGCCCACGCCAGCTGCAGGCTCCCGTCGCGCTCGTCGCCCAGCAGCAACTGAGCGTGACTCACGCGCCCGCTGTCGATGATTTCCGTCAGCCGGTTAATCACATCTCGTTGTCCTACAATGTCTTTAAACTGCATCCTCTTCGGTTTTAACTTGCAAATATACATAAAATATCTTATATACAACAAAAAATTTATGTCGTGCACGACATAAATGGTAGTCGGTGGCCGGTAGTTTTTCTTTTTTTCACCTTTCACCTCTCACCTTTCACCTCCGCTCTAACGCCGCCCTAACACTCACTGTTGTCCCATTGTTGTCCCATTGTTGTCCCATTGTTGTCCGTTTTATAATGGGACAACAAACGGACAACAAGCGGACAACAAACGGACATCAGTCGGAGTCACCTCGGAGTCATCCTGGATTTATACGGTACTTATAACCAACCCATTGCGCGCAAAATCCCATCTTTCCCGTTCAGTTATCAGCGCCGATGCAGGTGGCACCAGCCAAGTTGTCTTGGTTGTCTCCGTTGTCGCCCCCAATCACCAGCCACCGACCACCGGTTACCGGCCACCCAAAAATACATCGTGCACGACATAAATCTGTTTTTCTTAGCCTCCCCGCCTGCGGCGGTAATCTATAAATCTTATAAATTTGATTTTTTGATTACATTGGGGCATAAAAAAGTTTGCATATGTCGAAAAATGTTTGTACCTTTGCGGTAAGTAAAAAAAAACAGATATTTTTGCTATCTAACTGAAAAACAAAACACAATAATAACCACGCGTAACCATCGGTACACGCGACAAAAGTTGCGCACGACACGGACAAGTGCTTTTGCAAGATGAATAAAAGACTATTAATCAGAATGGTTGCTTTGATGGCGATGGTCGTATGTTTTGCAGCGTGCAGCGACGACGACGACAGTAACCACAACAGCAACAACGGCGGCGGTGGAAAGAAACTGACGAAGATGACCAGCCTTTCCTATTTCAAACACTACGAAAATGGCAGCCTCCAAAACACATCCGGTTATTATTATTGGACAGGGCTCTCTTGGTCTGGAAGTAACCTAACGGGCATAACAGGGGGAGGGTATGAGGATGGCGTTACATACGAAGAGACTTCTCCCTATACTTTCGTCTATAATGGCAACAACCTGACAGAGATTAGAATAAACGAAAGCGGGTATCAAGCAAACGTCTATTTCACATACAACGGCGCGCAAATCACTGAAATGTACCGAACTGTGATAGATGGCAGTTACTCAGGGTGGAGCAGAACCAACTACACCTACTCTAACAACGGACAGTTGCAGAGCGCCACACATATTGATGACGATGGAGATAACTCTACCACATACTTTACTTGGTCCGGAAACAATGTAGTTTCAGAACAAGAATATGAAAACGGCAGTCTGTATAGAACGACCAACTATACCTACGACTCGAAGCAATCTGTTTATTCAACATTTCCGACTGCATTAAAACTGTGGGACGGCGACTACTCCTGGCTGTCAGCCAACAATGTGATTTTAGAAACACGACAATATAGCGACGGCAATAGTTACACCGATTCTTACACCTTCACCTACAATGGCGACTACCCGACGTCCTGCACAGAGCACTACACTGAATCATATTCAAGTTCCTCAGACGATAATACTTACACGACCTATTTTACCTATTCTGACAATTCGGGAGCCACCCAGATACCCCAAGTGTACTATGTGAAAGCGACAGAAAACAACGATGATTGGGGCTATGTCTATGGAGGCGGGGCATACGCCGCCGGCACAATGGCCGCGATTTATGCGTATGCGTGGTATGGTTATAACTTCCAATCATGGAATGACGGCAGTTCACAAAACCCGCGCACCTTCACGGTGAACAGCAACGCCAACTACACAGCTATCTTCTCGGACGGTGGCAGTGGTCTTCCCACCAACATTTACGAGACCTTCGAAAACGGCATTCCCTCCACATGGACAAACATTGATGCTGATGGCGATGGGTACAGATGGGAGAACACCTTGGCGCTTAGTAGTGGTGAAGAGAGTGACCCCTACCCATGCGCAATGTCTGCCTCGTACAGAAACGATGTGGGAGCCCTTACCCCTGACAACTATTTAGTCAGCCCGAGGATTACTATCCCCAACGGTGCCATACTGACATATCAGGTCGGTGGTATTGACGCCAACTATTATGCAGAGCATTACACGGTTTACGTTGGCACAGTGAATTACGGCACTTTCTACCCCACAGCCACCCTGTTAAGTGAATATGTTCCCAGCGTTGATCCCACTACCCGCACCATAAACCTGAGTGCTTATGCTGGACAAAACCTTAGCATCGCTTTCCGTCATCATAACATTACCGATATGTATTACATGACCATTGACAATGTGATTGTTTCTGGCTACAAGGGGCAACACAAAGTAAATAATACAGAGAGATGGCGCAACAATCCTTTCGGGCTTAATCGCCACAATAAGTAATTTGTGCAAAACCTGTTGAAAACGGCTCGCGGTGCGGGCCGTTTTTTGTTGAAAACTTACAGAAAAGTGCGCTTTTAAAGTGTTAAAATATTTTTGTAACAGATTGGTTACTAATACCTGCATAAGATTTTAAGTTTTTTTAACACTCTTTGAAACAGCAGACGCTTGGTGGGTTTGAAAAAAAGGTGTAATTTTGCAATTCCTTTTTGGGCCCATTGTGCCCTGAAACGAGACTGAAAATCAAGTAATAAAAATAAAAACAAGAAAGAAAAAATGCCAACAATTCAGCAATTAGTTCGCAAAGGACGTCAGCAGATGGAGTACAAGTCCAAGTCTCCCGCCCTCGACAGCTGCCCGCAGCGTCGCGGTGTCTGCACGCGTGTGTACACCACCACCCCCAAGAAACCTAACTCGGCCATGCGTAAGGTGGCCCGTGTGCGTTTGACCAACGGCAAGGAGGTCAACGCCTACATCCCGGGTGAGGGTCACAACCTGCAGGAGCACTCGATCGTGATGATCCGCGGAGGCCGTGTGAAGGACCTCCCCGGCGTGCGTTATCATATCATCCGCGGTGCATTGGACACCAGCGGAGTGGACGGCCGTCGCCAGCGCCGCTCGAAATACGGTGCCAAACGTCCGAAACAAGCCGGCAAGTAAATGTCAGTTAAGAGTTAAAAGTTAAGAGTTAAAAGTTAAAAGCACATTAGCAATGAGAAAAGCTAAGCCCAAGAAAAGAATCATCCTTCCGGATCCCAAATACAATGACGTGCAGGTGACGAAGTTCGTCAACAACCTGATGATGGGTGGCAAGAAGACCATCGCCTACCGCATCTTCTACGATGCAATCGACGTGGTTAGCGAGCGTACGAAAGAGGACGGTCTCGAGGTGTGGAAGAAGGCCCTGGCCAATGTGACGCCCAGCGTTGAGGTGCGCAGCAAGCGCATCGGCGGTGCCACTTTCCAGATCCCCACCGAGATCCGCGCCGAGCGCAAGCAGAGCATCGGCATGAAGAACCTCATCGGTTTCTCGCGCAAACGCAGTGAGAAGACCATGGCCCTCAAGCTGGCCGCCGAAATCCAGGCCGCTTACAAGGAAGAGGGTGCCGCCTTCAAGCGCAAGGAGGACATCCACCGTATGGCCGACGCCAACAAGGCTTTCTCGCATTTCCGCGCGTAACATATATATTATATATAGCAAATGTCAGATCTCCACTACACACGCAACATCGGCATTATGGCCCACATCGACGCCGGCAAGACGACGACGACGGAGCGCATATTGTTCTACACCGGCAAGAACTACAAGCTCGGTGAGACGCACGAGGGCTCGGCCACGATGGATTGGATGGTGCAGGAGCAGGAGCGTGGCATCACCATCACCTCCGCCGCCACCACCGTGTATTGGGAATGGCATAACAACCGCTACAAGTACAACATCATCGACACTCCGGGTCACGTGGACTTCACCGTCGAGGTGGAGCGTTCGCTGCGCGTGCTGGATGGCGCCATAGCCATCTTCTGCGCCGTGGGCGGCGTGGAGCCCCAGAGCGAGACCGTCTGGCGCCAGGCCGACAAGTACGAGGTGCCCCGCATCGCCTTCATCAACAAGATGGACCGCGCGGGTGCCGACTTCTTCGGCGTGGTGAAACAGATCAAGGAGCGCCTGGGTGCCAACCCCATCCCCATCGAGATACCCATCGGTCAGGAAGACCTCTACAAAGGTGTGGTCGACCTGATTTCGAACAAGGCGCTGGTGTGGGACGAGAGTTCCAACGGCCAGCACTTCGAGGAGATACCGATGCCCGAAGACCTGAAGGACACCGTGGCCGAATACCGCCAGATGCTCGTGGAAGGTGTGGCCGAGGAGAACGAGGAACTGATGATGAAGTTCTTCGACGACCCCGACAGCATCACCGCCGACGACATCATTGCCGAAATACGCAAGGCCACCCTGGCCCGCAAGATAGTGCCCGTGATGTGCGGCTCCGCCTTCAAGAACAAAGGCGTACAGACGCTGCTCGACGCTGTGGCGGCTTTCCTGCCCAGCCCTCTGGACAAACCCGAGGTGATGGGCATCAACCCCAAGAACGAAAAGGAAGAGAGCCGCAAGGTGGACGTGAAAGCCCCCTTCTCGGCCCTCGCCTTCAAGATTGCCACCGACCCATATGTGGGACGCCTCTGCTTCTTCCGCGTGTACAGCGGCTCGCTCGAGAGCGGCTCGTATGTATACAACGCCAATACCGGCAAGAAGGAGCGCATCTCGCGCATCATGCAGATGCACAGCAACAAGCAGAACCCCCTCGACCGCATCGAGGCGGGCGACATTGGCGCCGCCGTGGGCTTCAAGGACATCAAGACGGGTCACACCCTCTGCGACGAGCAGCACCCCATCGTGCTGGAGTCAATGAAGTTCCCCGAGCCGGTGATCAGCATCGCCGTGGAGCCCCACACGCAGGCCGACATGGACAAGATGACCAACGCCCTGATGAAGCTGGCGGAGGAAGACCCCACGTTCCGCGTGAAGACCGACGAGGTGAGCGGCCAGACCGTTATCAGCGGTATGGGCGAATTGCACCTGGACATCATCATCGACCGTATGCGCCGCGAGTTCGGCGTGGACGTCAACCAGGGCCGTCCCGAAGTGGCCTACAAAGAGGCCATCACCACCACCGTGCAGCACCATGAAATCTACAAGAAACAGACCGGCGGCAAGGGTAAGTTCGCCGACGTGCTGTTCGAAATCGGTCCTGCCGACGAGGGCTTCGTGGGCCTGCAGTTCATCAACGAGGTCAAGGGTGGCAATATCCCGAAGGAATACATCCCCGCCATTGAGAAGGGCTTCAAGGAAGCCATGCAGAACGGTGTGCTGGCCGGCTATCCGATGGACAGCATGAAGGTGCGCATCATCGATGGCTCGTTCCACCCTGTGGACAGCGACCAGCTGAGCTTCGAGCTGTGCGCCAAGATAGGCTTCAAGACCGCCTGCCGCAAGGCCAACCCCGTGCTGCTGGAGCCCATTATGAAGCTCGAGGTGCTGACGCCCGACGCCTATGTGGGCGACGTCACCGGCGACCTGAACCGCCGCCGCGGCGTGCTGGAGAATATTACCGCCAAAGTGGGCGTGCAAGCCATCCATGCCAAAGTGCCGCTGGAACAGATGTTCGGATACGTCACAGCGCTACGCACCATCACTTCCGGTCGCGCCAACTCCACGATGGAGTTCTCGCACTATGCCGAGCTGACACGCGACCAGCAGGAAGCCATATTAACGAACAAAAATAATTAAAAAATAAATAACAATGAGTCAAAGAATCAGAATCAAGCTCAAATCTTACGACCACAACCTCGTCGACAAATCGGCCGAGAAGATTGTGAAGACCGTTAAGATGACTGGCGCAGTGGTCAATGGACCCATCCCACTGCCTACCAACAAAAAGATTTTCACCGTGAACCGCTCGACCTTCGTCAACAAGAAGTCGCGTGAGCAGTTCGAGCTCAACACCTACAAGCGCCTGATGGACATCGAGATCAACGATCGCGCCAAGACCATCGACGCCCTGATGAAGCTCGAGCTCCCCAGCGGTGTGGAAGTCGAAATCAAAGTGTGAATTTAATCAGCCTATGTCACGACAGATAAGCTGAATGTCTAACAAATTAAAAGAATCCAACTAAAGAAATGTCAGGATTAATCGGAAAGAAAATTGGAATGACCAGTCTTTTTGATGCCGACGGAAAACAGATTCCGTGCACAGTGATTGAAGCTGGTCCTTGTGTGGTTACACAAGTAAGAACGATTGAGAAAGATGGCTACGAGGCCATCCAGCTCGCTTTTGGCGAGAAGAAGGAAAGCCGCACCAACAAACCCATGCGCGGCCACTTCGCCAAAGCCAACACCACCCCGAAGCAGTACCTCGCCGAGTTCTCGCGCTTCGAGGAGGGTCACAAGAAGAAATACGGTGAAGTGCTCACCGTCGACGTGTTCCAGGAAGGTGAGTTCGTCGATGTGGTCGGCACCTCGAAAGGTAAAGGTTTCCAGGGTGTGGTCACCCGTCACGGCTTCGGCGGTGTAGGCGACAAAACCCACGGTCAGCACGACCGTCTGCGCGCCCCCGGTTCGATCGGCGCATCGTCCTATCCCTCGCGTATCTTCAAGGGTATGCGCATGGCCGGCCAAACGGGCAACCACCGCGTGAAGGTGCAGAACCTCCAGGTGGTGAAGATTATCGCCGAGAAGAACCTTATGCTTGTCAAGGGTTCTGTCCCCGGCCCCAAGGGTTCTATTGTCAAACTTGAAAGATGGAGCTAATCAGACATGGAGTTAAAAGTTTATAATATCAACGGAAGCGAAACCGGTAGAACCATCAACCTCGAGGATTCTATCTTCGCCATCGAGCCCAACGACCACGCCATCTACCTCGATGTGAAGCAGTATCTGGCTGACAACCGTCAGGGCACCCACAAAGCAAAAGAACGCAGCGAGAACGCTCACAGCACCCGCAAGCTGAAACGTCAGAAAGGCACCGGCGGTGCCCGTTCGGGCGATTTGAAGAGCCCCGTCTTCGTCGGCGGCGGTACCATCTTCGGACCCAAGCCCCGCGACTATCGCTTCAAACTGAACATCAAGGTCAAACGTCTGGCCCGCCGCAGCGCTCTCTCCTACAAGGCCAACGGCAACGCCATGACTGTTGTCGAGGACTTCACGTTTGAAGGTCCCAAGACCAAGAAGATGGTTGAGGTGCTCAATAATCTGAAATTGAATGATAAAAAGTCACTTTTTGTGCTTGGAAATCAAAATAATTTCGTATCTTTGTCCGCCAGAAACCTGAAGAACGTGAAGGTTGTAAACGTGTCGCAATTAAATACTTACGACATTGTTAACGCCTCCAATATTGTCGTTTGTGAGGGTTCATTGAACGAAATCAACCGCGTTTTGGCAACAAAATAAGGGAAGTGAGTATAACGATTTAAGAAAGTTTAACAATGATGAACATTATAGTAAAACCGCTGATCAGTGAAAAGATGACCCGTCTGACCGAGGCTGCCGCCAATCCGGTCCAGACCCGCATCCAGCGCAATAAAGGCATTGCCGCCGCTCCCGCCCAGAACCGCTATGGTTTTGTCGTTGACAAACGCGCCAACAAAATCCAGATCAAGGCTGCCGTGGAGCAGTTCTACAATGTGAAGGTTGTTGATGTGAACACCATGAACTACTCGGGCAAAGTGAAGTCGCGCTACACCAAGGCCGGCTTCCTCACGGGCCGCACGAACGCTTTCAAGAAAGCCATCGTGACCCTCGCCGCAGGCGACAGCATCGACTTCTACGCCAGCATCTAACACGGTAAAACAAACAGAACAAGTTAATAATAGTTAGGTCGACTGATAAGAGACCAATAAGAAAACAAAGAAATGGCTTTAAAGAAAATCAACCCCACAACTCCCGGCCAGCGCCACAAGTTGATTGTCACCAACGATGACATCACCGCCACCAAGCCGGAAAAGAGCCTTGTCTACGGTATTCGCAAAAGCGGCGGCCGTAACAATCAGGGTAAGATGACCATGCGCTATATCGGCGGTGGCCACAAGAAACTGTATCGCTTCGTCGATTTCAAGCGTAACAAAGACAACGATCCCGCCATCGTGAAGAGCATTGAGTACGATCCCAACCGCAGCTCGCGCATCGCCCTCATCCAGTACTCGCACGGCGAGAAGAGCTACATCCTCTGCCCCCAGGGCTTGAAGGTTGGCCAGACCGTAATGTCGGGCGCCGGCGTGGCCCCTGAGGTCGGCAACACCCTGCTGCTCTCCGAGATCCCCTTCGGTACGCTGATTCACAACATCGAGCTTCGCCCCGGCCAGGGTGCCAAGATGGTCCGTTCTGCCGGTGCCTACGCCCAGCTGATGTCCCGCGACGACAAGTATGCCATCATTAAGATGCCCAGCGGCGAGATGCGCATGGTCCTTCAGGCCTGCCGTGCCACCGTGGGTATTGTCAGCAACCCTGAGCACAACCTGGAAGTCGGCGGTAAAGCCGGTCGCAGCCGTCACCTCGGCCGTCGTCCGCGCAACCGCGGCGTTGTCATGAACCCTGTCGACCACCCGATGGGCGGTGGTGAGGGCCGTCAGACCGGCGGACATCCCCGTTCGCGCAAAGGTATCCCGGCCAAGGGCTACAAGACTCGCGCTCCCAAGAAGCAGTCGAGCAAGTACATCGTCGAAAGAAGAAAGAAGTAACTCAGTAAAAAGAAGAAACAATGAGTCGTTCATTAAAGAAAGGTCCTTATATTTTCCA
>JAGCOF010000048.1 GCA_017645585.1 Bacteroidales bacterium
CGCGCCGGCAACCCCAACGGCTACCACTTCATCGAGGTGATGGCCTGCCCGGGCGGCTGCATCGGCGGTGCCGGTCAGCCCTACCACCACGGCAAGAGCGACATCATCAAGAAGCGCATGGAAGCCACCTACCGTGAGGACGCTGGCAAGCCCATCCGCAAGAGCCACGAGAACCCCGACATCATCGCCATCTACAAGGAGTACTACGGTGAACCCTGCGGCCACCTCAGCCACGAGCAGCTCCACACCCACTACTTCGACAAGAGCGACAAAGTCGAGATCACAAAATAAATGTAGAATGTTTGAATGCTTGATTGCTTGAATGCTTGAGTGCTACGCAGTCAAAACAAACGCGGCAGCCACTCAAACAATCAAACAATCAAGCAATCAGGAAATAAAAAGAATATGGCAAACATCAAAATATCCGAAGAAAAAATCAACGTTATCAAAGACATCTGCAAGAGTTTTGGTAACCGTGCCGGTGAGGTCATCAACGTCCTCCACCAGGTGCAGGGCAAGTTCGGCTACCTCCCCGCCGAGGTCCAGGAAGTCGTCGCCCACGAGTTGAACATCCCCGTGGCTAAAGTCTATGGCATCGTCTCCTTCTACAGCTTCTTCACCATGGAGCCCAAGGGCGAGCACCCCATCGACATCTGCCTCGGTACCGCCTGCTACGTGCGTGGCGCCGAGAAGGTGCTGGATGCCTTCCAGCGCAACCTGAACATCCCGGTTGGCAAGTGCACCCCCGACGGTAAGTTCTCCCTGAATACCCTCCGTTGCGTCGGTGCCTGCGGTCTCGCCCCCGTCGCCATGATTGGCGACAAGGTCTACGGCCGTCTCACCCCCGACATGGTCCCCGGCATCATCGCCGAGTACAAATAAGTCAGTGTTGACTTAACAGCAAAGCAGGGCACCCTGATGGATGCCCTGCTTTTTTTTATTATGAGATTGTATTGAAATAGATGAAATTTGTGGAAAAATTGCATCTAATTTCAATTATTTTTTGTATCTTTGCAGTATAAATAATACATTATATTTGATGTATTATAAATAAATACAGCAATATACACATAATATATTATGTATAGTACATACACTTTTGACCCATATCCACTACAGGTAACCATGCAGCGGCTGGCGGAAAACCTCAAAGCGCGTCGGCTGGAGAGGAAGCTCTCCACCAAGAGTCTTGCGGCGATGAGCGGTGTGCCGGCATCGTCCATACAGCGTTTCGAACTTAAGCACTCCATCTCGCTCGAGTCTTACGTCAAGCTGGCAAAGGCCTTGGGCTATTCCGAGGAGTTGATGCAGCTGCTTGCCGAGCCGAAATACGACACCATGGAAGAGCTGCTGGAGATAAACAAGAATAAGAACAGAAAGCGCGGAGTATGATAAAGAATGTATTAAGCGTCAGCGTGATGTATCACGGCCGCAAGGTGGGCACCCTGTCGATGGGCAACCATTCCTGCTGCCAGTTTGAGTACGACCGCACCTGGCTGCGCGAGGGCTTCTCCATCTCGCCCTTGCAGCTGCCGCTCAAGGCGGGCCTCTTCTCTGCCCCATGGCAGCCTTTCACCGGCAATTTCGGCATCTTCGAGGACAGCCTCCCCGGAGGCTACGGCGAGTATCTGCTCCGCAAAGTGCTACGAAGAGAAGGCGTTGATTACGGCAGCCTCACCCCCGTGCAGCGGCTCAGCATCGTAGGGAACTCCGGCATGGGTGCCTTGTGCTATGTACCCGAAAGCAAGATTGGTGAACGGCAATCGCCCCTCACGCTCGACGAAATGCAAAGCCTTGCCCTCGAGGTGCTTTCTGAGCGTACCGACGAAGGTTCAGATTTGCTGCTGGCCGGCAGCGGCAACTCCGGCGGCGTGCGCCCTAAGTGCCTCTACAGCGACGAGAGCGGCCACTGGCTCGTCAAATTCCGCCACACCTTCGACTCTGTCGACATCGGGCAGCAGGAGTACCACTACAACGAGTTGGCACGGAAGGCTGGCGTCGTGGTGCCGGAGTTCCGTTTGATGGAAGGCAAATATTTCGCCACACGGCGGTTCGACCTTGACGACGAGGGCAACCGCCTCCACATGGCCACCGCCAGCGGCTTGCTCAACGAGCCCCTCACGCCACCCAAGATGGATTACCACAGCCTTTTGCAGCTCACCGGCTTCCTCACCCAGTCGGCCGAAGCCGTCGAGCAGCAGTTCCGCCGCATGGTCTTCAACCACTATGCCCGCAACTTCGACGATCATGCCCGCAACTTCAGCTTCCTCTGCCGCGATGGCCGCTGGGAGTTGGCCCCCGCCTACGACCTCACTAATGACCAGACCCTCAGCAAGCATGCCACCACCGTCAACTTCAAAGGCCTCCCCACCGACGAGGATCTAATCACCGTCGGCATGAACACCAAGATGACTCGCGAGTGCTGCCAACAGATCATAGACGAAGTAAAGTCCGTTGTTGAAGGCCACTAACTGACACCCATACATCCCCCAACATACCCTCAGCAACATATATTATTATCTCTAAAGAGATAATAATCTTCATCATGTTACGTTATTTTGGAAACTCTAGCTTAATTATAGGGAACCTCTAGGGTAATTCTAGGGTAAATATAGGGACGTACCTATGTAACTAGGGAATAACAAGCATATAACAAGTACACAACAAGCAAATAACACGCCAATGTCCAAGATTGATTCCAACGGATTGGAGCACGGCCGTCGGGGCGACAAGATATATGTAGTGCTCAACGGCCAACAGATTAAGAAAGACCCCTACCGTCCCACCAATCCCCGCTCTCCTGCGCAGCAGAAGCACCGCGCCAAGATAGCTTTCATCAACCAGCTCTCGGCGCAGATGGCAGAGGCCGTCAACCTTGGCTTCCTCCGTGTCGCTGAAGAGGCAAAGAAACAGACACCCCGCAACGCCTTCGTCAAAGCCAATTGGGAGGATACACAGGAGACCAAACTCGACGCCGGCCC